>JASHSV010000307.1 GCA_030038535.1 Candidatus Acidiferrales bacterium
CCGGGAGACGCGGTGCTGTTCCTCACCGACGGGCTGATTGAGGCGCACGATCCGGAGCGCGAGGAATTCGGCCCCGCCCGGGTGATGAAGATCTGCCGGGAGTACGTGAACTCGTCGTCGGAGGCGCTGCTGACGCGTTTGTTCTCCGCAGTGGACGAGTTTTCCGGACATGCATCTCCGCAGGACGACATCACGGCGGCGCTGCTGCGGGCATCGTAACCCGGGTTCCGGGTCTTACGTCTTCCCCTTGATGAATGGCGCAATTTAGAGCAGGCGCAGCGGGGCGCGGCGCACGCCGCGCGTTGACAGAGCTGGCCGCGACCTCTAGGATACTTTCCGCCACGCACAGCGCACTGGCGCTCTGTTCTTGCGCGCTCCGCTTGCGGGAGTTATCCCCCAGCAGAAAGGAATCCCATTGCGACCGGAATTGAGGCACGCGCGTTGGGCCGCTGCCGTCTTACTGCTCTGGGCCTTCTCGCCGCGTGGCGCTGCGGGCCAGACGAGCGCTCCGGAAACAACGACGGCGGTCGAGCCGCGGCCGCTGCACATTGCCAGCCGGACGCTGGCAAACGGGCTCCGGGTCCTCGCGGTGGAAGATCACAGCACGCCGATCGTGAACCTGCAAATTTGGTACCACGTGGGATCGAAAGACGAACGGGCGGGGCGCACGGGATTCGCGCACCTGTTCGAACACCTGATGTTCAAGGGCTCGGCGCACGTGGCGCCGGATCAGCTCTCGCGCATCATCGAGGCCGCGGGCGGAGTGGACAACGCCTACACGAACGACGATGTGACCGTCTTTTGGGAAACGGTGCCGAGCAATTTTCTGGAGCGCGTGCTGTGGCTGGAAGCGGATCGCATGGCGTCGCTGACGGTGGACCAGGCAAACTTCACTTCGGAGCGCGAGGTGGTGAAAGAAGAGCGCCGGCTGCGCATCGAAGATCCTCCGTACGGCCGGCTGTTCGAAGACCTCTACGCCTTGGCCTTCACGGTGCATCCCTACCATCACACAACCATGGGCAGCATGGAGGACCTCGACAAGGCAGCGCTCTCCGACGTGCAGGAGTTCTACCGCACCTACTACCGGCCGGACAACGCGACGCTCGTGATGGTGGGCGACGCGGTGGCGGCGGAGTGCTTTGCCTGGACGGACAAATATTTCGGCGGAATTCCGAAGCCGGCGCAGCCGGTGCCGCGCCAGCAGCTCGTGGAGCCGCCGCAGAACGAGGCGAGAGAAGCCACCAAGAGCTACGGAGCCAACTCGCCGCTTCCAGCGGTGATCGAAGGCTACAAAATGTCGGCAGCGTTCTCGCCGGACTACTACGCGCTGAACCTGGCTTCTTCGATCCTTTCCAGCGGGGAGAGCAGCCGGCTCTACCGACGGCTGGTGTACGAGACACAATTGGCGGCACAGGCTGCGGGTGTGGGCAACTTTACCGAGGACCCGAACCTGTTTCTGGCTTTCGCGGTGATGAATCAGGGAAAGACCGCGGAAGAGGGGAAGGCGGCCATCGAAAGCGTGCTGGAGCAGATGAAAGAGCAGCCCGTGAGCGAACACGAGCTGACCAAGGCGAAGAACCAGGTGCTGGCGACCTCCATTTTCGCTCGCGAAGGGGACCAACAGACGGCCGACACGCTGGGATTCGCCGCGGTGATTGGAAAAGACCCGGAACTGGTGAACCAGGAAGCGGAGCGCTATCTGACGGTGACACCGAAGGAAATCCAGCGGGTGGCCCGCGAGTATTTTGTCGTCGGGCGAATGACCGTGCTGTACATCACCGCGCCGGCGGCGCCGCGATGAGCGCGGGGGGCGAGAACGGCAGGGATCCCGGGAGAGAGCGGAACAATCGGCGATGAGGCGAAACCTTTCACGCGCGGGGCTGGTGGGCGTGCTCATTGCGTCGGCCGCATTCTGCGCGGCGGGCCAGGGGCAGCCCGGGGCCGGTGAGGCGGCGCGGCAGACCAGTGCAGGAGCGACATCCGGATCGACGCAGCAGCCCTCGGGCAAGGTTCCTGGGGGAGTGCGCCTGGAGCCGCAAATGCCCGCGCCCGGACCGCCGCGGCCGTTCGATTTTCCGCGGGCGGCAGCCAGGGTGCTGACGAACGGCCTGGAAGTGTTCGTGATCTCGCGAGACCGGCAGCCGGAAGTGACCGTCACACTGCTGGTACCCTCGGCCGGCTCATTCTTCGATCCGCCAGGCAAAGCCGGCCTCGCTTCGCTGACTGCGTCCCTGCTTCCGGAGGGCACGTCGCACCGCAGCGCGCAGGATATTGCGGAGGCGATCGATTTCGTGGGCGGCACGCTTTCCACGGAGGCAGAGAGCGACGCGGCGAGCGTCACGGCGACGGTGATGAAGAAGGATTTCCTGCTGGCGATGGACTTGCTCTCCGACGTCGCGATGCACCCCAGCTTCGAGCCGCAGGAAATCGAACGAAAGCGCCGGCAGGCGATCTCCAATCTTGAACTCGAGTTGGCAGACGGGGGCTACCTGGTGCAAGCGGTGGCGGCGCGGGCACTGTTCGGCTTGCACCCCTATGGCCTGCCTGACGAAGGGACGCCGGAAACGGTGAGGGGAATCGGAAGGGAAGACCTGACAGACTTCCAGAAAACCAGGTATGTGCCGCGCGGCTCGTTCCTTTGCATCTCCGGCGACATAGCACCGGAAGAGGCGTTCGCCACGGCGGAAAAATTCCTGGGGGAATGGGCGGGAATCGCGCCACAGTTCACTGCGCCCGCCATTCCCGAGCTTGGGCCGGGTCTGCACATTGTGCTGGTGGACAAACCGGACGCGGTGCAGACCCAGATCCGGCTGAGCCGCCCGGCGATTGCCCGCAACAATCCCGATTACGTGCCGCTGTTTGTGGCCAACCGAGTGTTCGGCGGCGGCCAAAACAGCCGGCTGAATGTGCGCATCCGCCAGCAGAAGGGACTCACCTACGGGGCGTACGCGCAACTGGCCAGCCGGGCGCGTGCCGGCGGGATCTTCGCCGGACTTTCCACACGCACGGAAAGCACGCTCACCGCGCTGCGCCTGATGACCGGATTGATGAAGGAGATGGGGACCGGAAACGTGTCGGCCGAAGAACTGCAATTCGCGAAGGAATATCTGATCGGCGTGTTCCCCATGCAATCAGAGACGCCGGATCAGATTGCCGGGCGAATCCTCTCGCTGGCGCTTTATGGCCTGCCGCCGGATTATTTCCAGCACTACCGTGAAAACCTGGAGGGGGTGAGCGCGGCGCAGGTGAACGCGCTGGCGCCGCGATATTACAGCACGTCGAGCCTGTCCATTGTGCTGGTGGGAAACGTGAGCGCGTTCCACGACGCGCTGAAGCAGGCCTACCCGGACGCCACGTACGAGGAATTGCGCGCTTCTGAGCTGGACCTGATGGCGGCCGACATGCGGCGGAAACCCACGGGCAACAACCCGGAAGCGGGTGCGTCGGCCCCGACGCCGGCGGCGCTCGAGCAAGGCAAAGCGCTGCTGACGGCGGCTTCGAGTTCAGCCGGGGGCGAGACGCTGGCGGGAATCAGGACGGTGGATGTGGCCGCGCAGGGCAAGCTCTACCAGCAGGCCGGGGACGCCGACGTCGAGCTGCATCTCCAGGTCTGGTATCCGGACCACATGCGGCTGGATATGAAACTGCCCAACGCGGAGCTCACTCAGGGATTCGACGGAGAGACCGGCTGGCTCGAATATCCGGGCGGAGTCACCGAAGTGCCTCCGGATGCGAAAAGTGAATTCCGGCGCTCGATCCTGCTGACGGGAGGAATCGGCATCCTCAATGCGGTGCGGACGGGCGCTATCGAGGTGCAATACCTAGGGGACGACGAGGTGCAGGGGAAGAAGACGAAGTCGGCGTTGTGGCGGGGGCCCTCCGGAGCGGTGCGGTTGCACCTGGACGCCGAGACACATCTGCTCTATGCCGCGCAATTTTTCTCCGCAAGCCCGCAGGGCACGGCGGAAACGCTGCAGGTGTGGGACGATTACCGGCTGGTGGACGGCGTACAGTTCCCGTATCACACGGTGACGTACCAGGACGGGGAGCGCCATTCCGAGATCTTCGTGCAGCAGGTGCACTTCAACCAGCCCATGGATGCGGCACTCTTTACCAAGCCCGTGCACTGAACCATGGCATAGATTCTTCTGCTCCGATGGGGAGGGCCCAATGCATCGTGCGAACAGGGACCGGTCTTTTTGCGCGGCTTGCTTCACACTGGCAGTGGTTTTCGTGGCCCGTGCCACGAACGCGCAGAATGAGCAGTGCGCGAATGCCCAGAAATTGCTGACTCCAGCGGCGTCACTGACGCTGCGAACGATCTCCGACCTCGAATTCTCTCCGGACGGCTCGCGGCTGGCCTTTGTGGTGAGCGAGCCCGTGAAGGGAGAAAACCGCGCGCAGCACATCTGGATGTTCGACAAGAGTTCCGGAGCCGTCCGGCAGTTCACTTTCTCCGCGAAATCGGAGACCTCGCCGCGCTGGTCTCCTGACTCGCAACGACTTGCTTTCCTTTCCAACCGCGGCGAGCAGCAGCAGATTTACCTGATCCGCATGGACGGGGGCGAGGCCACCCAACTGACGAGCGGCAAACGGGGCGTGCAGAGCTTTGGCTGGTCTCCGGACGGCAAACAGATTGCGTTTCTCGCGCCCGACGCAAAGACCGAGGCGGAGGAGAAGAGGGAGAAGGACAAGGACGATGCGCATGTGGCAGACAAGGACGAAAAACATGCACGACTGTGGCTCATCAGCGCGGCTGGCGGCGAAGCCAAAGCGATCACACCGCCGCAATGGGAAATCAGAGAGCACGCCTGGCTGCCTTCCGGGGAGGGAATGATCCTCCGGGCGACGGATCATCCCGAATCGGACAAGGAAACCGACCGCATCGTGAGCGTCACTCTCGCTGATGGGTCTCTACACCCGCTGTACTCGCCGCGAGGTCCGTTCGGGCAATTGCGGATTTCTCCGAACGGCAAGACGCTGGGGTACGTCGGTTGCCGGGATGACGGCCCTTCGCCACACGACTTGATGCTGCTCGATCTAGGGCAGCCGAGCGCGCGCAATCTGACGGCGGCGGGCTTTGACCGCGCGGTGCAGCAATATCGCTGGCAAAAGGATGGCTCGATCTTACTGGTCGCTGCCAGCGGATTCTCCCAGGGCCTGGTGAGATTTAGGGTGGACGGTTCGCATAAAGACCTCGCGATCGCTGATGCGCTGCCGGGAAACTTCAACCTGGGCGGCGACGGCGAGATTGCGATGGTCTTGCAGAACTCGACGGTGCCGCCGGAAGTCTGGCTGTGGAACGAGGATGGACCGGCGCGGCAGGTCTCGCACCTGAACGAAGCGTGGAAGGAATTTACTCTGAGCAAACCGCAGATTTACAAGTACCGTTCGTTCGACGGCTTGGAGATCGAAGCGGCGCTGCTCGTGCCGCCCGGATTCGACGGAAAATCGAAGCTGCCCACGATTGCGCTGATCCATGGCGGACCCACGGGCCGCTGGGGATCGTCCATCGAGACGTGGGGACAATTGCTGGCTGCCCACGGGTACGCCGTGTTCTATCCCAACATCCGCGGATCGGTTGGATACGGTCAGAAGTTCATGGAGCTGAACCGCGGCGACTGGGGCGGAGGAGATTTCAAGGACGTCATGGCCGGCGTACAGGACTTGATCGACCGCGGAATCGCAGATCCGGCGCGGCTGGGCATCGGCGGCTGGTCCTATGGCGGCTACATGTCGGAGTGGGCCATCACGCAGACGAATCTGTTCAGGGCCGCGGTATCGGGCGCGGGGCTATCGAACCTGATTTCCGAGTACGGAACGGAGCATGGCCCGGCGTACGACGAGTGGTTCTACGGCGTGCCTTACGACCCGGACAAAATCGGAGGGTTTTTGAAGAGTTCGCCGTTCGTGTACCTGAGAAATGCGAAGACGCCTACGCTTATCTTGCAGGGCGAATCCGACACGACGGATCCGCCGGGACAGAGCGAGGAGCTCTACCGCGGATTGAAGCACTATGGCGTAGAGGCGGAACTGGTGATGTATCCGCGTGAGCCGCACGGCTTGCGCGAAGAGAAACATCTGCTGGACCGGCTGAACCGCATCCTTGCTTGGTACGACCAGCACCTGGGCAATTCCACCCCGGCAGCGAACTAGGGCGGCTCCGCGAGCGGCTGGTTGAATTGCTAGATGGTAAGAACCACTTTGCCTGTGTTTTGGCGGTCGTGGATGTAGCGATGCGCCGCGGCGGCCTGGTCGAGCGGAAACGTCTTGCCGACCACCGGGTGAATCTGGCCCGCGGAATACAAGGCGAGGACTTCTTCCATTTCGCGGCGCAACACCTCTTCGCGGCCGCGCATGCGGCCCAGGTGCACGCCGATGACGGCGTGGTTGTTCTCCATCAGTTTCAGAGGCGAGATGCGCGGCATTTGCGCGAAGGCTTTTGCCGCGCGGGGGAGGCTGCGCTTTCCGGATGGGCCAGCGGCAGCGGAGAAGCCGAAGACGACGAGCCGCCCCATCGTTCCTAGGCAGCGCAAGCTCTTGGCGAAGGACTTGCCGCCGATGGGGTCGAGCACCATCTCGATGCCTGCGGGAGCCACGCGGCGCACGACTTCGACAAAATCCTCGCGGGTGTAGTCGATCGGATGGTCCACGCCGATTTTGCGGAGGAAGTCCTGCTTTGCGGAGCCGGCGGTGCCGAACGTGACGAGCCCGCGGGCGCGCGCCAATTGAACTGCAGCGACGCCCACGCCGCCGGCTGCGCTGTGAATGAATACACGGTCGCCTGGACGCAGGTTGCCCATCTCGAACATGGAATGGAAGGCGGTGAGGTAGTTGACGGGGATGGCGGCGGCTTGTTCGAAGCGAAGCGCGTCGGGAATGGCGAAGGCGGCGTTCGCAGCGCAGACGGCGAATTCCGCATAGGCGTTGAATCGCGTCATGCCGACGACGCGGTCGCCGGGACGAAGCGCTGTGGAACCCGGGACCTGCTCAACGGTCCCGGCGACTTCGAATCCGGGAATAAACGGGGGCTTGGGCGTGCCGGGATAAATTCCCATGCGCTGGAGCAGGTCGGCGAAGTTGATGCCCACGGCGCGGACACGAATCAGGCACTCGCCGGACTTGGGGACCGGGTCGGGCCAGTCGCGTAGCTCAAAGTTCTCCGGCGGACCATATTTCCGCACCACGGCAGCTCGCATGGATTCCTCCAAGTTCTGAAGCGCACACCACTTCTGAATTGGGTTTTTATCATGCCGCGGCGCGCGAAGGGAATGGAATCAGCCGGCAGAAGCTATGTGCAACTTTTCGCAAATCTGGTGTATAGTTCCGGCATGGCCAGAACGAACATCGATCTCGACGAGCAGTTACTTCGCAGGGCGCGCAAACTGACCCGCCTGAAGACCAAGCGCAAGATCGTGCACAAGGCGCTCGAACTGCTGGTGCGCTCGGAAAGTCGCAAGGGCGTCCTCCGCTACTATGGGAGCGGGATCTGGAAAGGCGATTTGAAGTCGTCGCGGAGAAACCGCGTGTGATTCTAGTGGATAGCTCCGTGTGGATCGATTTCTTCAGCCGCTCGCCCGGCCCTGCTGCCCGGGAACTGCGGCGCATGATTTCCGAAGCGGAGCCGATTGCGCTCACGGGCCTCGTTCTGACCGAAATCCTGCAGGGGCTCACCCGGGATGCAGATGCCGTCGAACGGTACCTGGTGCAGTGGCCCCTGCTCGAGCCCCGTGGATTTGCCACCTACCGGAAAGCCGCAGCGATATTTCGGCTCGCGCGGGGAAGGGCAATCACGCTGACTACGATCGACTCCTTGATTGCCGCGGTCGCTCTGGATCACGGCGCGGGAATGTTCACTCTGGACAAGGATTTTTCGCGCATCGCGCGGCTAACCCGCCTGCCGCTCTATGAGTTCAGCAGGTAGATTCCCTCCCGGGCCGAGGTTCGGGGCGCGGGAGAGGACTAAGGCCTCCACCAGGTTATCGGCTATTGCTTGTCGTACACCGCTTTGCTGATGATCTTTTTCCCGCCGGCATCCACGCCTTCAACCGTTACGGTGCGGCTCTTGCCGTCGGCTGCGAGGACGATTTTTCCGGTGGCAGTGACTTTTCCCGCTTTCTTGACGGCGATTTGAGTGGTGCTGGCGTCCACTTTCTTGTAGGAGCGGGAGTCGGAGGTTGGATCGCCGGTCACGGGGTAATCCTTGCCGTCGAATTTACCGGTCCACTCGTTGTGGGTTGGCTTGCCGTCGGCGCCCGTGCCGTCCACGATGACCTTAATGCTGTCGCCGGCAGCGGCGTAAGTCACGGTGTGATTCTTAGCGGCGCCAGCCGGGATTTTTGATTTGGCTTCGTTCAACTTCCAGGTACCCATATTGCCATCGGCGGCAAGGCATACGGCCACGCCGGCAAACAGCACAGCCACAACGATTGCAAGTGCTTTTGTTTTCATCGACCTCTCTCCTTTTGGGGGTGCAGTGGAATAGATTGTCCTAAGGCGGCGGGATTCTACCCTCGCGCGGGGAGCGCAGGCAATCCGGCGGCGCAGGAGTCTCGCGAGCACCGCGCGGCATCTAATCGTGAGTGCTCGCAAGTCTGGCCCGCCCTTGCTACACTAGTGAGCTTTGACACCCTTATGACATCATCGACAGTGCGTACCCATCCTCTCCACATCCTAGTGATGGTGCTGGCGGCCGCGACGACGTGCGCCGCGGGCACGCCCGGGGACGCGCGGACGGCGGAGAAAGAGCCGCCGAGCGCACCCAAATCCGTCGTCATTCAAGCCATGGAGCAAGAGCTGGAACGCACGACCGCAGGGCTCGGCAAAGCGGCCCCGCCGCCCTATTTCATCAGTTACCGGGTGACGGAGCAGCAGCGGGCGGAAGTGCAGGGCTCGAACGGCGCGCTGCTTTCGAGTGAAGAGACTCACACGCGGTGGCTGCAGACCACGGTGCGCGTGGGAAGCTACGAGCTGGACGACACACACCGCGTGGGGGGCGCGGATTCAGGCTCGCAGGCCAGCTTCGGAACGTCGGCGCCGGTGGACGATGATGCCGCGGTGCTGCGCCGCCTACTTTGGCAGGAATCCGACCGGCAGTACCGGGGAGCGACCGAGGCACTGCTGCGCATCCAGACGGGCAAGGACGTGAAGGTAGAAAGCACGGAGGCGCAGGCGCCGGACTTCTCGCGCGAGACGCCGCATGAGTACTACGGGCCGCATGTGAGTTTTCAGCTGGACCGGCGCCCCTGGGAAGAAAAAGTGCGGCTGTACACGAACTACTTCCGCAGCTCCGCGGCAGTGCTGAATTCCATCGTGAGCCTTAGCGCGCAGGCGCAAAACAATTACATGGTGACGAGCGAGGGGACACGGCTGCAGTTCGGGCAGGTGCGCTACCGGCTGGAGCTGTTCATCCAGGGCAAAGCCAGCGACGGGATGGACATCAACCGCTACGCGAATTTTGACTGGGTGGAACCCTCGGAGCAGCCCGACGACAAGACGGTGCTCGAGTCGGCGGGACAACTGGTAAAGGAAATGGAAGCGCTGGTGAAGGCGCCGCTGGTCGAGCCCGCGGCAGTGCCCACGCTGCTGACGGGGCGCGCAGCCGCAGTTTATTTCCACGAGATGTTCGGCCATCGCGCCGAAGGGCACCGGCAGAAGGACGTGAGGGAAGGACAGACGTTCGCGAAGAAGGTGGGTGAACAAATTCTTCCTGATTTCCTTTCCATTTACGACGATCCCACGCAGAAGCGGCTGGGGAAAGAGGACCTGCTGGGCTTTTACCCCTATGACGATGAGGGTGTGCCTTCCGAGCACGTGGTGCTGGTGGACCACGGGGTGCTGAAGAATTTCGAAATGTCGCGTTCGCCGCTGATTGGGTTTCCGCATTCGAACGGGCACGGGCGGGCGCAAACGGGGCTGATGCCGGTCTCGCGCCAGGGGAATCTGGTGGTGGAGAGCTCGAAGCGAGTGAGCAACGCCGAGCTGCGGAAGATGCTGATCGAAGAGGTGAAGAAGCAGGGGAAACCGTTCGGGCTGGTGATCGACGACATCGCCGGAGGATTCACGTTCACGGGGCGGGGCCAGCCGCAGGTGCTGCAGGTGACGCCGCTGGTGGTCTATCAGGTGTATGCCGACGGACGGCCGGACCTGCTGGTGCGCGGAGTGGACGTAATCGCCACGCCGCTGGTATCGCTGACGAAAATCGTGGCCACCGGGGACACGCAGGAGGTGTTCAACGGCTACTGCGGAGCGGAATCGGGCTCGGTGCCCGTCGCCGCGGTTTCGCCAGCCATCCTGATCAGCGAAATGGAAGTGCAGAAGAAGGAGACGTCCACGGACCGGCCGCCGATCCTGCCGCCGCCGGCGCACGATCCGCTGGCTCCAGGAGAAAAGCCGTGAGCCGCGCGCGCACGCTGCCGTTCCGCGCGGTGCTCGCGTTCGCAGCTTTGCTGGCCGTGGCGGCGGCGCTGGGGCGTCCCGCAGTCTCCGACGCGGCGGAGGATAAGGATCAAACGCTGCACGCGATGCGGGACGAGATGGCGCGCTCGCGGACGCGGCTGGTGCTGCCGCCGCAGCCGACGCCGTACTACCTCGAGTACCGTCTGCTGGACATCGAGCAGAGGACGGTGGCCGCCTCGTTCGGCGCGCTGCTCACCAGTTCCACGTCGCGCAACCGGTTCATGGACGTGAACGCGCGCGTGGGCAATTACCAGCTCGACAGCTCAAACTTCATCGGCGGGAGCGATTTCCAGGGCTTCATCGGCTCGACCGGAGGAGTGGGAATCGACGGCGATTACAACTCGCTGCGGCAGGACCTGTGGCTGGCCACTGACCAGGCTTATAAGCAAGCGCTGGACGAGCTTTCGAGCAAACGCGCCTTTCTGCTGAATCTGACGCGGCCGCCGGAGATAGCGGATTTTTCGCACGAACAGCCGGTGAAAGACGTCGAGCCGAAGCTGGCGGCAGACTGGACCACGCGAAACTGGGAAGCGGAGGCGCGCGAGGCCTCCTCGGTGCTGCGCCAGTTTCCGGATTTGTACGGCTCTCGAATCATCTATCACATGGCGGTGATGAATTATTACCTGATGACGACGGAAGGCACCGAAGTGCGCGTGCCACGCGAAGTGGCGGCTATCGAGGCGAGCCTGGATACGCAGTCGGACGACGGTTACCCGCTGCACAATTTTTATACTGCCTATGCGAATACTCCAGCGGAACTCCCTGCGGCGAGCGTGGTGCGACAGGGAGTGGAGAAAGCGGCGCGCGATTTGATGGCGCTGCGCAACGGTCCGGCAGCGCCGGATTACACCGGGCCGGTCTTGTTTGAGGCGCCGGCAGCGGGAGCGCTGCTGGCCCAGATGCTGGCGCCCTCGGCAGGCGGCTCGCGGCCGCCGCTGGCCGCCACACAGAGCTTCGACCAGTTCCTGGAGCGGGTAGGAGGAAGGAGCGAGTGGACGGGGCGCGTGGGGTCGCGGGTGCTGCCGCTCGGAGTATTCCTGGTGGACGACCCGACGCGGGGAGATTACCAAGGAACGCCGCTCGTTGGCGGGTACGCGGTGGATGACGAGGGCGTACGTGCACAGCGGGTGACGATGGTCGAAAACGGAACGCTGAAGCAATTGCTGATGTCGCGCCGCCCGGGCCCTGATTTTGAAAATTCGAACGGGCACGGCCGGGGCTTCTATCTGAGCGATCCGCACGCCACGATGAGCAATCTGTTTCTCCAGGCCACAGATACGAAGAGCCCCGAAGAGCTGCGGAAGCAGTTCTTCGACCTTTGCCGCCAGGACGGGCATGCCTGGTGCATCGTAGTGAAGAAGATGGACAATCCCGCGGTGGCGATCAGCCGCCAGGAGGATTTCTCGGAGTTCATAGGAATGGCGGCGGGAGGAGCGTCGTCGGGCGACCGTCTGCCGTTGCTGGTCTATCGCGTGTACGTGGCCGACGGCCGCGAAGAACCGTTACGCGGCGCGATGTTGCGCGGCCTGAGCCTGAGGGTGTTGCGCGCCGTGGCCGGGATGGGCAACGACTTCACTCCATACAATTACATGCAGAGTCAGCAATTCGGGTTCGCATCCACCGCACTTTCAGCCTTCGGAGGGGCGCAGGGAGGATTGCCGACGTCGGTGGTGGCGCCTTCGCTGCTGTTTGAAGACGTGGACGTTCGTGGTGCGCGAGGCGAACCTCGGCGCGCGCCCCTGCTGGATCCTCCGCCATTGAACTGACGCAGACGAAACGCCATAGCCACGGCGATTCCGGCTTCGAGGTGCGGTCTCTTCGGTTCCACCGCGTAGTTTCGTTGTCCCAACTGGTTGATCCGCCCAAAAAAATGGGCGGAGACGAGCGACAGCGCTTTCTCGCGCCGTATCCTGCTCTGTACTGACCATTTGCTGTACCATTCGAGCGCGATACGGAGCTGCGCGGGAATGAGGAGCAGGCTCGGCGTCCTTCCAACACACGGCGATGTGGCCGCGCCGGCGCCGCGGGAGAATCACGCGCCACGGTGAGCGAACAGGACGATATCCGGGAAAAACGGCTGGCCGCCGCCGCGTCGGTGGCTTCCGCGCTGGTGCTGGTGGGTCTGAAAGCATTCCTTTCCTACTCGACGGGAAGCCTGGGCGTGCTTTCCGAGGCGTTGCATTCCACTCTCGACCTGATCGCAGCCGTGATTACGTATCTTTCGATTCGCGCCGCCAGCCTTCCGCCGGATGAGACCCATCCGTACGGGCATGAGAAAATCGAGAGTTTCTCGGCGTTCGTGGAGACCCTGCTGCTGCTGGCTACCGCGCTCTTCATCGTCTATGAGGCGGCCGAACGGCTGTTTTTTGAAGGGGTGCGCATACGGCCGAGTGTGACCGCGGTGCTGATCCTGTGCGTGTGCCTGGGCGTGGACCTGGTGCGGGCGCGCGCGCTGACGCGAGTGGCGCGGAAGTATGCAAGCGAGGCGCTGGAGGCAGACGCGCTGCATTTCTCGACGGATGTTTGGAGCACGATGGTGGTAATCGGAGGGCTGCTGCTGGCGGCGGTCGGGGCGCGCATCGGCCAGCCCTGGCTGCGGTTCGCGGACCCCGTGGCCGGGCTCTTTGTGGCAGGTGTGGTGATTCGCATCGGCTCCCGGCTGGGCCAGAAGACGCTGGACACGCTGCTTGATGCCGCGCCGCGCGGCTTGCAGGGCCGAATCGAGCGGACCGTCGAGCGAATTGAAGGGGTGCTATCCGTGGAGCGGGTGCGGGTGAGGCGCGCGGGGAGCCGGTACTTCGTGGATGCGACCATCAGCGTCTCGCGCACGGCCACCTTCGAACAGGTGCATGCGGTGAGCGATGCTGTGGAGCGGCGCATTCGCGAGATGGTTCCCGCGGACGTGATGGTGCATATGGAACCGCGCGCGGGTACGCAGGAAAACGTGTTCGACCGCGTGCGCGCGATCGCGCAGCGGCGCGGGCTGGCGATCCACGACGTGGCGGCCAACCAACTCGACGGAAAACTGTATCTGGACTTGCACCTCGAAGTGAACGAGGGGCTGACGCTGGTGGAAGCGCACCGCGCGGCCACGGAACTGGAACGCGACCTGCTGTCCGAGATTCCGCGCGCCGGCGAGGTGAACATCCACATCGAGCCCCTGGGCGCGCACATACCGCCCGCGGACACCATGAAGGATCTGGGGCGGACGGTGCAGGCCTACATCAACGAGCTGCGCAGCGAATATCACGAGCTGGTGGAGTGCTCGCACGTGCAGGTGCGGCGCGCGGAAAACCGCATCGTGGTTTCCTGTAAATGCACGCTCGAGGCCAGCCTGCCGATTACGGAGGTGCATGACGTGACCGGGGCGCTCGAAGATCGCGTGCGCGAGCGGTTTCCGCAGATTGCGCGCGTCACGATCCATCCCGAACCGCCAGGAGAGAGCTAGAATTTCGGGCGGCAAGCGTCAAGCGGCGCGCCTGACGGCGAGACCAAAATTTTCATCGCGGGCCCGGTGGAGCGGCTCCGGCCTTTGCGCGCTGCCACCACTGCGCAGCGAGCGCGAGTACCGCGGGGAAACAAACGAGAACGTAACGCGGTTCGGGCGTTTCGATGCGCGTGAAGTAGAGCGTGCGGAGCACGATGTGAGCCACTAGAAACATCGCTCCCGTGGGGAGCACAGCGTCCCGCGCCCGGTGCGAAAACACGAACCAGGATCCCGCGGCAGCCAGGGCCAGGAGAATAACGTTCACCAACCACAGGCCGAGCGTTACCACCAAATCTTCGCGGTCGTACTCCCATTTTTCTGCAAGCGGCGTCAGGTGGCCGGAGTAGGGCAGCAGTTCCACACGCGGAGTGAGCCACAGCGTGGCGATTCGCTCGAGAGGCACCCAGAGCCATGTGCGCAGGGGATGGCGGAATGTTCGCTCGCGTGCCAGCTCGGCGAATTGCGCGTCGATCTGCGGCGTGATGGTCAGGTCTTCGTTGTGTTGGTCCAGCAGGCGGGCGACACGGGCGCGTTCCTCGGGCGAATCGAAGGCATAAGCTGGCAGATCGTTTACGAGGATCGGCTCCTCTTCCAGTTTCCACGGCACCAGGTAAACGTCGCGGAAGCGCACCAGCCAGGTGTTCGTCCAGGCGTAGAAGCCGCTCGACACGTATTCGCCGGATAACTGCGCGTAACGCCCGGCGAGAAGCTGGAGGCGCCCGAGAGTCGCCAGGTTCCGCGCGCCCCAGGGAAGCAGGGGAAGCAGAAGGCCGGCCGCCAGCCAGATGCCAGTGCGAACGATGCGGGGCCACTGCCGGCGCCTGGCGCAGACGAGCGCGATGACCACGCCCGCGGAAGCCATCAGCAAGGGCGACTCGGCGCGCACAAGCGTAGCCAGTCCCGCGGCCATGCCGGCCAGGAGCCAGCCGGCGCGGTCGAAGCGTCCCGGAGACGACTCCTCGCGCTGCCATGCGCGGACCAGTAAGAGCAGGGTGGCGACGCTCAAGGAAACAGCAAGCACCTCGGTAAGAGCCACGGCAGTATAGTTGGCGACAAATGGGCACAGCGCAGCAAGCCAGAGCCCGGCAATCCACACGCGCGAACGTGCCACCTGCGGAGCGAGGCGAGCGGCAAGCGCGGCAATCAGGAAACAGCTCGCCACATCGAGGATCGCTTGCGCCACGAAGAGCGCGGTCTGTGAACGCCCCGCCAGCAGTTCGATCGCCGCGATAAACAGCGGATATCCCGGAGGCCGAGCGTCAGTGGCCAGAAGCGTGCCGTCGCTCCAGATGCCGAAGGTGTGCCGGCTGAGCAGATTGTTTGCCAGCTCGAGATAGACGGGCGAGTCACCGGCGGTCGTGGGGAAAAACTGGACGAATCCCAGCCGCAGCGCGAAGGCCGTCAGGGCAGCCGCAACGGCATGTCCCCGCATCGAATTGGATAGCGTTATTGACAGGGTCGGAACCCCACGCTAGCTTGGACTCTCCCCATGTCGGACGGCAAGCCTGTCTTCCACGACGAACGTAGGCAGCGATGGAGCGTCACGCGGCGCGCGCTGGAAATCGGCGGCGCTGCGCTCGCCGTGCTCGTGGCCGTGCTCGCCGTGGGCGCGGTGGGAAATCTGAGCCTCGGCAACCCGGTGTGGCCCGCGTTCAAGCCCACCATCCACTCCATCAAAGCTAAAACGAAGTCCACCAAGGTGGCGCTATCGCGCCCGGGACGCAAGCGGCGCGTGGCTGCCTTGGGAAAAGCTCCGGAAAATTACGATCCGATCCAGGCGGCATTCTACGTGAGCTGGGATTCTACGAGCTTTGCGTCGCTGCGCGAAAATTACAAGCATCTGGACCTGCTCATCCCCGAGGAGCTGCATGCCATCTACCCGGACGGCCACCTGAGGCCGGAGATCGATCCGAAGCTGGAAGCTTGGGAACGCCGGGTCGGGGTGGAACTTCCGGTGATGCCTCTGGTGAACGACACGGACGGAAACGCATGGCACGCCGAAGAAACGGCAAAGGCCCTTGAGAATCCGAAGGCGCGGCACCGGATGGAGAGCGAACTGCTCGCCTTCGCGTTGACACGCCACTCCGCAGGCATCGTGGTGGATTTCGAGCTGCTCCCGGAGCGGTCACTTCCCGCCTTTCGCGAGTTTCTAGCGGAGCTGGGCACGGTGATGCACCGCGCGAACCTGAAGGCGATGGTGGCAGTGCCGGCCATCGATTTCGGGATGGATTACAAAGCCATCGCGCCAAACGTGGACGCCCTGATCCTGATGAACTACGACGAACACTGGGCGACCGCTCCGCCTGGGCCCATCGCTTCGCAGGAATGGTACACGCACAACATCGACCAAGCGCTCAAAGAGGTGCCGCCGCAAAAGCTGATCATCGCCGTGGGCAGCTACGCGTACGACTGGCCGGCGGCGACGAAGAAGGATCCACATCCCGCGGCGCAGGCCCTCAGCTTTCAGGATGCAGTGGTGCGCGCGCAGGAATCGGAAGCGGACATCGAGTTCGACGCCGACCGCCTGAACGCGCATTTTTCCTACTCGGACGACGACGGGCGCACGCACCAGGTGTGGATGGTGGATGGGGTGGCCGCGTTCAACCAGATCCGCGCCGCCGAAGACCGCAGCGCGCAGGGCATCGCCCTCTGGCGGCTGGGTTCGGAGGATACCTCGCTGTGGTCCGTGATCGAAGCGACGGCATCGACTCCGGAGGTGCGCGCGAAGCTGGAGACGATTCCGCCGGGCTACGATCTGGTGCTCGAGGGCGACGGTGATATCTGGCGAATTCTTTCCACGCCCACACCGGGGGCGCGCACGATCGATTACGACGCGGCAACCGGCCTGATTGGCGGAGAGACCTACACGAAATTTCCGGAGACCTACCGCGTCCAGCAGATGGGGGCCGTACCGCATAAAGTGGCGATCACGTTCGACGACGGCCCGGATCCGAACTACACGCCCCCCATTCTGGACATCCTGAAGGAAAAAAACGCCACTGCCACATTTTTCGTCATCGGCGAGCACGCCAAGGACTGGCCGCGCCTGTTGCGACGCCTGTACGCGGAAGGGCACGAGGTGGGCAATCACACGTTCACGCACCCGCGGTTCAGCTCCACGGACTTCTCCGAGACGTTTATCCGAACCGAGCTGAATCTCACGGAACTGGTGATCGAATCGCGGCTGGGGACCAAAAGCCTCCTCTTCCGGCCGCCGTACGGCATTGACCACCAGCCGGATTCCGCGGACGAGGTGACGCTGCTACCCATCCCGCAGCGGCTGGGATATCTGCTGGTGGGAGCGCGGATCGACCCGCACGACTGGGGGTCGGAAGCGGGCGTCCCGCCGCCGGGGCCTGACGAAATTATCAAGGAAGTGCTCGCGCAAGCGCGCACGGGGAAAGGGAACATCATTTTGCTGCACGACGGGGGAGGAGATCGCTCGGCCACGGTGAAAGCGTTGCCGCAGATCATCGACGGCCTGCGCGCCCAGGGTCTGCAAATCGTTCCGGTCTCGGAGCTGATTGGTCAAACGCGCGCGCAGGTGATGCCACCCCTGGCCGGAAACGAATGGCTCATGTCGCGCCTTGACGCTCTCGTGTTCGATCTCTCCAATCTCGCGGGCATGGGGATGACGCTGATTTTCCTCGCCGGGATCATCCTGGTGAGCGGCCGCGCGATGATCGTGGGCCTGCTGGCCCTCGTCGAGAAACTACGCCGTCGCGAACCGGAGCACCCTGACTACCAGCCGCTGGTAAGTGTCGTGATTCCTGCGCACAACGAACAGGCCGCCATCGAGGCGACCGTGCTTTCTGCGCTCGCTTCGGAGTACCCGCGCATCGAGGTCGTGGTGGTGGACGACGGTTCGTCCGATCGCACAGCGGAGATACTGGACAGCCGGTTCGGCGCGGATTCCCGCGTGCGAATCCACCACCAAGTGAACCGCGGAAAGCCCGCGGCGCTCAATCAGGCGCTGGCCATGTCCGCGGGAGAAATCGTGGTCACGATCGACGCGGACACCATGGTGGACCCCGGGGCGATCGGCCGGCTGGTGCGCCATTTTGCGGATCCGGGAACGGGCGCAGTGGCGGGAAACGTCAAAGTGGGCAATCGCACGAGGTGGATCACCCGCTGGCAGGCCCTGGAATACATCACCAGCCAGAACATGGAAAAGCGCGCGTTTGATCTGCTGAACTGCATCACCGTGGTTCCCGGCGCGCTGGGGGCGTGGCGAGCGGAAGCCATCCGCAACGCCGGCGGTTTCACGGCAGACACGCTGGCGGAAGATACCGACCTGACCATTTCGCTTCGCCGGCGCGGATGGCGCATCTCCTACGACGAGGAGGCCGAGGCTTACACCGAGGCGCCCGAGACGCCTCGTGCGCTCATCCGGCAGCGGTTCCGCTGGACCTACGGCACGCTTCAATCCGTGTGGAAGCACCGCGACACGCTGCTGCGCAGGCGCTACGGCTCGCTCGGATGGATTGCCCTGCCGAACATCTTTTTGTTTCAAATCCTGCTGCCGCTGGTGTCGCCCGTGATTGATCTGATGTTTCTCAGCACGGTGCTGATGTGGGGCCTGGCGCAGCTTCCGCTTTCGCGCTTCGGGGAGATTTGGACGGGAGAGGACGTGCAGCGCTCGCTGATCTTCTTTGCCCTCTTCATGCTGATCGATTTCGCCACCTGCGTGGTGGCGTTCGCCCTCGAACGGCATGAGGACTGGTCATTGCTGTTGCCCATCCTTCTCCAGCGCTTCTATTACCGGCAACTCATGTACATCGTCATCTTCCGCGCGGTGGTGCAGGCGTGGAAGGGTGGGGCGGTGGACTGGCGGGGCGTGCAACCGCAGCCTCGGCCGGCGCACGACGGCGTGTGATCTGCCGCCGGCCTCTGTAACACTTGCGGGTTCTTCGCGTCTATGGGGCAGGGGGAACCCATGAACCAAGCTCGAATCTGCATGCTCATATTAGGCTGCGCGGTGATGGCGCTGGCCGTGCCCGCTGGCACCTCGAACACCACGCACGCGGGCACGGATGCGTTGCAGACGGAGACGCACACGCAGCACGCGGCCGCTGCCGATAGGGAGCAGCATCACGCATGTCTGGAAGAGGAGCGAGCATCGATTGAACGAGGCGAAGGCTTCGGAATGGCCATGGCCGCCGACCACGCGGGGTATCCCGGCCCGCGGCACGTGCTGGATCTGAGCAGCGAGCTGAAGCTCACCGCGGAGCAGCGTAGCGCCATGGAAAGGGTGTACGCGGCCATGCACGAAAAGGCGGTTGCCCGTGGAACGGAGCTGCTCGAATCGGAAGCAAGGCTGGAACAGATGTTTCGCGAGGGCAGGCCGGAAGCCGATTTGCGCGAGCAGTCGTTCCGCGTGGATTCGATTCATGCCGAGCTGCGCTGGATTCATCTCGCCGCTCATCTCGCGGCACAGAAGATTCTCACCGCCGACCAGATCGCGCTGTACATGCATTTGCGCCAGGGCCAGATGTAGCTGTAGGGAAAACTGCTGGCGTAACTACGCGGCTGCTGGTACCATCAAATTCGCTGGGCTGCATCCCTGAGCGCACGGGAGCGGCACCGGAGGGACCATGAGTATCCTGCCGTCTGCGGTGACCGGCCGAGTGACCGTGCCCGAAATCCTCTCGCGCAAGAAATTCCATTCAGGCGAACCGCCTTCCACCGAGCGAAAAATCACGTCGGTGACGGCCTACGACTATCCCACGGCACGCCTGGTGGACGAGGCAGGTGTGGACATCGTGCTTGTAGGCGATTCGCTGGGCATGGCGGTGCTCGGCTACGAAAACACGCTGCCGGTGACCATCGACGAAATGCTGCACCACACGCGCGCGGTGCGCCGCGGCGTGAAGCGGGCGCTGCTCGTGGCCGACATGCCGTTTGGCACCTACCAGAACGGAACCAGCGAGGCCGTGCACAATGCCGTGCGGTTCGTCAAAGAGGCCGGCGCCGAAGCTGTGAAGATCGAAGGTGGCGAACGCCGCATGGAGCTCGTGGCGCGCCTGGTGGAAGCGGAAATTCCGGTGATGGGTCACATCGGCCTCACGCCGCAGTCGCTCAATGCGCTCGGCGGTTACCGTGTGCAGGGAAAAACAGCGGAGACGGCGGTGGCGCTGATGCGGGATGCGCAGGCACTGGCAGCCGCCGGCGCGTTCAGCATCGTGATCGAGGCCGTCCCGCGCGAGATTGCCGCTCGCATCACGGAAGGCGTGCCCGTGCCCACCATCGGCATCGGCGCTGGGCCGGATTGCGACGGCCAGGTGCTTGTGCTCAGCGACCTTCTCGGGCTCACAAATGGCCGCACGCCGAAGTTCGCGCGCCGTTATGCGGAAGTGGCGGAAACGATTCGTGGAGCCGTGGGCCGCTACGTGGACGACGTGCAGAAGGGCGCATTTCCGGCCGACGCGGAGTCTTATCATCTTCCGCCGGAGGCGCTCGACTCTCTGCCGCTCGAGAAAATGTAGCGCCGGAAGTCCTTCCCGCATCTCTCCATCAGAGACCCCATAAACCAGGAGCGATCCCCATGACCCAAGACGAAGTCCGCACGCTGTTCGCCTTCAACGGCTGGGCAAACCAGCGCGTGCTCCAGGCCTGTTTCGCGCTCACGCCCGCGGAATTCACGCAGCCGGCCCCGTCGAGCTTTCCCACGGTGCGCGACACGCTGCATCACATCATGGGCGTCGAGTGGCTCTATCTGGAGCGCCTGCACGACCGTCACCCTACGGAGCTGCTGCCGAATGAACACTTCGACAGCGTGGCACGATTTGAAGCGCGCTGGGAAGGCATCCGGAAGGGCCTGGACGATTACGTCCGTAGTCCGGACCTGGGCGATCTGGAGCGCATCATCGAATACCGCAACATGAAGGGAAAGCATTTCCGTTATCCGCTGCGGGCGTTGTTGCAGCATGTGGTGAATCACAGCACGTACCATCGGGGCCAGTTGGCCACGCAGCTTCGTGAAATCGGCGCGAAGCCGCTTTCCACCGACCTGCTGCGCTACTACGACGCGCTCGCCGGCCTGCCCGTGGATTGACTCGCGCCGCCGGCCTGATGGAAATCATCCTCACGGTCGAGTGGATGAAGCAGGTGTCGCGGCTGGCGCGCGGAGAAGGCCGCCTGTCGGGTTTGGTGCCCACGATGGGAGCGCTGCACGAAGGACACGTATCTCTGATTCGCGCGGCGCAGCAAGAATGCTCGCCGGTGACCGCCTCGATCTTCGTGAATCCCGCGCAGTTCGCGCCGGGAGAGGATTTTGAACGCTACCCGCGCCGTTTCGACGCGGATGCGGCGCTCCTGGAATCGCTGGGCGTCGAGTACCTGTTCGCGCCGGAGGCCGCGGAGCTTTATCCGCCGGGATTTTCGAGCTACGTGAAGGTAGAGGGTCTCGGGTCGCGCCTGGAAGGCCGCTCGCGGCCGGGGCATTTCCGCGGCGTGGCTACGGTGGTGCTGAAGCTGCTCGAAATTGTGCAGCCCTGGCGCGCATATTTCGGGCGCAAGGACGCGCAGCAGGCGCGCATCATCCAACAGCTCGTCCGCGACTTTCATCTGGATGCGCAGATTGAGGTCTGCCCGATCGTGCGCGAAGCGGATGGCCTGGCGCTTTCGAGCCGCAACGCGTATCTCTCCCCGGAAGACCGGCGGGCCGCAACCGCGCTCCACCGGGCGCTTGGCGCGGCGCAAGCCGCTCTCGGGCGCGGAGAACGCAACCCAGCAAATCTGGCCGCCGCAATGCGCGAGGTGATTTCAGCAGAGCCGCGAGCAGCCGCCGATTACGTGGAAGTGGTCCGCGCCGATACGTTCGAGCCAGCGACGCGGCTCAGCGGAGAATGCTATGCGCTGCTCGCCGTGTTCTTCGGGACCACACGGCTGCTGGACAACATGCTGATCGTGGAAGCCGGCGGCGGATTCCGCTGCGAGATTTAGCCTGGAACGCTGGGGAGAGGTGCCGTGCACCATGGAGAAGTTCTAGGCAGCCGCTATTTCGATTTCAATTCTTCCAGGAATTCGAGCACTTCGGCGGCGTGGCCCTTCGACGCGGCTTTTTCCCAGACCTTGAGCACTTTTCCATCGGGGCCGATGAGCACGCTGCTGCGCACGATGCCCAGGAAGGATTTTCCCAGGAATGTCTTCATCCGGCGCGCGCCATAGGCCTCAATCACCCGGAACTCGGGGTCGCTCACCAGCGTGAAATTCAGTTTGTGCTTGGCGCGGAATTTCGCCATGGTGTCGGGCGGGTCCGCGCTACAGCCCACGATCGTGGCGCCCGCGCGGTCGAATTTCGATTTGGCGTCGCGAAACTCGGACGCTTCCGTGGTTCAACCCGGTGTCAGCGCTTTCACGAAAAAATAGAGCAGCATGTTTTTCCCTTTGAAGTCCGCGAGCGACACCGTCTGCCCGTCGTCCCCGGGAAGCGTAAATGCCGGGGCCGCATCACCTGGCTGTAGCATCTGTCACCTCAATTCCCCGGCTCATCGTGCGGCGAGCAGGCGCCGCAGGACTTCGTTTACGGCCTGCGGGTTGGCCTGGCCGCGCGTGGCGCGCATCACCTGTCCCACCAGGAATTTGAACACGCCTTCGTTGCCGGCGCGATATTTCGCCGCCTGGTCGGAGTTCTTCTCGATAACGTCGCGGCACGCGCGTTCGATCTCACCTGCATCCTGGATTTGGCGGTGCCCGTCCTCGGCCGCGATCTGGCCGGCGGGCTTCCCGGTCTCGAACATCTTCGCGAAAATCGCTTTCGCGCTCGCCGCGGTCACTTCGCCGCGTTCCACCAGAGCGATCAACTCGTCCAGCGCTTGCGGGCGGATCCGGCTGGCCACGATTTCCTCGCCCGAAGCGTTCAGGCGGCGCAGGAGTTCGGTTTGAATCCAGTTGGAAGCGGATTTTGCGGCTGCGCCGGCCCGCACAGTTTCCTCGAAATAGTCCGCCAGTTCGCGCGTGGCCGTTAGCACGCCCGCGTCGTAGGGCGTGATCTCATAGTCGCGCACAAAGCGCGCCCGGCGAGTCGCGGGCATCTCCGGCATCTCCGCGCGCAGGCGCTCGAGCAGCGCTTGCGTGGCGTGCACCGGCAGCAGATCCGGCTCGGGGAAATAGCGGTAATCGTGCGCGTACTCCTTGGAGCGCATCGGCTCAGTGCGCCCGGCCGCAACGTTCCATAGGCGCGTCTCCTGAGAGATCGTCCCGCCGGATTCGAGCGTCTGCACCTGGCGCTCGATTTCGTATTCGAGCGCGTGGACGAGATAACGGAACGAGTTCAGGTTCTTCACTTCCGTTTTCGTGCCGAAATTCTGCTCGCCATGCCGGCGCACGCTCACATTCGCATCGCACCGCAGCGAGCCTTCCTCCATGTTGCAGTCGCTCACCTCGGTGTAGAGCAGGATCTGCTTCAGGGCGGTGAGGTAGGCGTGCGCCTCCTCGGGCGAGCGGATGTCCGGCTCGGAAACGATCTCGATCAGCGGCACGCCGCCGCGGTTGAAGTCGATATAGGTGTTCCGGTCGGAATCGGGGAAGCCTTCGTGCATGCCCTTCGCCGCGTCGTCTTCCAGATGCAGGCGCGTGATGCCGATGCGCTTCGTCTTTCCATCGTGTTCGATCTCGAGCCAGCCACGGGTGGCCAGCGGCAGCTCGTACATGGAGATTTGATAGCCTTTTGGCAGGTCGGGATAGAAATAATTCTTCCTCGCAAAGCGCGAACGCTCCTCGACGGTGCAGTGGAGCGCCAGCGCCGCCTTAACCGCCAGCTCCAGCGCGCGCCGGTTCAGCACCGGAAGCGCGCCGGGCAGCCCCAGACAGACGGGGCAGGTGTTCCGGTTCGGCGGATCGCCGAAGCGAGCCGAGCAGGCGCAGAAAATCTTCGTCGCCGTCTTCAACTGAACGTGCGTTTCCAGCCCGATCACCGGCTCGTAGCGCGCGAGCACTTCGGAGGGGACGCTGGAGGCTTCCTGCGTGGTCCTGGCCATGGCGAGTCCGAAATTATAGCATCCCGCTTCCACCGCCATGGGTCAGCGGGAGCGGGAACCGCGGAACAAACCGCAGCGCGGTCACAGCACGCCGCACTCGATTGTCGTCTAGTTGGGTGCCTGTGGCTCCGCCAGGGCCGGTATCAGATCGCAAAAAATGAACGGGCCACGCTCCACCACCTCTCCGCGAGTGACGCTGAGCGGGGCGCGGAATACGGGGCCGTCGAATACAAAAGTGTGGAATTCACCGTTCTCGCCGCAGGGATCCACGCCCGGCGGCAAATCCGCGAAGAACGAATCGTCGAGCTCGCGGCCGGCGAAACTGCGGGGGAGCACGCGCGAATCCACGCACACGGCCACGGCGCGGAATCCCGCTTCCACAAACCGGCGCGCCAGTTCGCGGGTGTCCTGCTTCCACAGCGGAAACACGCCGGTCATTCCGATGCGCGCCAGATTGTTTTCGCGGTAGACGCGCAAATCTTCGAGAAAAATGTCGCCAAACACGACGCGGCGCACGCCCTGTGCGTGCTGCTCCTCGAGCGCCTCCTGCATGCGCGCTTCGTAGGTGGCATTGACGCACTCGGGGGGAATGAAGACTTTGCGAAGCGGCAGGCCGATTGCCGCTGCCTGCCGCTCGAGCAGTTCGCGCCGCACGCCGTGCATGCTGATGCGGTCATAGCCTTCCGTCACTGTGGTGAGCAGCGCGGTGATGCAGCAATCCTCGCGCTTCCGGATAGCCGCAAGCGCCATGGCGCTGTCCTTGCCCCCGCTCCAGCAGAACAGCAGCGGTTCCGCCGCCTGAATCATGAGCGGCCTCCGAGATGGTATTTCACGCCGCCTCGAAATTCGCGGCCGAGCGCTGGGAAGCCGAGGATGAGCTGGTATTGCCGGTCGAGAAGATTCTGCACCCGGCCGAAGAGTTCCACGCCATGGCCCGCCAGATAGCTTCCCGTCACGTCGAATCGCGCGTAGGGAGGCGTGCGCGTCAGCCCCAGGCCCAGAAAATCTGAGTCGGTGCGCGAGCCGCTGTAATAGCCGACGAGGTTCAGGTTCCACTGCCGGTACGCCGTGTTCACGATCAGGCTTCCGGAATTGAGCGGGCGCCGCAGCAGCCGGTTGCCGGGGATCGTGGCCGGATCGGTAGCGTTGGGAGCCTTGATCACCAGGCTGTCGTCGTAGGCATAGCCCGCGCCGATGCGCAGCCAGCGCGCCGCTTTCGCCTCCACCTTCAGGTTCGTGCCGCCGGCCTGCGCCAGGTCGGTGTTGAAGTAGGTGCCGGCATAGCTGCAACCTGCGATCGTCGTTTCGCCGAAGCTGATCATATTGTGAAAACGATTGTAGAAGCCGTCCAGGGAGACGCTGATGCGGTCGCCGTCGAAGAACTGGTCCACACCCGCGTGGGTGCTGCTGCTCTGCTCCGGACGCAGGTTGGGATTGCCCGGATAACAAGGGTCGGTGCCGTACGATTCATCGAGGCTGGGCTCTTTGATTCCCAGGCCGTAGGACACATGCAGCCGGGTGGGGCCGAAATCCTCGCCGCCTTTGTAGGCCAGATAGGCCAGGCCAAGGCGCGGGACCACGCGCGTGCCGAAATTGGAGTTGTCTTCCGCGCGCACCCCGGCCGTGGCCGTGAGCCGCGCGGTCAACAGGTAACGCGCCTCGAGGTAGCCCGCCTGATTGTTGCGCCTCGCGTGACTGTCGATATCGCTCAGCCAGCCGTTCTCCACTTCGTAGGCGTAGCCCGCGGTCACCGAGCCCTTCGCTCCCAAGTAGGTGGCCTGCGCGTCGCCGTTCACGCGGTTGAACTGGTTGTAGGAGAAAAATGTATAGTCGCAGAATTCCGACGAAGGCACGGCAAATGGCGAGCGCGGCATGCCCGTGCAGAGCATGTATGGATCCGGCGAGAGGTAATACGAGCTGAGCGGATTATCGTAAATCTGCCGCAAATACGCCTCGGAAAGCAGCGCGTGAAATCGCCAATGTGTTCCGGCTGCGAAATCGCCGGAAAGCGCCGCGGAAAAATTGTGAAGCGCGTTGTATTCGTTCAGCTCCGGAGGAGTGATGAGCGTCTGGCCCTGAATGCCCGCGTCGCTCGTGTTGTTGCGGAGGATCAGCCGGACCGAATCGGCATCGGTGAAGCGCCAGCCGAAATTGCCGGAGAACGTTTCGTCGCGGAACGCGTCGTTTACGCCTTCTCCGTCCGTGTCGTACCGCCCGAAGCCGAGCAGGTAGTCGAACGGTCCGGCAAGCCCGCTGAGCGTAGCCGACCCGCGCGCCGACGAAAAGTTGCCGCCTTCGCCCACCAGGTCGAGCGCGGGCTCGTGAGTCGAGCCGCGCGCCGTGATGATCTGCACGGCGCCGGTCATGGCGTCCGAGCCGTAAAGGGCGCTCTCCGCGCCGTGGACCACTTCGATTTTTGCCACGTCGTCCAGCGTAAACAGCGAAAAATCGACCGCGCCGCCGGGAGCATCGAGCGGCACCCCGTCCACCAGCACTTTCGTGTAGTTCGAGTTTCCTCCATCGAGGAAGAGCGAGACGGGCCCGCCCATCCGGCCGCCCTGCCCGATGCTCACGCCCTGAAGATTGGAGATGGCGTCCGTGACTGAGGTGTATTGAAGCGTGGAGATATCCTGCTGCGTGACGACATCGACCGGCGCGGCCACGCTTTCCGCGGCAGTCGGCAGCGGTTCGGCGGTCACGATCACTTTCGCCGAAGTCGGATCTAGTGCAAGCCGCACGGTGAGATCGCGTTTCTCGCCGGCCGCGAGCCGAAAGTCCTGCTCGAAGACAGCGAAGGATGAGCCGGTGACCCGCAGCCGATAACTTCCGGGCGGCAGATGGAGCGCGAACCGCCCGGAGGCGTCCGAGGCGGCGCGCAGGGGAGCGCCCCCAACGGCTCTGTTTTCGACGGAGATTTCCGCTTTGGCGACTGCTGCGCCGGACGGATCGAGAATCGTCCCTGTGAGCGAGGCGAGTTGCTGGGCGGCGAGGCGAACGGAAAACAGCAGGACGGAAAGAACTGCAAGAAGCCAGAGAGCCGGATGACGCTTCATAATTCCTCCTCTCCCTCTCGCGCGGGAGAAAAAAGGCGCGCTGTCTCGTGAAGCTCCGGTCCCGAAGCCCCGTGAGAAGCGGCCGGCTCTTTCGGTCTCCTGGCTCGGCGGCAGCCCCCGCTAAGCGGTTGGCGGGCCTTCCCCCCCGGGTAAACCGGGGAGTGGCCCGCGCGGGCTGTGGATGACGCATCGTGTGCGTCCGCCTTACAGTCGCGCGGCGGCGACGGATTTTCACCGTCTTCCCGGGCAAAGAGCCGGCGGGTGGATCGGCGCAGCGTCCGGTCCCCTCCCGAATCCCGATTCCCGAAGCTTAGGGACCGGGACGAGACGAGCCGCCGCAGGGTTGGCGAACTGCGTTTCCGGAAATTCCTATTCCGTATCCGCTCCCGAGAACGTCACTTTCGGAGTCCCTCGCGCCGTGTATTCGACGTAAAGGAGCGTCCCGAAAACCTGTTGCAAGAGTTCCTGCTGATACACTTCGGCGGGTTTTCCTACGCGCAACGTTTTCCCCCGGTCGAGCAGGATGATGCGGTCTGCGAATTCGGCCGCCAGATTCAGTTCGTGCGTCACCACCACCACGGCGTATCCGCGGTCTGTGGCGATGCGGCGCAGCCGGCGGAGCAGGTCCACCTGCGCGGCGATGTCCAGGTGCAGCGTGGGCTCATCGAGCAGCAGCATCAGCGGCTGCTGCGCCAGGGCCCGCGCCAGGACGGCCCGCTGCTTTTCGCCGCCGGAAAGTTTGTGCATCCAGCGCCCCCGCAGGGGATCGGCGCCAGCTTCCAGGAGCGCTTGCCGCGCCACTGCCGCGTCCTCTTCCGTCTCGAACCGCAGGCCGCGGCTGTACGGGTAGCGCCCCTGCATGACGAATTCCCACACGCGCACCGGGAAAAGCAGAGACGTTTCCTGCTGCACCATGGCGATGCGCTGCGCGCGCGTGCGCAGGTCCAGCCGGCTCACTTCCAGACCTTCCAACTTCACGCGGCCGGAGAGTGGCGCGAGAGTGCCGGCCAACAGCCGCAGGAGCGTGGATTTGCCGCTGCCGTTGCGGCCCAGAATGGCCACCAGTTCGCGTGAGCGCACCTCAAAGGACGTGGCCTCCAGCGTGAACAGTGGAGCGCCGCCTTCTGGCGCGTAGGAATGGCTGGCCAGATCCACCAGAACGCGCGGCGGCTCGGGAGGCACAGATCGCACGGCGCTTCCCGCAGTCGCCGGTTTTGCCTGCTGCGCTGTTTGTTCCGCCGGATTCACGTCTTGCCTCTGCGCAAAAGATAGATGAACACGGGGGCTCCGACCAGCGCGGTCATTGCACCGACGGGGAGCTGTGTCGGCGAGACGAGCGTGCGAGCCAGCGTATCCGCCACTACCACCGCAATGGCCCCGCCCAGCGCCGTGGCGGGTATCAGCAGCCGGTAATCCGAGCCGAACAGCAGCCGGATCAGGTGCGGCACCATCAGGCCCACATAGCCAATTGCCCCGCTCACGGAAACAGCCAGCCCCGTGAGCAACGAAGCGCCGAGGAACACCACCAACTTCACGCGCACTACGTGCACGCCCAGGTGCATGGCTTCCTGCTCGCCTCCCAGCAGCAGATTGAGATCCGCGGAAGTGGTGTAAATCGCCCCCACGGCCATGACCAGCACCAGGAAAAGCCAGGCGGGAGCCACCGGAGTGGGTGCGGAAAGATCGCCCATCAACCAGAACGCCATGCCGCGCAGCTCGCGCCCGGAAATCGTGGTCATCAGAAACATGATGAGCGCGGAGAGAAACGACGCGGTGATGATCCCGCCGAGCAGCAGCGTGTAGCTGTCCAACTCGCCCCCGCGCTGCCCCAGAAAGTACACGGCCGTGGTGGCCGCCAGGGCGCCGATGAACGCGCCGAACGGCGTCGCGCCCGGCAATTGTTCCGCCCAGATGAGCGAGAGGATCGAGCCCAGCGCCGCGCCGCTCGAAACGCCCAGAACGTACGGGTCGGCCAACGGGTTGCGCAGCAGCGCCTGAAAACTCGCTCCCGCTACCGAGAGCGCCGCGCCCACGATCATGGCCAGCAGAATCCGCGGCCAGCGGATATCGAGAATGATCAGCCGGAAATCGCTGGAGATCTGGTCGCTGCGGCCCGTCGCCGCATGGAACAGCAGAACCGCGAGGTCGTACAGGGAGATGGAGCGAGTGCCGAATTTCAGAGCCAGGAGCACCACAATTAACAACACGCCGGCCAGCGCTGCGCACACGATCAGAATCCGGCGGGCGGAGAGAGTCCGCATCACAGCCGACTCTTCCGTTGCGGAGTCGCGCTTGGCGAGGCTGGCGCGGTGGCGAAGGCTTCGGGATGAAGCTGTCGCGCCAGATCCACGATCGCATCCAGCATTCGCGGCGCCGGGCGGTCCAGCGCGTCGCTCACCACGGCGAAATGACTGTCGCGCACGGCCTCCAGGCTGCTCCAGCCCGGGCGTTTTCGCAGAGAATCAATCGTGGCCTGCGGATCATCCTGATGCGCGCCCGCAAACACCAGATACTCCGGATTCTGCCGCACCACCTCTTCGATATTCACCTGCGGCCAATCCGGCCCGGAGGTAATCACCGAATCGGCGCCGGCGTGGCGGAGCGCGTCCGCCAGGAACGTCTCCGGGCCGGTGGAGATAATGGGGTCGAGCCACACAACAAAGAAGACGCGCTTCGGTGCGCGCCCCGTCAGCCGATGGGCCAGCTCGGCGAGCCGCCGCTCCATCGCCTCGGCCAGCGCTTCCCCATCGGTCTTCGCGCCCAGCACCTCGCCTAGCCGCCGCGCGGATGTCACCACGTCTGCCACTGACCGCGGATCAGTGGTGTACACCGGGATGCCCAGACGGTCGAGCGACTCCACCGTCTCCGCGCGGTTCAGGGAACGCGTGGCCAGCACTACGTCGGGGTGCAGTAAGACGATCTGTTCGAGGTTCGGATTGATCGGCCCGCCCACACGCGCCCGCGTCTGCGCTTCCGGAGGGTAATCGCAGTAATCCGTCACGCCGGAAAGCCGCGCCCCCAGGCCCAGTGCGAACACCGTTTCCGTCAGGCTCGGCGCCAGCGACACAATGCGCTGCGGCTCCGTTCGCACACGGACCACCCGGCCGAGGTCGTCGTGAAATTCGACCGTCGCATCCGCGCTTCCTCCAGGCGCCGGGGGGATGGGCGCCCCCTGGGCGCACGCCACCGGCGCCCCCAGCATCAACCATACGGCCGCCCATCGCGCTCGGTTTAGGTTCCTCGTCATGGCACAAAATAAAAAGGCCCCACGAGAGCATAGGGCCATCGGCCTGCACTCCCTCTCGCGAGGAGCGCCGGCAAAAAGCGGCTCAGTCAGGTTTCCTGGCTTACGGCCGTCCCCGTCGCAGTTCGACTCGGCAAACCCGACGGCTTTGGCCAATCACAGTGGCGGGACCGCGGCCGACTTTCACGGCCTTCCCCTGCTTTGAGCCGGTTGATTGTCGCGAGCCAGTGTATGTCCCGTGGAGAGGTGTGTCAACGCGCGCCGGGCTGCGGCATGCATTGTGGGCATCTGCGCCGCGAGCCGCGGCATCCATTTTCCAGCAGCAACCGGGGTGCGGCGTTGGCGATTTTTTGGGCAGGGCTAATTTGCGGCACGATGGACATAACAGCCGCGCTCGTCGTGTACGGCCGCTTCGGCGTTCTGCCCATGCGGCTCCTGCAGGGAATCGCCGCAGGTCTTCTTGGACCGCGCAGCTTTGATGGTGGAATCGCCACGGCGGCGCTCGGCCTGCTCTGCCACTACTTCATCGCCTACTCCGCGGCAGCCGTCTATTTTGCCGCGAGCCGCGCGATGCCCATTCTCGCCGAGCATTTTATCGGCTTCGGCGCGCTCTATGGCGTCGCCGTATACTACTTCATGCAACTGGTGGTGATTCCGCTCTCGGCGGCCACGCGCCGGCCTTTCTCCATGAAACTGTTGATCATCGGCGTGGTGATTCACATCTTCTGCGTCGGCTTGCCCATCGCCAGCACGATCCGTTATTTTCGAGCGCGCTGACTCTTTTCCGTAAGACGTTCCGAGCGCCGGCACACTCCCACGCCCATCGTATTCACACGCGGATTTGCGGATTTCGCGGCCGCGGCGCGGGTTCACGCCGAGGTGTGCGCGTCGTCTTCGTCGAACGACCAGCGCAGATTGTCCACGCACCAGCGGCCATCCAGCCGCACCAGCGTGAACTGGGCCACGTAATCCTCGTCGTCGTCCGATGTCACGTGGATATCCAGCATCACTCGGTCCGCTGACTGGCTTCGCGTGGTCACGTCCTGCTCTTCCGTGTGGAACATATCGCGGTGCGACCTGACCAGCCGTCGAAACGTGGCCAGCGGCACACGCGCGCGGTACGCGGGAGAGAAGTAAGAGTACGCGCCCGCAATATCGTCCTGATTCAGCGCCTCTAGCTGCGCGCGCGCCGCGCGCACCGCTCCGCCCGCCGCCTCATCCGCCGGAGCAGCCGAGCCCGGAGTTTTTCCTTCGAGTTTCGGCGTCGCAGGCGACGGCGGCACGGAACGCGCCCACCGGCTCTCATGCCGTAGCAGCAACCAGGTGGTGAGAGTGAATGCCAGCGTGCCGGTTCCCAGCAGCGCAGCCAGCCGGCGCAGCAGCGCGCGCCGCCTGCGGCGTTCACGATCGAACACGGGCCGCCACACCCCCACCGGCTCTGCAGCCGCTGGGTCTGGTGTGAGTGCTTTGTCGTTTACCGGTTCTTCCACTGGGGCTTCCGTTTCTCGACCAGGGCGCGCAGGCCTTCCTGCGAATCTTCGAGCTTGTAGAGCTCGTTCAGGAACACGTCCATCGACGCTTTCAGTCCTTCCTGGAGAGAAAGGCCCACGCCGCCGATGATGGCCTTCTTCGCCATGCGCAGCACCGCGCCCGATTGCGCCGTGATCTGCGCGATCATGGCGTTCACCGTTTTCTCGAGCTGGTCTTCGGGCACCAGCCGGCTGATCAGTCCGAGGTCGCGGGCACGCTCGGCCGAGATCGGTTCCCCGGTCAGCACCAGCTCCATCGCCAGGCGCGGACCCACGATCTGCGGAAAGATGGTCGCGGCGAGCGGAGGAAAGACACCGATTTTGATTTCTGGCTGCGCGAACCGCGCGCGCGGCGTGGCCACCACAATATCGCCAAACGCGGCCAGCTCCGAGCCGCCGCCGATGGCCGGCCCGTCCACCACCACCATCACCGGCTTCCCCACCTCGATCATGGCCAGGAAGACGCGATGAAACGCGTCCGTCATCTGGAATACGCGCTGCGCCGTGTACTCGCCCACGTCGATGCCGCCGGAAAACGTCTTGCAAGCCGAATCGATGAGGATGAGTTTGATCGCCTCGTCGTCTCCCGCCCACTCGATGCCCGAGGTCAATTCGCGGAGCATCGGCTCATTCAGCAGGTTGTGCTCCGGACGATTCAGCGTGAGCCGGGCGAGCGGTCCGTCGTTCGTCGCGTTGATATAGTGGAAGTCTTCCCGCTTCAGGCGCTGCACCGCGGCGATCGCTACATCGATCATCGGCCGCCGGGCTTGCGATACGCGTTCCATGGTTATGCCGCCTCCACGGCGAGCGCCACACCCAGCCCGCCCGATACACACAAAGTCGCCAGCCCCCGCCGCGCACCGTCTTTTTGCCGCCGCAGCTCGTGCACAAGAGACGTAACGATACGCGCGCCCGTTGCACCGATCGGATGCCCGAGGGCAATTGCCCCGCCATTGGGATTCAGCCGCGCGCTGTCGAAGTCGAGCTGGCGGTCGCAAGCGAGCACCTGCGCGGCAAACGCTTCGTTCAGTTCCACCGCGGCGTAGTCCTGGATTTTCCAACCCGTGCGCGCTTCGAGCTTTCGGCATGCCGGCACGGGGCCGACCCCCATCCGGTGCGGTTCCACGGCTGCCACCTGCGCGTCCACAATCCGCGCCAGCGGCGGGCCGGCCAACGCGCCCAGCCGCGCTTCGCTCACCAGCACCACGGCCGACGCGCCATCCGTGATTCCGCTCGCATTCCCCGCGGTGATAGTCCCGTCTTTCGCAAAGACGGCCGGAAGCTTCCCCAGGCCCTCGAGCGTCACATCGGGGCGCACATGCTCATCTTTTTCGATGCGCGTGGCGCGTCCCTTTGCATCCATTTTGTCCACGGCGACAATCTCTTCGCTGAACCGGCAGCTCTCCATGGCCCGCGCGGCACGGCGATGGCTTTCCAGCGCGAATTCATCCTGTTCCCCACGCGAGATGTTGTATTCCTGCGCCAGCAGCTCGGCCGTTTCGCCCATCACCATTTGCGAGAGCGGGCACAGAAATCCGTCGCGATACATGGCATCGGTCAGTTGCTGGTGGCCCATGCGCATTCCCCAGCGGGCGTCCAGCAGATAAGGCACGCGGCTCATCGATTCCGCGCCTCCGGCTACGATCACGTCCGCGTTTCCCAGCAGAATCTGTTGCCAGCCGAGCAGGATGGCCCGCAGCCCGGAAGCGCACGCCATGTTCACGGTGAACGCCGGAACGTCGTCGCCCAGCCCGGCCCGCCAGGCCACCTGCCGCGCCACGTTCGGGCCGATTCCGGCCGGGCGCGCGTTGCCCAGGATCAGTTCGTTCACCGGGCAGGGCAGCGCTGCGGACTCCGTTCGCGTACGGTCTCGGTCTCCAGGCGTTCGCTCCGCCGGCGAGTTTCCAAAGGCGCGCCGCATCGCTTCCCGCACAGCGATTACTCCCAAATCCGCAGCGGAGAGATCTGCCAGCCCGCCGCCGAATTTTCCGATCGGTGTGCGCACCGCGCTCGCAATGTAAACCGTGCGGTTCATGGTCTCGGCTGTTGTTTGCTGGTCCAAAGCCCGCAAAGGGCCGACAAGATTTTGATGCTAGCACACTCGGGCCGGTCGATGGCGGGGAGGCGTTCCAGGTGTTCCCTCGCCGGTGTGCCGCCAGCCGGGCGAGCGCACAAGAAAAGGCGGCCTTGGCCTGGGCGCACAGGCGACCGCATTCGGAAGGAAAGATGGCAAGAGATCTACAGGCGGCGCGCCGTGAAGGTCGTATTGCCGTAACGGCACGTCAGGCCAGTGACATTGCCTTCGGAGTCTTTCAACATCGCAATGTGCCCGAAGAATGTGCGCTCCAGGAATTCAGTGGCAGAAATCGGGACAAGCGCCCTGTGCCGGTCTCCGATCTGCATCAGCAAGAACCCCGGTTGTACGGTCAAAGTGAATTTCGCATTGGGGTCGAAATAATCCGGTCCGAACTGATATTGGCCTGCATAGGATGCCAGGAGGGATTCCGCGATCGCGGCGTGCAGAGATGGGGGCGCCGGGGCTTTCTGGCCGAAAACGATAGCGGCAAGAGCGGCTGCAATTGGATTCTGAGAAGCCGTCCCATAACTGTTGCAGAGGAGAATGATCGTAACGTCGTCATCCGGAAAACGATCCAGTTCGGCGGTGAAACCAGGACCGTGTCCTTTTGCCGCCAACACACGGTGCCCAACACGCTCAAACATGTACCACCCGTAGCGATCCTCCTCGGCTTTGACGTAATGCAGTTGGGGTGTCGAGCTCTTCAAGAGAATGTCCGTGTTGAGCGCGCGATCGAAGCGATAGAGGTCGTCCACGGTCGAATACAAAGAACCGCTCCCCGTTTTGTTGGACCAGTCCACATAGGGTGCTTTTTCAAAATCCGAGATTCCTGCCGGGTTGTAGCCGGAGGCGGCGAATGGGATCAGGCGCGAGGCTTCGCCGTCCGACCCCGAATCCTGCATGCCAGCCGGCTGAAAGATGCGATCGCGCAAATACTCCTCGTAGCTCTTGCCGCTGATTTTTTCCAGAATGAGCGCCAGCAGACTGTAGTTGGAATTGCTATATCTCTCCTTGGAGCCGGGCTCGAACTCCAGGGGCAGACCGGCAAACTTGGCGACGAGCTGTTCGACGCTATGAGGGCTGCGCGCGAAGGTGTCATAGTCCTCGATGTCATTGATATCCGGAATGCCCGAGGAGTGCGTCAGCAGATTGTCCAGGGTGATGCGATCACCATTGGGAAAGCCGGGGACGAAGCGGGAAACGCGATCGGAGAGGCCGAGGCGCCCTTGTTCCGCGAGTTGCAGAATCGCCGCGGCGGTGAATGGCTTTGAAACGGAAGCAATGTGAAAGCGGGTTTCGTTCGAGTTCGGGACGCTCAGCTCGTAGTTCGCCATTCCATAACTCTGGCGAAAAAGAATGCGGCCACCGCGAGCCACGAGCACAGTGCCAATAAAGTTGCCCGTATCACTAAAGGGTTGGAGATACGCGCGGATGCGGCTGGCCACGACTTTGTCCGGCGGAACCTGACAGCGGGCAGGCGCGCTCCACAGAATCATGCTTGCAGCTTGCAAGGCACCCAGAAGCGCGAATCGTTTCATGGCGATTTCCTCTTCTTTGCTTTCCGCAGCAGCTCATTCTCCATCGGCGAATCCGCGGAAGGTCTCAAGGTCGAGACACTCTCGCTCGTTTGTGAGCATTCCGATGCTGATTCTATTCGCTGGCTTCCGAGGGAGTCTTGTCTGATCTAAGCGTCCGGGCACGGGCTTAACGTGGCCGAAAAGCCCTGCGGAATTCGGAAGGAGTCATACCCGTCACACGCTTGAATGACCGCGAAAAATGACTGTGATCGGCGAAGCCGCAGGAAAGAGCAATCTCCACCAAGGAGTCGTTGGACGCCAGAATTCTTTCGCGGGCGTGGCAGACGCGCAACCGGCGAATGTACTCGCCAATGGTGCAGTGCTGAAACTTCCGGAACGCCCGGACCAGGTGAACGGGATGGATGCCTGCATCTTGCGCCAATCGAGCGAGGTTCTGCGGTCTTGAATATTCATCCTTCAAAAGTTCTTCGACCCGGTTAAGCCACGGCGGCCGTTGCGCAGCGGGATACCGCGTTCGATGTCGCATCGTTTCCGCGATCAGTTCCAGCGTAATTCCTTCCAGTGCAAGTATGGACAGTTCTTCCATCCTGTGAAACTCCCGGTAAAGCTTCGCCGCCAGATACGCCGACGACGCGCTGGATTCGGAATTTGGCGCTGTCAGCGCGAAGCCGCACTCCCGTATTTCGTCGATGCGCCAGGGTTCGAGCTCGATCAGAAAATGACGGCCGCGCGTGTGATGCGTTTCCGAATGCGGGGTGGCAGCCGGATAGTAAATCAGGGCAGCGGATTTCCGTTCGCTGAGGGATGCCCCCAGCTTTTCAGAATAGCTGCCGCCGAGAACAAAGCAGTAATGCGCCAGTTCGTGAGCGTGCCGGGGAATAAAAGTGCCGGGCTCGTAGGACTTCTCGGTGAAGTGGAATCCCGCTACTGACACCGCCTTTGTCGTCGCCCCGTAAAACTGGCCTGATCTCAGCGTAACCAGCATTCCGACCTGCCTTCTCCGTTCGATTCCCCCGGATCGTGTACCCGCAGAGTGACGCAGTCACATAGAACTGATGAGAGCACCCGAATGATAGACGTTGGAGTAGAGCGATCCGTGAGCAAAATGTACGTGCGCTCGGGGCTCGTACACGCGAGGATGGCCCCTTGGAGTTTTTGCGCCGGATTCCGCCCCGGATGCCGATAGAATGGCCCCGCCGACGGCACTGTGCCGATTGCGGTGATTCATGCCACCAGGGTTTGGACCCATCGCCGGACTCATCGTTGGCCACGCGCAGGACGAACTCGCGCTCACCGGATGCACTGTGCTCGTCGCAGAACACGGCATGACCGCCGCCTGCGACGTTCGCGGTGGCGCCACCGGCTCCCGCGAGCTCGGCGTGCTCAATCCCGCCCACCTAGCTGGGAAAATCAACGCCCTCGTATTCGCCGGAGGGAGCGCATTCGGTCTCGATGCCGCATCGGGCGTCGTCCGCTGGCTGGAAGAACGCGGCATCGGATTCGACGCCGGCGTCGCGCGCGTGCCCATCGTTCCCGCCGCGATCCTATTCGATCTTGCGCTTGGCGACGCGGCGCGCCGGCCGGACGCCGCTATGGGCTATCATGCGGCCGCCGCTGCGAGCGCCGAGCCCGTGGCGGAAGGCAACGTGGGCGTAGGCACGGGCGCAAGCGTCGGAAAACTGTGCGGCATGGAGCGGGCCATGAAGGCCGGCATCGGCTGCTGGACCGAAGAATGTGCCGGAGCAAACGGGAAAACGGCTCGGGTTGCCGCGCTCGCTGCGGTCAACGCGTTCGGAGATGTGCGCGATCCCTCGACCGGCCGTCTGCTCGCGGGCGCACGCACCGCGCCCGGCTCGCGGGACCTACTCGACACGGCTGCGGCGCTTCGCCGCGGTCAGGCGCCTGCTGGATTTGGCCGTTCGCCTGCACCACCGGCAAATACGGTGCTCGTCGCCGTCGCCACCGATGCGGTGCTCGATCGAATCGCCCTTCAGCGCGTGGCCGTGATGGCGTCCGCGGGAATGGCGCGCGCGCTTTCGCCAGCCTTCACGCGCTTCGACGGCGATATCGTATTTGCACTTTCCTGCGGGGAGAGCGAAGCGGCGCTGGAAGCGGTTGGCGCAGCGGCGGCCGAGGCAGTGGCGCACGCCATCGCCCGGGGCGTCTCCCAGGCCCGTTCGGCCAGCGGCCTTCCCGGTCTCGCCGGGTAGCATAGGCTTTTGAGCCTGTGGGCCCTATTTCGGTGCGAGCTTCAGCCCCGTCGCAGCTTCTCCGCCCAATGCGACAGATGGTTCAGCGACTGCGTGTGCGTGCGGTCCAGCGCCAGCGGTGTGATGGAAACTTCCCCGGCAAAAATCGCGGCATAGTCCGTGTCCGGCTCGACGTCGGTGATTCGTTTCTGCTCGCTCAGCCAAACGAACTTGCGTCCGCGCGGGTCCACTCCGTCTTGCAGATAATTTCGCGTGATTTTCTTCGACTGGCGCGTGAAGCGCACGCCACCTTTCCAGTCCGCCGGCACGTTCACGTTCAGCATCACGCCTTCCGGGAAGCCTTCGGTGAGCGCCAGATCTGCCAGAGTGCGCGCAAACGCAGCCGATGCGCTGAAATCCGGATTCGCCCGACGGCCCACCAGCGAAATGGCGCACGCCGCATGCCCGTTGATCGTGCCTTCCATCGCCGCGGCCGCCGTGCCGGAGTAATAGACGTTTTCTCCCATGTTGCCGCCGTGGTTGACTCCCGAGAGCACGAGATCAGGCGGACCGGGCAACAGCCGGTTCAGCGCCAGAATCACCGCATCCGTCGGCGTTCCTGCTACTGCCCATTCCCGCTCCGCCACCTGCTCGTAAAAAACCGGATCGAGCAGCGTGATGGATTGTGCCGAGGCGCTGCGTTCGCGGTCCGGCGCCGCAATGTAGATGTCGCCTAGGCCTTCTAGCGCGGCTGCGAGCGCGCGCAGGCCCGGCGCGGAGATTCCATCGTCGTTCGTCAACAATATGGTCGGCATGGATCCGGCGTTTCGGAACAGCGGTTACTGGCGAGCGCTCAAAAAGATGGTCGGGACGACTGGATTTGAACCAGCGACCTCACGCACCCCAAGCGTGCGCGCTACCAGGCTGCGCTACGTCCCGACGGCAAATTTCAGAGTATCACCGCGTTCCGAGTAGGGTCAAGATTGCGCGAAGTTCCTGCCGGACGGCCACCAGTGCGCTGCGCGCATCACCGGTCAAGGGGGTTATCGGTGCCGCTTCGCTTCGTGCGTCGGAGTAGCCCAGAGAGGTGTGATCCTTCTGGTGCGCCATTCCGCCGCCCTCGCTCATGGTGTGTCCCAGGGACGCCTCTCGTCCGCCTCCACCGAGCGCCTCGGCCAGATGGCGCCGCGCGCCGGCGATCGTGAAACCCTCCTCGTACAGCAGCCGCTTGATGGTGCGGATCAGATCGATGTCTTCCTGTCGGTAGAGCCGGTGCCCCTTTGGCGCCTTCACCGGCTGCAGCATCGGAAATTCCGTTTCCCAGAAGCGGAGCACGAAGGGTTTTGTATCGGTGAGGCGGCTGACGTCGCCGATTCGGTAGAGCCGTTCCGGTGCCGGCGCGTTCGATGCGGCTGCAGACATTCTGCCTGTCTATCGTAAGCCCGCGCGGCTGGGTGTCAATCAAAACTGCTGGGCCAATCGGGCCGGCCAGCCCCCCCTTCGCGAACCACGAGTGGAGATCGAAGCTGCCCGTCACCGTGGAACCGGGCTTTTCTTCCGCATGTGCAACAGCTTCTCGACTTGGGCGATGACCGTGCCCGCTTCGTCCTTCACCTCGACCGCAAACGTTCGCTCGATCTTTTCCTGGGTCTCCAGCGCCCCTTTAATCTCTTCAATCTGCTCGTCCGTGAGCCGGAAACTCGCCGAGACGGTTCCTTTTCCGGGCCGCCGGAAGCGGATGCTCGCCGACTTGTCCCAGACGATGTAGTCCTTCCCCAGATTTTCAATGAGCATGACCATGAAAAAGGGATCGGTCATCGAATAGAGCGAACCCCCGTAGTGCGTGCCTACGTAATTCGAATTCCACCGGTGAAGCTTCATCTCCACATCCACTTCCTTCCAGTCGGCAGTGAGGCGCTTCACCCGGATTCCCGCTCCCAGGAAGGGCGGCCAGAAATTCAGCTTCATCCGCATGTTGCGTTTCATCGCCCGTTTCACCCTGTCCTCGCGCCGGTGGTGGCCCAATCGCATTCATGCTGCCACAGATTTTGCCCTGCCGGCTTGCCCCGCGGACCGCATCCAGGGCAGGCTCCCCTCCCCACCGTCGCCAGGAAAGGAGCCCGCACGGTCTTTGCCAATCCACTGCGTAAGCGCACCACGGCTGAGTTGGAAGGTGTGACATAGAGTCCAACTCGATCTTCTCTTGCCTTACCTTGTTGGCCAGAGTAGGATTGAACTATGAAAAACAACTTACGAACGGACACGATCTACTTCACGGTCAAAGGGCAGGTGGTCATCCCCCAGTGGCTGCGCAAGGAGTTCGAGATCGAAGATGGCACTCGGGCGCTCGTCTATCAGGAGGATGATCACATCGTGCTCAAGCCGATCACCCCGCAGCACATTAAGCGCTTGCGCGGCTCGCTGAAAGGAACAGGAGTTCTCCGGGCCTTGATGGCCGACCGCAAGCGCGAGCGAGAGCTCTAGGCCATGGCGCTCCGTGTGCTCGACAGTTATGCCCTCTTGTCTTTTTTTCAGGATGGAGCAGGCGCCGAGCAGGTGGAAAAGTTGCTGGCCAGAGCCGAACTCGGCGGCCCTAAATTACTCCTCTCCGTGGTGCACTGGGGGGAGGTTTACTACACCACGATGCGTCGTGTTTCCCAGCGGGCTGCTGAGGAGAAAGCCCGCGAGATTGCCACTCTTCCCATCGAGTTGGTGCCCATCAACACCGATTTGGAGATTGTCCGCCAGGCGGCCATTTATAAAGCTACCCGAAGGCTGGCTTACGCCGATGCATTCGCCGCGGCGCTGGCCAAGATGCGCGAGGCAGAGTTGGTCACCGGCGATACCGATTTCGAGCAAGTGGACGGCGAGATCAAGATTCTCTGGTTGAGATGAACGAACAGTTCAGCCTTCACGCCGTTTCCGCTGCCGCAGAAGAAACCGGATAGGCGTCGCAGTGAAGTTGAAGCTGGCGCGCAGCCGGTTCTCGAGAAACCGCTCGTAGCTGAAGTGCAGCGGCTTTCGCTGGTTCGTGAACAGCACAAACGTCGGCGGCTCAACCGACGCCTGCGTCAGATAGAGCACGCGCACCGGATGCGCGCCAGGGGCCGTCCCCCGCTGCAAATCCGCGGTTTTCAGCCAGCGGTTCAGCTCTCCCGTGGTGACCCGGCGCCGCCGCGCCTCGCTTGCCTCGCGAATCAGCGTAAACAGCCTTCCTGTGTTCTGCCCCGTCAGCGCAGAGAGAAAGACCACCGGCGCATACGCCAGAAATTTCAGTTTTGCCCGTATCAACTTTTCAAACTGCTCGCGGAGCAGAGCAGGCGACGCTTTCTTTTCCATCCTTTCCGCGGCCAGTTTCTGCGCCACGTCCCATTTGTTCAGCACAAGGATGATGGAGCATCCCGAACTCGCGGCATGTTGGGCGATGGAGGCGTCCTGCGAAGTCACGCCTTCCGAGCCGTCCAGCACCACGAGCGCCACGTCCGCCTGCTCCAGATGCTTTCGCGCCATCACCACGCTCAATTTTTCCGCCAGCAGTTTGGTTTTTGCTTTTCGCCGGATGCCCGCCGTATCCACGAACTCGTACACCGCGCCACCGTGCTCCACGCGCGTATCCACGGCGTCGCGCGTGGTTCCCGGCTCGGGCGAAACAATCGCGCGCTCCTCGCCCGCCAGCCGGTTGAGCAGCGTGGATTTGCCCACGTTGGGCCGGCCGATGATGGCCACCCGTACCGCCCTCGGCAACTCTTCCGCCTCCGCCCGCGGAAAATCCCGCGTGATTTCGTCCAGCAGATCGTCTACGCCGTAGCCGTGCTCGGCGGAAATCCCCACCACGCGGTCGCCCAACGAATAGAACTCCGCGGCCATCGCCGACTGTCCGGCCGTGTCCACTTTGTTCGCGGCGATGATCAGCGGCTTTCCGGTCCGCCGCAGCAGCTGCGCCAGCTCCGCATCCAGCGGCTGCACCCCGGCTCGCGCATCCACCACGAGTACCAGCACGCTCGCGCGCTCCATGGCCGCGCGCGCCTGGCGGTAGACTTCCCCGGGGATTCCGGCCCTCTCATCGGGCAGAAGGCCGCCGGTGTCCACCAGCTCGAAGGCGCGGCCGTTCCAATGCGCGGTCCCATAAATCCGGTCGCGCGTGATCCCCGGCTCGTCCGTCACAATCGACCGGCGGCTTTCCGTGAGCCGGTTGAAGAGTGTGGATTTCCCCACGTTGGGCCGGCCCACAATCACCACGGATGGAAGATGGTCACCCATGCATTCTCGTATTCCCCCGGACAATCCAAAGCGCTCGCGGGTCCAACAGTGTAGCCTGCCTTCCGCCTGCTTCCACCACCCCGGCGCGGGACGGGCTATACTCCGCCCGGCATCGGCTGAAAGAAAGAGGGCTCCGGGTGCGTAAAAGATGAAGGGGACAGGGAAACCCGAGGGCATGGGCGGGGACGACCTTGCGGCCATTGTTTCACGTGCCCGGGCCGGTGACCCCGAGGCCTGGGGCGAGATTTACCGGCAATTTGCCGGGCCGCTGTTCCGTTTTTGCCGCCGCGTCTTGCCCACCCGGGAGGACGCGGAAGACGCGGCCATGGATGTATTTGTGAAATTGCGCGCCAAACTCGGCCAGTACGACCCGCAGCGGCCTTTCTCCGCCTGGCTCTACAAAGTGGCGGCCAACCATTGCTGGGACCTTCTTCGCCGCCGCAAGATCCGCCAGGACCTGGAAACCGAAGAGGCCGAATCGCTGCCTCTCGAGCATCCCGATCCCGGGCAGCTCGACCAGATCATCTCCGAGCAGACCAGCGGCGGCGTTCGCCAGGCGCTCGGCCGGCTCTCCGATCGTGCCCGCATGGCCCTGGTCCTGCGCTACTACGCGGACATGAGCTACGACGAAATTGCCGAGGCCTTGGGACTCCGCCGCGCTTTCGTCGGCGTTGTGCTTCTGCGCGCGCGCCACGAATTGCGCCAGGCTCTGGTTCAGGGCGCGGAGAACCCGGCGTCCCCCAGCATCGGGACGGCGGGCGTGCGAGGTGGGCGATGAGCCAGGCGACGCCCGTGAATCCTTCCGCTCACGTGGACGAAGTGAACGGCCTGCTCTATATCGAGGGACAGCTCGAGCCCGCAGCTGCCCGCGAGGTGGTCCTGCACCTCGAACAATGCTCGGCCTGCCGCCGGCTGCTGGATACCCTGAAGCGCGAATCCCTGCTTCTGCGCGCGGCGCTCACCGAACAGGATGAGCCGCTCCCCGCCCGCCTGCTCGCTCCCCGTTCCTCCCAACGCGCCGCGTGGGCATGGCTGATCGCACTGGGGCTCGCCGCCCTTGGCCTCTATACCTTCTGGAACCTCTACGTCGATCCCTGGCTCGAGCGTCTGGACCAGTCCGGATTCAACGGCCAGTTCATTTTCACCTGGCTCGTCTTCAACGGAGCCCTCTGGAAAGGATGGAATACCATGTTGCAATTCATTATTCTGGCTTCGCTGGGAGTGCTCGGAGCCGTGCTGCTGTTCCTGTTCCGCAGGAGCTTGCGCCGGTTCTCCTCCCATTCCCTGTTCTTGCCCCTTCTCCTTCTGGCAGCACTGGCCTGGCCCGCCCCCGCGCACGCCACGGAGTTCGTAAAGCGCCACGGCAGCTACGAGGTCCCCTACGGCCAGACCGTGCAGGGCGACCTGTACGTGCTCACTCCGTCGATGCACCTGACCGGAACTGTGGAAGGCGATCTGTTCTGCTTTTGCAATTCCCTGGACGTGGATGGCCACGTCACGGGCGACGTCTTCGCCTTCTCCCACGCCGTGCGCATCACGGGGAAAGTGGACGGCAGCCTGCGCACTTTCAACGGTGAGCTCACGATCGAAGGCGAAGTGGGCCGCAACGTGCTGAGCTTTGTGGGCGAATTCCAGTCCACCTCCAGGTCGCACATCAATGGAAGCCTCATGGCATTCGTCGGCGAAATGGAGGCGGACGGTCCGATCGGGCACGACCTCACCGCTTTCGTGGGCTCGGCCACGGTGAATGCTCCCATCGGCGGCGACGCCTGGTTTCGTCAGGCTGTGCAAGACGACGAATGGCACTTCGGGGCGCGCGGCGAGGAAACTCCCATACAGGTCACTTCGCGTGCCGACATCAAAGGCAGTTTCCGCTACCGCGGGCCATTGAAGCCCGACATTTCACCCCAGGCGCATCTCGCAAGCGCTCCCGAAATCGACATCCGGGAGTGGGTCCCCGCTTATCGTCGGCCGATGAGCTACTGGTACAACGCTATGATCTGGGGCAGTGCTTTTCTCGTGGGTCTGTTCCTGATCGCTCTGGCTCCAGGGTTCGTCGAGGAGGCCGCTCATCAGGTCGCCCGCATCGCGCTTCCGCTGGGACTCGGCCTTGTCATGATGGTCATGATGCCGGTTGTGGCCGCCATCGCTTGTGTCACGGTGGTGGGCCTGGGATTGGGTATTCCGCTGCTGTTCCTCTGGGTTTTCCTGATCTTCTTCGCACAGGTTTTCCCCGCTGTGTGGATTGGCGAATCCATCCTCGGCACCAGCGGAGGCGGCTGGGCCATGGCCGGACGCTTGGCTCTCGGTTTGTTCCTGATTCGAGTGGGCGCGCTCGTGCCCTACGTCGGTCCTTGGATTCGATTTATCGCCGGCATGCTGGGATTTGGCGCTCTCGCTCTGGTGGTGTACCACAGATACCAGCCGCCTGCGGTGCATGCATCCGCGGCTCCCGCGCATGCCGCCGCCGGCGACTGAAGACTGCGGCTAGTGGATGATATCGAGCTTCCGGGCCACTCGGCCCAGGATGTCCAGTGCCTTCTGAAGTTCTTTCGGCGTATGCGTCGCCGTCACGATGGCGCGCAGCCTCGCCTTCCCTTCCGCTACCGTCGGATAGCCCACCGCAGGCGCGTACACGCCGGCCTCGAACAGCTCGCTCGACAGTTCATAGGCCTTCGCCGCATCGCCCACCAGGATCGGCGAAATCGGCGTCTCGCTCGCGCTCGCGGGAAATCCCTGCTGCAATAATCCCTTTTGAAAGTAGCGCGTATTCTCCCACAGCCGCGAAATCAACTCGGCCCCCGCGCGCGAATCCAGCAGCGAAAACGCCGCCTGGCACGTTGCCGTCACGGACGGCGGGTGCGACGTGGAGAATAGAAACGGCCGTGCGCGATGGTAGAGAAACTCAATCAGTTCTCGCGAGCCGCACACGTACCCGCCCATGGCTCCGATGGCTTTGCTCAGCGTGCCCACCTGGATGTCCACCCGCCCGTGGCAGCCCAGGTGGTCGATCGTCCCCCGCCCGTTTCGGCCTAGTACTCCCGACGAATGCGCGTCGTCCACCATCATCATGCAGTTGTATTTTTCCGCCAGGTCGCACAGGCCCGGCAGCGGAGCGATGTCCCCATCCATGCTGAACACGCCGTCCGTGATAAGCAGCTTGCGACCCGGCCAGTCCTTGGTTTCCTCACAAATTTTCGCGCAGTCCGCCGTGTCTTTGTGCTTGAACACGCGGATGGTGGCTTTCGAGAGGCGGCAGCCGTCGATGATGGACGCGTGGTTCAGCTCGTCGGAAATGATCAGATCGTCTTTTCCCAGGATCGCCGCCACCGTTCCCGCGTTGGCCGTGAATCCGGACTGAAACACCACACATGCCTCGGTGTGCTTGAATTTCGAGATCTGCCGCTCCAGGTCCATGTGGATGCGCATCGTTCCCGCGATCGTCCGCACCGCGCCCGCTCCCACCCCGTATTTCCGGATGGCCGCGATCGCTGCCCGCCGCAGCTTCGGGTGGCTGGTCAGTCCCAGATAATTGTTCGAGCTCAGGTTGATCACCTTCTTCCCGTCGAAGGTGGCCACAGGCTTCTGCTCCGCCGCCAAGACGCGCAGATGAAAGTAGCGGTGCTGCTGCTTCAGCTCTTCGAGTGCGGCTCCGAGATAGGCGAGCTGTGGCCACTTCGTATTCGGCATGGTTCCTCCTGGTTATCTGGCGGCAGGGCCGGCGGGGGCGATAGCCTTACTCCGCTCCGTTGGGGACCAGCAGCACCTTTCCTGCGGCGCCCTGTTCCAGCAACTCGAACGCGCGCGTGTAATCGCACAGGCGCAGGCGTTCCTTGAACAGGGGATCGAGCTTCAGCCGGCCGTCGCGCAGCAGCGCGTCCATCTGCAGCCACGTCTCGAACATGCGCCGGCCATAGATGCCCAGCACGGTCGCGCCCTTGAAGATCACGTCCCGCAGCAGGTCTAGCGTCACCGGCTCCGACGGGATGCCCAGCAGCGAGGCGCGCCCGCCCGGCCGGAGCATCTCGAATCCCTGCCGGATCGCCGCCGGGTTGCCGCTCATCTCCAGCAACACGTCCACGCCCGCTCCCGCGGTTTCCGATACCACGCGCGCCGCGGCATCACCCTCTCTCGGGTTCAGCACTAGATCCGCCCCCATTTCCTGCGCAAGCTTCGCGCGATGCGGGGAAATTTCTGTGGCGTACAGCGTCGAGCAGCCGCAGGCTTTGGCCACCGCGATGCTCATCAATCCAATCGGCCCGCACCCCGTCACCGCCACCGTCGCTCCTGCAATCGGCCCGGCCAGAACCGAGTGCACCGCGTTGCCCAGCGGGTCCATGATCGCCGCGTAGCGGTCCGGAATCGTCGCGTCCAGCTTCCACAAGTTCGTCGCCGGCACGCTCACGAATTCGGCGAAGCATCCGTCCTGGTCGATTCCCAGGATGCGCACGTTCTGGCACACGTGCTGCTGCCCGGCTCGACAGGGACGGCAGTGCCCGCAGGCGACGTGCATTTCCGCCGTCACCCGGTCGCCGCGCTCGAATCGGGTCACGCCTTCGCCCGCCGATTCCACCACCCCGCAGAATTCATGGCCGAACGTAAGCGGCGGACGCAGCCGCGAGGCGGACCACGCGTCCCAGTGATAAATGTGGAGATCCGTGCCGCAGATGGACGCGGCGCGAACGCGAACAACAACCTCTCCGGGGCGCGCCGCCGGAACGGGAACGCTCTCGATCTGCGCACCCGGCTCGGGACGCGGCTTCCGGAGAGCCTGCATCGTGGCGATAGTCATGCGGCTCCCGGCGCTCAGGCCCGATGACGGATGCTAGCACAGGTGGCACAGGCTTTCAGCCCGCCCAGACCCGCCCCGGAGGCCGTGCCCTGCTAAGTGCCGAATGGCGCTTGGATCGTCGTGGCGAGGAGGCCGGTGCGCTTTTCTCGCCTTTTCCGCTACAATCCACCGGCTTCCCGCTCAAGGAGCGAACTCGATGGCCCTCGCAGAACGCCTGGCAGACATCCGCGCGGGCTTCCATCCCTCCTTCTGGGTGGCGAACTTCACGGAGCTCTTCGAGCGCCTCGCCTATTATGGAACCACGGCCGTCCTGGCCATCTACCTCAGCGAGCAGCTCCATTTTTCATCCGAATTGACCGGATGGCTCATGGGCACGTTCGGCTTCGTCGTGTGGTTTCTGCCTGTGCTGGGCGGCACTTTGGCGGACCGCTTCGGCTTCCGCCGCGCGCTGCTCTTCGCCTATCTCGTCATGTCCATCGGTTATTTTCTCCTTGGCTCGCTTTCCGCTCCCTGGATGACGTCCCTCCGCGCCGCGCTCGGCGACAAATGGCTGGTTCTCGCCATCCTCATGATTCCCGCGCTTGGCCCCGCGGTGGTCAAACCGTGCGTCGCGGGAACCACGGCGCGCGCCTGCTCGGAGAACGTTCGCTCGATGGGCTATTCCTTCTACTACACCCTCGTCAACGTCGGCGGCACGCTCGGACCCATCATGGCCTGGCTGGTGGGCGAGAAACTCGGCTGGGGCAATGAAAACGTGTTTCGCGTCTGCTCCGCGAGCGTCTTCCTGATGTTCTGGTTCACCCTGTTCTTCTTTCACGAGACCCCCGCCGAGTCCCGTCCCCAGGTCGCCAGCATCGCCGCCGCGCTCCGCAACATGATCACCGTGCTCGCCGATTTCCGTTTTGTGCTCTTCCTTCTGATTTTTTCCGGCTACTGGGTGATTTTCTGGCAGCAGTATATCGGCGCCCCTCTGTTCGTTCGCCGCTACGTCAGCCCCACGGCGCCCGTGGCGCTGCTGCTCTCCACCGACGCCGCTACGGTGATCTGCTTTCAAATCCTGATGAGCTATCTCACGCGGCGCATCCCCGCGATACCCGCCATCTCCCTCGGCATCCTGATTTCCAGCCTCTCTTGGATCATCCTAGCCGTACATCCTGCTTCGCCCGCTCTGGCCGGAGCGGTCAGTTCTCTCTTCGCCGTTTTCGGCAGCCACGTCAGCATTGATCCGGCTGCGCCTATGTTCGTTCTCACCATGTTCTTCCTCGCCCTCGGAGAAATCACGCAATCGCCGCGCTACTACGAGTACGTCTCGCGTCTCGCTCCGCCCGGACGCGAGGGCCTGTTTATGGGCTACGCGTTTCTGCCCATCGCCATCGGCTATTTCCTAGCCGGCGTGCTCGGCGGCGGCCTGCTGCATCAGTTCGGTGAAGTGCAGCACCAGCCGCAGCGCATGTGGTGGGTTGTCTGCGCGGTGGGGCTCGCCACCACGATGATTATGGTCCTCTACGATCGCGTGGTCGTGAAAAGCAAGTCCTGAACAGGGTGCCCGGAAGATCGATCACACTCGGAGGTATGTCCGCGCCTGATACCGCCACAGCGCCCCGGCCTTCCCGCTTTCGATCTGTAATTCCCTCTCTGGCTTCCGCAACCGGCCCCTGAAAAGACAAAACCCCCGGTGGCCCTTCGCCTCCGTCAATCGGAGCGGCGGGCGCCGGGGGTCTATACCCCAGAAAAAGATTGCGGGCGCTTACTTTCCTCCCAGCACCGCGTCCTTGAACGCCTTCACGGCGAAGATCTTGACCACCGTCTTGGCCTTGATCTTGATCGCTTCGCCGGTCTGCGGGTTGCGGCCCATGCGCGCGGCACGGTGGCGCTTCACGCACCGGCCGATGCCGGGGATCACGAACTTTCCCGCCCCGCCCTTGCACTCTTTGGCCGCGAGAGCCGCGAGCGCTTCAAAGAAGCCTGCTGCCTGCTTCTTCTTCAACTCGCACTTCTCGGCCATCGCCGCAACGATCTGGCTCTTGCTCATTGGCTTTGCTGCCATGGAATTCTTGTCTCCTCTTTAGATATTCAACTTGGGGTGAATCCGGGCGCCGGGCTGCGCTATTCCCCTGCAACCGAGCACGGCGCACTATAGCCGCCGAACCCGCATAACGCAAGGGAAATATCGCACTCGCTAGGCCCGCGCGAGTTCCTGGTAGAAGTGCGCCGCGGCCTTGATGCCACCGAAGTAGTTCTCCAGCGAGATGTGCTCGTCCGGCGCGTGCGCGTTTTCGTCCGGCAGCCCGAATCCCATCAGGATGCACGGAATCTTGTAGGCGTCGTACATGTCGGTGACGAAAGGAATCGAGCCCCCCTCGCGGATGAACACCGCCTTCTTCCCGAAGCCCTTCTCCAGCGCGCGGTGCGCGGCCTCGAAATACGGGTGGTTGTAGGGCGCCACCCACGGTTTGCCCCTGCTGAGCACTTCAATTTTGCAGTGCACCGTTTTCGGCAGCAGTTTGCGGATGTATTTTTCCACCTGCCGGGCGATTTTCTCCGGTTTCTGGTTCGGCACCAACCGCGTCGAGAATTTCGCCCAGGCCTTCGACGGGATCACCGTCTTTGCCCCTTCGCTCATGTACCCGCCCCACATCCCGTTCAGCTCCAGCGTGGGCCGGCACCAGAGTTGCTCCACCACCGAGTATCCCTTTTCGCCGGAAAGCGCCGGGGCCCCCACGTTTTTCTTAAACGTGCTCAGCTTCCACGGAAGGGAATTGAGCGCCCGCCGTTCTGTCTTCGTGAGCGTGGCCACGTCGTCGTAAAAGCCCGGAACCGTCACCCGGAAATTCTTGTCGTGCAGCTTGGCAAACAGCTCCGCCAGGATGGTCAGTGGGTTCGGTACCGCGCCCCCGAACACGCCCGAATGCAGGTCTTGTGCCGGGCCCGTAAGTTCAATCTGGTAATAATTGAGGCCACGAATGGCGTAGGTCACCGACGGCACCCCGGGTGCGAGCATGCTCGTATCGGATACAACCAGCACGTCGGCCCGAAGGCGCTCCTTCTGTTCCCTCACGTACGCGTTCAGCGCTGCCCCGCCCACCTCTTCTTCACCCTCGATAATCACCTTCACATTTACCGGCAGCCGGCCCTCCGTCTTCGTGAGCGCCTCAAACGCCGCCAGATGAATGTGCACCTGGCCCTTGTCGTCCACGGCCCCGCGGCCGTAAAGGTTGCCTCCGCGCACCGAGGGCTCGAACGCCGGCGTGGTCCAAAGGTTGTCGGGCTCGGAGGGCTGCACGTCGTAGTGGCCGTAGAAGAGTACCGTGGGCTTCCCCGGAATCTGCTGGCTTTGCGCGTACACCAGCGGATGGCCCTTCGTGGGGATCAGCTCTACCGTCTCAAACTGTCCGCGCAGCTTTTCCACCACCCAGCGCGCTGCCCGCTCCACGTCCGCCTTGTGCTCCGACTGCGTGCTGATGCTGGGTATCTTCAAGAACTCGACGAGTTCCGCCAAGTTCGCATCCCGCCGCGACTCGATGTACTCGATAGGGGTCATTCGCAATCTGCTCCTTGTGGTTCGGGCCCTGGGCGGGCGAAACGACCATTCTACGCATCGTCCTCACCTTGCTCAAGTGGGCCGCCCCTGCCCCTCACTCCAAGTAGTAACAGTTCTGACCTCAAATCCACGGCTCACTGCGCTCGGAACGCGAATTTCCCCCCTGTGGCGGAAACCAGACGCTGTCGGCTCCCCGGCATTGACGCCACTCCGCGCTTGGGGCAGGATACCCGCCTATGGCCACGTCTGAGGCAGAAAACAAGCGGCGCAGCTCACGCGTCTTCGCACGCATGCACGTCCGTGCCGCGGGACGCGACACGCGCGGCCACAAATTCACCAAGCAGGCTGAGACCATCGTCATCAACGCACACGGCGCTCTCCTGTATCTCGACGCGGAGATTGATATGGGGTCTCTGGTCACCCTGCGCAGCCCCGCCACCGAAGAGGACCAGGAAAGCCGCGTCGTCTATATCGGCGGCGCTTCCGAGCGCGGCATGCGCCTCGGCCTCGAGTTCGTCTCGCCCGCCCCGCACTTCTGGGGCATCGACTTTCCGCCCTCGGATTGGAAGGCGCCTGTACCTCCTCCCGCTCCCAGCGCCTGACCTTTTCCCCTGGCCCGCTCTCGCCCGGCCCTCGAACTTCCCCGCCCCGTCTCCTCCATTCGGATCTTTGGACCTATTCGTACCGCAGCGCCGTCAGAGGGTCCACCCGCGTCGCGCGCCGCGCGGGCACGTAGCAGGCCACCAGCGCAATCACCCCCACCGCCACCGCCGTCCCCGCCAAAACCACCGGGTCCGTCACGCCTAGCCCGAACAGCATCGGCGCCAGCAAGCGCCGCAGAATTAGAATGCCCCCGGCGAGCCCCAGCGCGATTCCCGCCAGCGCCAGCCGCATCCCCTGCCCCACGACTAGCCCGAGCACGTCCCCCGGCTGCGCTCCCAGGGCCATTCGGATTCCCAGATCGTGTGTTTGCTGAGTCACCGAATACGAGATCACGCCGTAGATTCCCACCCCGGCAAGCGCCGTGGCCAGTCCGGCAAACAAAGCCACCAGTGCCATGCTCAATCGCCGCCGCGACGCCAGCGCCTCCACGTATTGCTCCATCGTTTTGACTTCCGAGACGGGCTGGTCCTTGTCCACTGCCTCAACCTCACGCCGTACCGCGGCCGCCAGGCCCATCGGGTCGGAGGCAGTGCGGATCACCAGCCGCATCACCGGAGATGGATTCTGGAGGTAGGGCACATAAACGATCGGCGCCTTGGCTTCTCCCACCTGGGATTCCGTTGTGTCGCCCACCACCCCCGCAATCGTGATCCACGACGCGTTCAGCACAGGAAAAAAGGGCGACGGCGCGTCCACCCGGAACTCGATTTGTTTTCCCGTAGGATCCCCATCACGGAAAAACTCCCGCGCAAACGCCTGGTTCACCACCGCTACTGGCTGCCGCTGTTCCGCGTCCGCATCCGACAGCTCGCGCCCCTGGAGCAGCGGAATCCGCATCGTCGAAAAGTAGCGTGCATCCACGGCGCGGAATTGCGTCACCAGTTCCTCGCCCCGGGCGCGCGGCGCCGCTCCCGCAATCTGGAAGTTGATGTGTCCGATCCACCCGGTGAGCGGCAGATAATTGACCATTCCCGCCGATTCCACGCCCGCCAGCGCCCTCACCCGCTCGTCCACCTGGCGGAAGAACGACGCGAACTGCGCCGCCTGCTCGTAGCGGTACGACGGCAGGCTGATTTGCATCGTCAGCAGATTTTGCGGATCGTACCCCAGCTTCTCCGACAGCACGTTCACAAAGCTCCGCGCCAGCAGCCCCGCGCCCGCCAGCAGCAGCAGCGAGATCGCCATTTCGATCACCACCAGCCCGCTGCGCACCCAGTTCCCTCGCCGGCCTCCCGCGCCGCCTCGCCCGCCTTCCTTCAGCGCCTCGCTCAGTCGGGATTGCGATACCTGGAACGCCGGCGCCAGCCCGAACAGGATCCCCGTGCCGATGGAAACCGCCAGCGTAAACAGCAGCACGTCCGTGTCGATTCGGATCGTCCGCGCAAAGGGGATTTCGTACTGGCTGCCCGCCGCCGGCAAAAACAGAGGCAGCAGCCTCAGCCCGCCGAATCCCAGCGCCAGCCCCAAGGCCCCCCCGCACACGCCCAGCAGCACGCTCTCCGTCAGCACCTGTAGCAGCAGCCGGCCCCGTCCCGCGCCCAGCGACGAGCGCACGGCCATCTCCCGCTCCCGTGAACTGGCGCGCGAGAGCAACAGATTCGCGATGTTCACGCACGCGATCAGCAGCACCAGCCCCGCCACCGCTAGCAGCATCTCCAGCGCCGGCCGCAGCGCCTGCGTTGCTTCCGAGTGCATCGCCGCCACGCGCGCATCAAACGTGGGATCTGCCGCCGGATACTCCTCGTGGAGCTGCCGCACGATGGCTTTTATGTCCGCGTCGGCCTGCGCGATGGTTACTCCGGGCTTCATCAGCCCGAAGACGATCAGCACGTGCTGCTCCCGGTTCATGTTTCCGCTGTCGAAGGTAAACGGCATCCACAGGTCGTACTCCCACCCCGAGTTTCCCCACAGGTTGAAGTCGGGCGGCAGCACCCCGATTACCGTGTACGGCTTGTCGTCCACCGTGATGCTGCGGCCCAGCGCGTCCGATCGCCCGCCGAAATGTTCCTGCCAGAACCGGTAGCTCAGCAGGGCCACCTGCCCGTGCCCGGGAAGCTCTTCTTCGGGCAGGAAAACTCGGCCGATCACGGGAGTCACACGGAACACATCAAAAAAGTTTGCCGAAGCCCTCGCTCCCCACACCTGTGCCGGTTCCGCCGTCCCCGCCAGGTTGTAATATCCAGAGGTCCACCCCGCCAATTGCTCGAAGCTGTGATTTCGCGCCTTCCAGTCCAGGTATTCGGCCGCTGAGGCCGCCCCGCGCGTGTAATTCAGCCGCCGCTCCACCTTCCGCACCATCACAATGCGGTCCGAATCGGGGAACGGGAGTGGACGCAGCAGCACCGCGTTCACCACGCTGAAGATCGCCGCGTTCGCGCCGATTCCCAGCCCCAGCGTGATGAGCGCCACGGCGGAAAACGCCGGGTTGCGCACCAATCCCCGCAGCCCGAATTTCACGTCTCTCCAGAAGTAGTCCCCGCCCATGCCCAAGCCGCCCGCTGCCTCTGCGGGCGCTCTCCTCTCGCACTCCACTCGCGGCGCGGCCGATACTACTACAGTTCGCGGGGCGCAGAAGGGCGGGCATTATCGAAGTTGTGTATGACAAACACCTAACGGCAGGCCGCTTCCGGCCTCTTTGTGCAGCGTTCCCGATTGTTCGCTCTGCTGGTTGTCAGCCGCGCCCGTCGCGCCTACGATTCCTCTCGCGGCTCATCGCACGGAGAAAAGCATCCGGGAGCACCCATGCCCCAAATCAGAGTCCACGCGTTTGGGATTTCCATCGATGGCTTCGGCGCTGGTCCCGGCCAAAGCCTCGAAAGTCCGCTCGGCATCGGCGGCTTGGCGCTGTTCGGCTGGATGTTTGCCACACGCACCTTCGAGCGCCGCATCGGCAAGGAAGGCGGGACAACGGGAGTTGACGATGATTTCGTCGCGCGCAGCTTCCACAACGTCGGCGCCTGGATCATGGGCCGCAACATGTTCGGCCCGGTTCGCGGCCCCTGGCCCGACGAGTCCTGGAAAGGCTGGTGGGGCGAAGATCCGCCCTTCCATACGCCCGTCTTCGTCCTCACCCACCATGAGCGCGCCTCGATTCCCATGGCCGGCGAAACCACCTTTCATTTCGTCACCGGCGGAATCCACGAAGCCCTCGAGCGCGCCTCCGCTGTGGCAAACGGGAAAGACATTCGCATCGGCGGCGGCGTCTCCACCATCCAGCAGTTTCTTCGCGCTCGACTCATTGACGATCTGCATCTCGCCATCGCGCCCGTTCTTCTCGGCTCCGGCGCACCGTTCTTCGCCGGCATCGATCTGCTCCAACTTGGCTACCGCCCGACCGAGCACGTCTCCACGCCCAAAGCCACCCACATCATTCTCACGAAACAAAGTTGAATCGCCGCGCGCCTACCATCCCGGCAAGTCGCGTCTGCGAGTTATAATTCGGACTGCGGAGGGGTGGGTGAGCGGTTTAAACCGGCGGTCTTGAAAACCGTTAGGCCCGTGAGGGTCTCGGGGGTTCGAATCCCTCCCCCTCCGCCACCCTTTCCGACCAGGAAAGGGTGTCCTGCCTGCCCGCCGAAGTCTTGGCGAAGGCGGGCCATCAGCTAAGAATCACCAGTCGCCGCCTACTACGACAAAAAATCCCCTTTTTTTCGATTTTATACGGGGTAGGAATCTCGGCCGGTTTCTCCTACTCTCCCGCCATGGACGCGTTCACCACCCACTCCCCGAGACTTGCATCCCAGCCACGCTCGTCGATTCCTTCTCTGCTCTTCACCAGTCAGCAGCCACTAGTCACCAGCCACTGCACAGCTAACTCCTTTAGATTGCACATTTACATCCCTCATGGGGGGGGGGGGGGGACATGTTGCGGGATACGGACCCGGCGCATCCCTGACACGATGAACCAACCAAGCCCTGCTCGTCCGGCATTGGCCTTTGCGCTAGCGAACCGCTCGCATCTCGCGCTCTCTGCGCTTCTCACGCCGCCGGTAGGTAATTTCAACCGTAAATTGAATCCTCTTCTCCCTCGTCTCCGGCCGCGCCGCCCGGCAGATCCAGTCGATGATGTGGTTCTGCTTTCCCGGCGCAAACTTCTCGAAGTGCTCCAGCACCCCTTCACCCCGCAGCGCCGTCTTCAAATCCTCAGGAATCACCACCCTCAAGGGTCGGGTGTGCACCCGGATATGAACTCGTACCATGTCCCCGGTGCTTGCTTCTGCGATCTCCCGCGTCCGCGCATTCATCCGCAACCGATGTCGGCCGCCTCCGGCGGGGGAGAGGCTCGCCGTAAACTCCGCCACATTGTTGATGCGCGCGCTCACAGGAACCGGCCCACGTTTTCCAATCGCCTTGCTAATTTCCGCCGGCACTTCGACGGCGTAGAATCCGCCACGATCCACCTGCACCAGCCGCGCAGCAAACCTGAATACGCGCTCCTTCATGGTTGCCCCTTCTTGGTTCCTTCACTTTCCTTTCTCCTCTGCGCCAACCACTTACCTCTGACCCCTACCTACCGCCTTGAAAAGTACAGGTTAGCCCTTTCTCACAGGCCAGTACCAATAGTACTAGTGTGTCCGGGCGGACAGGCCGGTAAAGTCCTCGCTCAGGTCCATATGTCGCTTGCTCTCACTGCTCAGTCTGCAGCCGCCCGGGGTGTGCCGGACTCTCCCCGGAGCTCGAAGTTTCTATCTCCTTCGTCTGCCGCGGCTTGGATTGCCGCGGGATGGGTTCTGCTGGTCGGCGGCTATGTGGCCGGCGCGCTGCTCATTCCCCCCGGTGACCGGCTCACTACCTTCGGCGACGTAGTGCAGTGTTTTGTTCCCCTTCTGGCCAACACAGGCCTGCTGCTGAACGCCGCCTCTCCCCGCTGGAGGCAGAACTGGTTCTGGCTGCTCTTGGCTGCGGGCTGCACGCTCTGGATGGGCGGACAAGTCCTCTGGACGCATTACGAGGTCTTCCTTCACCAGCCCAACCCGAATCCATTTCCCGGCGATCCCATTTTCTTCTTCCACACCGTACCCATGATCGCCGCCCTTACGCTCCAGCCGCAAACGCGTCGGACGGAACCCGGCAGGCGCTACGGCTTGGTGGATTTCGGCCTGCTCCTGATCTGGTGGACCTTCCTCTACTTTTTCTTCGTCGTCCCCTGGCAGTCCGTGATGCCGAAGCGCGACTACTACAACGATGCCTTCAATTATCTCTATTTGTTCCAGAACTCGGTTCTTCTGATCGGCCTCGGTGCGTTGAGCTGGAAGACCCGCGGGGCGTGGCGACGCACCTACCTCGCGTTGTTCTTTTCGAGCGGCCTGTATCTGTTGGGTTCGACGCTCATCAATGCGGCCCTGGATCGCAACTCCTACCATGCCGGCAGCCTCTACGATGTGCCTCTGGTTGCCTCGTTCGCCATGTTCGGAACCGCGGGATTTGTGGCCTATCGCGCATCGGCCGGCGCGGAGGCGCCCGGCGCGGTCTCCACGCGCAACAGCGCGTGGCCGGAGCGGCTGGCCATGGCCGCGCTCGTTTCCCTGCCACTATTCGCTCTCTGGAACCAGATCTGGAGCGATGCTCCGGTTTCCGTTCGCCACTATCGCCTGCTGCTCACGTTGGCCATGATGATTCCTTTCGACGCCCTGGTCTTCTGGCGCCAGCACCTCGTCAACTGCGAGCGCCTGGACCTGCTGCGCACCTCCGAGGAGTCGCTCGAAAACCTGCGGCGCCTCCAGAACCAGTTGGTGCAGACGGAGAAGCTTTCCTCCCTCGGTCAGCTCGCCGCGGGCGCTGCGCACGAAATCAACAATCCGCTGACGGCCATCCTGGGCTTCACCGATGTTCTCGAAGCCGACCGCGCTCTGGCCCCGCGCTTCCGCACTCTCGTGGAAAAAATTCGCGCGCAGGCGCTGCGCACCAAGTCTCTCGTCACCAGCCTGCTCAGCTTTGCCCGGCAGGTTCCCGCGGAAAAGGTCCTGCTCGATATCAACCAGGTTCTCGCCAGCGCCGTCCAATTGCGCTCGCTCGACCTGCGCGACAAGAACGTCAAGCTCGAGTTCGCTCCCGAGACGCTGCTGCCCGGCGTTCGCGGCGATCCCAACCAGCTTCTTCAGGTCTTCTTCCACATCATCAATAATGCCGTGGACGCGCTCGAAGAGGTGGGCGGCGGGATTCTCGCCATCCGCACGCTTCGCGAGCGCCACCGCGCTGTCGTCGAATTCTCCGACACGGGCCGCGGCGTGGAAGACCCCAAGAGGGTGTTCGATCCCTTCTATACCACCAAGCCGGTGGGCAAAGGTTCGGGCCTGGGACTTTCCATCTGCTACGGGATCGTGCAGGAGCATGGCGGCGAGATTACCTGTTTCAACCGGCCGGAAGGCGGCGCGACCTTCCGTGTGGAGTTGCCCGTGCTGCCGGTGATTGTGCCGCAGACGGTCGCTTCGTATTACTCGGCTACGAAGAACTCCTGAGCTCGCCGCGCGTTTCGCAGCGTTCGAGCCCGGGAAAATGGAAGTGCCGAGGGGGGAATGCCGGCTGGCTCAATTGTTCCGGCTCTGACGCGTCTTGCAGGCGCGCAGCCTCTGGACTAGAGTCGCGGGCCTGAGGTTGGCCCGCCAGTCGGAATGGGGGATTGTCATGAAATCCGCTGCTCGTTTTTCTATCTTGCTGTCATTCGTTTTTGCTGCCTTCTCCACTGCTGCCCAGACCGCGCGCGATAGCCTGGCCAAACTCGTGGCCTCGCCCGGAGTCTCCGGCTACGAGGGGGTCGCGGGCGGCCCCGCGGAGCTGATTCGGCAGCGCATCGAAGCCTTAAAGCCCGCGCCGATCGTGCAAGTGGACCCGATCGGGAACATCACCGTGACAATCCGTGGGAAGGGCCCCGGCCCAAACCGATGGTTCGTTGCGCCCCTCGACGAGCCCGGCTACGTCGTCAGCGAGATCAATCCCGAAGGCTTTCTCCGCCTGCAGCGCCTCCCGCAGCAGTCGCCGCAGTTTCTGTTTGATGCGCTCCGTTTCGCGCAGCAGGTGACCGTGATTACGCGCGACGGCCGCCGTGTTCCGGGCGTCATCGCGGGACTCTCGGTCCATCTGCAGCCGGCCCGGCGCGACGCCCCGAAGATGGACCACCTCGACGAGATGTACGTGGACGTCGGCGCCTCGAGCGAGGCAGAGGCGCGCCAGGCCGGTGTGGACGTACTCGATCCGCTGATCGTCGATCGGCGGCTCTACAATTTGTCGAACGGCCTGCTGGCCGGATCCGCTGCAGGTGACCGCTACGGCGCCGCTGCCTTGCTCTCGCTGGCCGACGTGCTCACACGCAAGGAATTCTCGGGAACGATCACTCTCTGTTTTGTGACACAACAGTGGCTGGGCGCGCGCGGCCTGCGCCGTGCGCTCCAAAGCGGCCACGCGGACGAAATGATTTACGTCGGCCGGTTGTCTTCCGCCCGGGCTTCGGGCGCAGCGGTGGCTTCTCCCGAGCCGGGCTCGGGCGTCCTCATCGGCACCGCCGATCCCGCTAAGCCTCTGGAAGGGCTCGCGGCCGAGATACAGGCTTTGGCGAAAGCTGACGGCGTGAATGTGCAAGCCGCGCCGGGGCTCTTCCATTTTCCCGCTACACCCCAGGCGCCCGAGCTACCTGCCCGGTTTGTCCAACTCGCGCTCCCGCTCGCCTGGCCCGTCACACCCATTGAAACGATTTCCGGATCCGACCTGGATTCGCTTGTAAGTCTGCTGGACCATGCGGTGCCCGGGAAAATTCTGTCTCCGCCGGGGCCCGGAGGCGGCGTCGCGGACGGACACTACCACCCCGCGCACACTCCACTCCCTGTCGAGGAGATTTTGCGGAGGCTATCGCTCGTCTACGGCGCGAGCGGGCATGAGGCGCTGGTTCGCGATGAAGTGAAAAATCTGCTTCCCGAGTGGGCCAAGCCGGAAACCGACGACGCGGGCAATCTGGTCTTGCATTTCGGCGGCGCGAACCCCGGAGCGCCCGGCTCCGCGGCGCCCGTCGTATTCGTCGCGCACCTGGACGAAATCGGTTACGAGGTCAAATCCATCAGCGATGATGGCCGGCTCGAAGTCGCAGAACTGGGAGGCGGCTCGCCGCAGTATTTCGTGGGCCATCCCGTTCTGGTACACAGCCAGAATCAGACCTACGACGGCGTGATTGAGCTGCCTGACGGTTGGGACACGGCGCAGTTCATCTGGCCAAATTTTCGAGGCGATGCACGCGCGCGCGTGGACGTGGGCGCACGCAGCCGCGCGGAGGCCGAGGCGCTAGGCATCAAGCCGGGAGATTGGATCACTATCCAGAAGGAGTACCATCAGCTCGCCGGCACGCGTGTAAATGCCCGCAGCTTCGACGACCGGGTCGGCTGCACCGCCCTCGTTGCTGCGGCGTGGAAACTCGGCCCGGAAATTCGCGGCCGGGACGTGACTTTTGTCTGGTCCACCGAGGAGGAGGTCGGCCTGCGCGGCGCCGCTAAGTTTGCGGAACGCACAGCGGCTGCGGCGGCAGGAAATCCGCCGTTCCGGACCGTGTACGCCATCGATACCTTCGTCAGTTCGGATTCGCCGTTGGAAAATCCGCGCTTCGCTCACGCGCTGCTGGGTCAGGGCTTCGTCGTGCGCGCCGTGGATAGCTCCAACGTAGTGCCGCGCGAGCAGGTGGACCGCGTGGTGGCCCTCGCGCGCGAGCACCACATTCCCGTGCAGTATGGCGCCACCGGCGGAGGCAACGACGGCTCCATGTTTACGCGCTTCGGCGTGGTGGACGTGGCGCTTGGCTGGCCGCTCCGCTATTCGCACTCGCCCGCCGAGGTCGTCGACACGCGCGACGTCCACGCGCTGGCCGACATTGTTGTGGAATTGGCCAGGGCGGATTAGAGGGATTGCTTGATGGATCTACGCGTCGGTTCCGGCTGCGTTCACGTACGCTTCGATGCGCCGCCGGTCCGCTTCCGTCAACTCGAGAAAGCGGATGCCCATGAACGACCCGGGCAACACGTGCTGCACCACGCCGATGGCGTGCACCGGCAAGAGCTCACCGGGGAGCTGGAACTCCAGCCGGAGCTGCGCGCCTTCGCCCAGCGTTTTTTCCGTCTTCACCAGCATGCCGCCGGCGCTGATGTTGCGACCCTCGACCGAGTACGGCTGGCCCGCGGCCTCCGCGCGCACCACCGCGGTCAGGGGAACACGCCGGAATTTTCGCTTCTCTACCATTTCTGTATTGCTATCGGCTGCGATCGGAGAATTCTTTTCCCTGCGTCCGCTCCGCGCTCTCGTCGCGGAGGCGATGGTAACACGCGCGCGCGCCGGCGCGCACGCGTGCGCGAATTGTTCGAGCGTATAATCCGCGCGAGAACACGCGGTCTGCATCAGGCAGTGTGCAGTGCCTTGTGACAGTTTCCGCCGGCGTTTGGAGGAGACCATGGAAGCGGATTCGGATAATTCCTCGAGCGAAAAGCAGCCATCTCAGCACCACCATTTTTGCGGCAACCTGTTTGGATGCGGTGATGAACTCGGCACGGGCGTTCTTCGCGAAGACTTCAAAGACGCCGCCTATTCGCGGCGTACCGCGGACCGTCTGCTGCACATGGAAGAGATCCATCAGGAGCGGTTGGACGGTTTCCTTTCCGCGCGCGGCCGCTCGCGGCGCCGCCTGCTGCGCGCCAGCCCTTTTCTGGGCGCTCTCGCGGTTGCCGGGCCCTGGTTCAACAAGCTGGCGGGCGCCAACGAGCTGCCCGGCACATCAAGGAACGACGTTCTCGATTCGCGCCAGAAGAAAGAGTATGAAGGCCATGTGCGCGTAGTGGAGTCGAATGACCAAACCGTCCATTTAGGCGTCTATGACACGAACCTGGCACCCGTTCTGAAGGTCGATTCCGGAGACACAATCAGTTATTCGAATACCTGGTCGCATTTCCTGAACAAAATGCAGCCGGATGTGCCCATCGACGTGCTGGCGAAGATGCGCTTGGACAATCCCGGGCGCGGCCCGCACTCGATCATCGGCCCGGTCTACGTGAACGGCGCGGAGCCGGGCGACGTGCTCGAGGTGCGCTACAGGCGCATCCGGCCGTTCGATTGGGGCGCGGTGTTCAACAATCCGGGTTCGCTGGGCACCGGCCTGCTGGCTAAGGATTTTCCCGATGGACAGGTGAAGTATATGAAGCTCGACCTCGCGCACATGACCACGGAATTTGCGAAGGACATTCACGTGCCGCTAAAGCCGTTCCAGGGAACCTTGGGTGTAGCGCCCCCGGACGGCTTCTATCCGCCGTTGAGCCCGGGAGTCACCTCGTCGGTCCCGCCGGGTCCACATGCCGGCAACGTGGACCTGAGCGAAATGTGCGAAGGCTCGACCATGTTCATCCCGGTATGGAAGCCGGGTGCGCTCATTTATACCGGCGACTCACACGCGGTCCAGGGCGACGGCGAGATTTCTCTGACGGCGTGCGAGACGCGAATGCAGGAGTTGCGCATCCAGGTGTTCCTGCATAAACAGAAAAATTTCGCCTGGCCCATCGCCGAGACACCCTCGCATTGGATCACGCTGGGACTGGACAAAGACCTGAACGTGGCCATGACGCTGGCGGCGCGCAACGCCATTGAATTTCTGGCCGCGCGCACCAGCCTCTCCAAGCTGGACGCTTACGGACTGTGCAGCATGGCGTTCAGTTTCCGGGTGACGCAGGTGGTGGACATCGTCCGCGGCGTCCATGCCATGATCCCCAAAAGCCTGTTCGCTCCGGCGCTGCGCGAGAAAATCAGCGTGGTCTAGCTCGGCAGCCACAGGTCATCGGACCGGCAGGCCGAGGCGCTTGTGCGCCCTTTGCTATAATCTCGCGCGTCATGCCAGAGCACGCTGCGAATCTTCCGGCGTTCCGGCGGCCGCGCTTTATCGCGCTCGAAGGGCCGATTCGCGTGGGCAAATCCACGCTGGCGCGCATCCTGGCCGAGCGCCTGCACGCCAGGCGCATCTACGACTGCGAGGACAATCCCTTCCTTTCGGCGTTTTACGACGATGTACCCGGAAGCTCCTTTCGCACCCAGATGTATTTTCTGTTCGAGCGGCACCGCAGGCTGAAAGAGGCGACCGTGGACGCAGTGAGCGGGACCGTGGTGAGCGACTTCCTGTTCGAAAAGGACCGCATCTTCGCCAACATCAATCTGGACAATGAAGAGCTGCGGCTGTACGACAACTATTACGAGATGCTGGCACGCGACCTGCCGCTCCCGGACCTCGTCGTCTATCTCCAAGCCACGCCCGAGGTTCTGCGGCAGAGAATGGGCAGAAAAAAGGAGCCTTCCGAGGCGCACGTGGCGGACGAATATCTGGACGAGGTGGTGCGTGCCTACGAGCACTTCTTTTTCCGCTACACCGCCTCGGACCTGCTCGTGGTGAACACCTCGGAGATTGACTTCGTGGAGCGCGACGCCGACTTGCAGCAACTGCTGCGGCGCCTGCAGGAGCCGGTGAAAGGCACGCAGTATTACCTGCCCCTGGGCCGGGAATAGAGCCGGCCGTTCCGCCGCCTGCCTCAGGGCTTGAAGGTCTCTATGCGGATAACGCCATCGGCGTGGACGATAGCGTGAATCATGCCCTCGGTATTGAACGGCGTGGCCACATGGCCCTGAGGATCGACGGCGATCACGCCGCCCTCGCCGTGTTGCTCGACCAGTTCCTTCATCACCACGTCGTTCGCCGCCTGTTCGAGCGGCACGTGAAGATAGCGGACGCGCTCGCAGATGTCCGCGGCCACCACGTTGCGCATGTAGAACTCACCAGCGCCCGTGCCGGAGACGGCGCAGCTCTCGTTGTTCGCATATGTGCCCGCTCCGATGATGGGTGAATCGCCGACGCGCCCGGTCATTTTGAAGGCGGTTCCGCCGGTGGTCGTGCCTGCAGCGAGGTTGCCGTCCTGGTCCAGCGCCACAGCGCCCGTGGTGCCATGCACGCGGTCATCGTCCTCCAGGGATGGATTGACGAGGCGGGAACTCTTTTTCTCCTCCGCCGCAACCCGGTCCTGATAACGCTTCCATTCGCGCTCGTTGTAGAAATAGAAGGGGGAAACCAGCGGCACGCCCTGGGACTTCGCGAACTCCTCCGCGCCCTGGCCGACGAGCATGACGTGTTTGGTTCGCTCCATCACCATGCGCGCCAGGCCGATGGGATTGGCGATGTGGCGGACGGAAGCCACGGAGCCAGCCTGGAGCGTTTTGCCATCCATGATGGCGGCGTCGAGCTCGGCCACGCCCGCCCGCGAATAATACGCGCCGCGGCCAGCGTCGAATGCGCCGGAATCCTCCATGATGCGGAGGGCAGCTTCCACCGCGTCGATGCTGCGCCCGCCGTTACGGAGGATTGCGGCGCCGGTTTCGGCGGCGTGCGTGATGGCGGTGCGGGCCGCATCCGAACGCTCCGGCGATTGATTCTTGTAACTCCCCGCGCCGCCATGAATCACGAGCACAAAATCGCGGGACTGGGAACGAGGCGGAGTTGCGGCGGGCCGGCCGTGGTGCGGGACACGGGCAGCGGCGATCAGGAACAGCGCGGCAGCCGTGAGAATGACGACGCGACTGGGTTTCATGAACTCCTCCCGTGAAGCGAACGATGAGCGGAGCGGACTGTACACCGGAGCGGCGCGGTGCACAACGCTGCGACATCGTTTCGCTTTCGAACTCATTTTCCGTCCGGGCATGATTTAATCACCCACGCGGGCCCTCTCAACGAATCGGGATTCGAAACTCCGCGGAGGTGGGGCATCGAACGGGAAACGGCGAGTGTGGTGGTCATCGGCGGCGGGGTGGTGGGGTGCGCCGTGGCGATGGAGGTCTCGGCCTTCGCTGAGGACGTGTTCCTGCTGGAGGAAATGCCGCAGCTCGGTATGGGTGCGAGCTCGCGGAACAGCGGCGTGATCCATTCGGGGATTTATTACGCGCGGGGCTCGCGCAAGGCACGGCACTGCGTCGAAGGGAACCGGCTAACGTACGAGTTCTGCGAGAAGCACGGGGTGCAGCACCGGCGCACGGGAAAAGTCGTGGTGGCGGCCTCGACGGGTGAAGAGCCGCAGCTCGAGGCGCTCCAGCGGCGCGGCGAGGAGAACGGCGTCGCCGGGCTGCGTCTGATCGACCGGCGGGAACTCGAGGCGCGCGAGCCGCACGTGGAAGGACGCGCGGCACTCGAGGTGCCGTCATCCGGTCTGGTGATGAGCGAGGAACTGGTGAAGGCCTACGCCCGCGTGGCTACGGACCGCGGCGCGAATTTGCTGACGCATGCAAAGGTCACCGCGCTCGAGCCGGCGGGAGCGGGCGTGCGCGTGACGAGCGGGCGCGGAACGATCGAAGCGCGCGCCATAGTGAATTGTGCAGGGCTGTTTGCCGACGAGGTCGCGGCGCTGACGGGATTCACGAAATATAGGATCCAGCCGACGCGCGGGGACTATTGCGAGGCAGTGCCCGCAAAATCGCACCTGGTGCATTCGCTGGTATATCCGTTGCCTGAGGCGGGGATTTATTCTCTGGGCGTGCATTTGACGAAAACATTGTGGGGAACGCTGCTGGTAGGGCCAACGGCACGTCCGGCAGCGAACAAGACAGACTACGAGAGCGACCGCGTGCCCGTGGCGGAATTCGCGCGAGGCGCCCGAGTGCTGCTGCCGGAGATCACGGAGGCGGATTTGCGTCCGGCGTACTCGGGAATCCGCGCAAAGCTCGCACCTGCTGACGGAACCGCCCGGCCGAAGGAATTTGCGGATTTCGTGATCGAACGCGACCCGCAAATTCGGTGCGTGATTCACATGATTGGAATCGAGTCGCCGGGATTGACGGCGGCGTGGTCGCTGGCAAAAGAAGTGGCGGGGATGGTGAAAGAGACTCTCAGGTAGGGGCGTTGCTACGGAGAGCGGCGCGCGACCTCGGAGGCGGAGACGAGGCGGACACCGCGTGCTTCCACCTCCGGCAGCATTTCCGACAAAACATCCAGGGTGGCTCCGTGCGGATGGCCGATAGCCACACACATGCCCTGCTCGCGCGCGACGCGCTCGGCGCGTTCGAGCTGGCGGCGGATGGCGGAGGCCAGCTCATCGTCGTCGAGAAAAATATTTCGGGCGGCGGCGGGAACTCCGGCGCGGAGCGCGGCATCGAAGGCGCGCGAGCCGGGAGATGTGCGGCTGTCAATGAAGAACAGGCCGCGAGAGCGGAGCGCGGAGGCGAGCGAAGCCATGAGCGCGGGATCGGCGGTGGCGCGCGAGCCCTGATGATTATTCACGCCGGCGGCGTAGGGCACAGTTGCCAGCATCTGATCCACCACGCGCGCGACTTCCGCAGCGGGTTCGCCGACGTGCAGCTCGATTTTCTCCGCTTTGTCTTCACCGGCGACGGATTCCATGGGCAGATGCAGCAAGACTTCGATGCCGCGGCGATGAGCTTCTTCGGCGATGGCCGAGGATTCGGGCAGATTGGGCAGCACTGCCACGCTGACGCGCGCGGGGATGGCGAAGACGGCCCGCGCGGCGGAAGGATCGTAGCCGAGGTCGTCCACGATGATGGCGAGTTCGGGCGAGCCGCCGGCGGGCAAGCCGGGAGCGGCTGCGGCCGGCGGGGCCAGAAGGAAAACGTCGAGCGCGAGCAGGGTGCGTCCCTGGTAGCTGATGGCGTAGGCGGCAGAGGCTGAGCCGGGATCGCGCCGCTCGAAATTTATGCCGCGAATCCCGGCCGCCTTGCTCCATGACGATTCGAGTGGGCTGAGTTGCGCGGCATTCGGCAGCGAAACGAGCACGCGCGTGGGTCCGGCGGTGCGCGACCAACCGGAAGGCACGATGCGAATAGGCGAATCCGCGCCGGCGACCGGACGCGCCGCGGCGGCGAAATCGGCAGCGAGTCGGTTGGTATCCGTCTCTACCGGTTGCTCACTGTGCCGGCAGGCGGTGGGCCCGAAAAGCGCTGAAGCGCAGACGAGGCAAAGAAGAGAGCAAATGAGCGAGCGCAGAGGAGAGGAAGAGGGCGATGCGAACAGACGACGAGCCACCTGCGCTACGCGGCTTTCGACGCGGCGGGGACCTGGCTGGGTGTGCGGAGTAGTTCGAGGGCCTTCTTCAGGACCGGGTCGTCCTGCGGGCGCGGCAGGCCGTTGGTAGCGCGGCCTGATTCCGCACCGCCCGAAGTCTCAGTGCTTTCGGCCATGTCGTCCACGACATTGGCCATTTCGAAGGAGGGCTTCACGCCGTTGTCGTTGATCTTCTTTCCCTCCGGATCGTGATAGAGGGCGGTAGTGAGGATGAGCGCGCCGCCATCTTCCAGCGCGATGATGCTCTGCTCGGAAGCGCTGCCGAAGGTGCGTTCGCCGACGGTAGGCACGGCGCGGTCCTCGGCGAGCGCGGCAGCCAAGATCTCCGCCGCGCCGGCGGTGCGCGCCGAAAGCAGCACGGTGACCGGACCCGTCCAGACGGTCTTCTGCGCATCCGCCGTGAAGAGCTTGGCCGGAACCGTCTTTCCGCTCAGCGTCGTGATGGTGCCGGAGTTGAGGAACAAATTCGCCGTGGATACCGCTTCCGAGACGGCACCGGAAGAGCAGTCGCGCAGATCGAGCACCACTTTGTGAAGGCCCTGCCTGGAAAACTCCTGGAGCTTTTGACGGATTTCGGCGGCGCGACCGGGACTGAATCCGTGAACGCGGAGATAGCCGACATCGTCCTCCATCTTGTCCGCGACGAGGCGCGGCGTGGCGAGAGCAGCCCGGGTGACTTCTAAATCGTGCGATTCCGTGCCTCCGTGGCGCACCTCCGTGATTTTCACGGTGCTGCCGGGTTCACCTTCGAGCAGGAGCTCGGCTTGGCGTATGGACATTTCGCGGGTGGAAAAGCCGGCGATGGTTTCCAGGATATCGCCGGTGGAGAGGCCTGCCTTCTGAGCGGGGCTGTCGGGCAGCGCGGTCAGCACCAGCAGATAGCCGAAGCGCTTAGAGAGGACCACGCCGATGTCGCCGCGCGGATGGGCCTTGAGGCGAGCCTGGTAGTCCTCGTATTCGCGCGCGCTCAGGTAGCCGGACTGCGCATCGAGGGATTCGACGAGGCCGTGCATGGCGCCCCGGGCCACCTGGCGCATATTGGGCTCTTCGACGTAGCCCTGCTCCACGCGTTCGAGCACCTCGCTGAAGACGCCGAGCGAGCGGTAGGTGTTCTCCTCGTTGGAGCGAGCCAGGGCGAAGCCGAGGCCGGCATAAAGCAGCACGAGGGCCGAAACCGCGAGTACGAAAATGCGAGTGGCACGGCTCATAAGGTCAGATCCTCACAAAAAGCCAGTATAACACCCTTTGGCGCGGGCGCCGGGCGGTGGATGCGGCTGGTAGTGGGCAATTTCGTGAATCGCTGATGTGAGGACCTCGAAGGCAAGCATGGCTCTGTGCGCCAGGGCGGTAGAAGGCGGGAGGCGCCTGATCCCGAAGGCTCGGGAGCGGCTCTCGCAGTCCGTGGCCCCGCAGTGGCGGGGGCTGCTCTCCCAGCGGTGTAGCTGGAGCACGAACAGGGGTGCGCTCGCAGACGAGGAGGGTGCTGTGTCCCACGCGCCGACGTACGGGTGTTTGCAGCTAGTGTGAAGTCGCCGCGGCAGGGACTGCGTCGGGCTCCGCGTAGGTGATATAGGTCTGCGAGATGCGGTCGTGCCAGGTGAGGCCGAGCTCGTCCCAGGCCGACCAGAAAAACCCGAGCATGCCGGAAGCGGCGGAGAGCAGATAGCCGAACGCGCGCCAGGCCAGTTCGGTGGTCACCGGAGCCTGGCCGTCGAAGCAGACCACGCGCAGACCGCGCAGGACCATGCCCGGAGTTGCTCCGCCGACGACAGTGAAGAGGAGCACGTACTGCGCGTAAATCAGGAAGGCCGCCATGAGCGCCACGCCAGCGCCGGAGCGCGAAAGCGCAATCTCGCCGCCGGCCAGATGGAAGGCAAGAAAGAAGCCGGCGACGGTGATTCCCAGGAACGCGACGTCGAGAAAAGCGGCGCAACGCCGCTCGCGAAGATCGGCGACGGGCTGGAGCTCGACCTTGGGTTGGATCTCCACGTCGTTGGGAGAGAAATCGAAGACTGGCTGGGGGACGCGAATCTCGATGCGTTCCGTGGCGGTTCCAGGAAGAGGGCGCGAAGCGGTGCGCAGGGCGAAGCGGCGCTCGTTCGCTTCTTCCCCGTCAGCAGCTTCAATTGCGGGAGGGAACATGCCGCCGGGCAGAGCGGAAGATTCCGCAAGCGCAGCCGCGGCCGGCACTTCCTCGTCCGGAACCGGCGGAATCGTTTCCGCGCTGGAATCGAGCGAGCGCGCTTCCACGGCGGGGATGAACTCGGGTTCATCTTGCGGGGCAGGCTCTTCGTGGGCGAGTTCTGCGACGGGCGCGATTGCACTCTCTACTTCGGGAGCAGCGGCTGGCGCGTCCAAGCCCGAAGTCAGGGAACCGCACTCTTCCTCCTCCTCTTCGAGGGTGGGCGTCTCGTGCCAATACTCCGTGTCGATGCTGGGGATTGCGGCCAGCGGGGCGGCTTCCATCGCCGGCGGTTCCACAGCCGGTTCCACGGACTGCACCTCAGCTAGCTCAGCGGCGTCGGCATGTACTTCGAGAGTCGCAGAGTCGGCTAGGACAACGCCTGGTTCTGCAGCGATGGGGAGACCAGCGAAGGTTTCCGCCGGTACCTCCGTGGCGGATTCTGCGGGCGCCTCGACCGCGGCGCCGGCCGGGTCGGCGGCGCTCGAAACGCGCGAGGCAAGTTCGGTGATGTCTGCCGTGAGATCGTCGGTAAAATCAGCCTCCCCCGCCGGCTGGTAGCTTCGCAGACTTTCCGCGGTGTCCGGAAGCGACGGGGCGGGAGAGGCGGCAACGCTGGCGGCGGCATCGAGAGCGGCGGGAGCGACGGCAAACTCGGGGGGCGCCGGCGGGAGAGCCACGGAATCCGCGGCGGGTGCTTCCATTGCCGCTGGAGCGGCGGCCGCCGGCTGAGGAGCGGTTTGGACGGTCTCCCCTTTCGAATGAACGCGGAACTCGAGCACAGATTGGTTGGCGGCCCGCTGGCGTTCGCGGCGGCTGCGGTAGGATTCGAGGCGCTCCGAAACCTCCCGCCGCCACTCCGGCACTTCGGCCGGCGGCGTTTCCGCGTGGCCGGCAACCAACTGAGGCGCCTCCGTGGAAAGTGAGGCGCCTGCAGCGGCGGCCGCAGCGCGCACGCGTCCGTGGCGGCGCGATTCTATGGGCACAGCAGCAAGAACGGCGCGAATCCGCGCGGCGGCTTGCTTGCGTGAGTCGCTTGACGTCTCATCTGGATCGATGCCGACGTAGCCATCGCAGATGGCGGTAGGTTCGTCATGAATCAGACCGCACTTTAGGCAGGGTGTTTTCACGGTCCAGTTTTTGCGCCGCGGAGTGGCCTCAAACCAGGGACCAGCGGGGAACGTTAGCACGCGTTGCGGCGGCGAGCGCACCGGGCTGCCCTTTGTGTCGCCAAAAGGACAACGGGGAGCTGTAGCGGAAGCCACTGCCGCCGGACGCGCTTCTTGTACATTTGCCCACCTTTGCGCCCACCTGTGTGTGGATTTGGGCTTGTTTGGCTTCGGTTTTGGTCGCGTGCTGTGTTACCGTACCTCGCCCATGCCATTGGAACTAGCCAGCAAACCGATTGGAAGGGTGATGGTGATTCAGTGTCGTGGGCGAATCGCTCTGGGTGTGGAGACGCGCCTGCTGGAAGAGGAGGTGAACAGGGTAACGTTGGGAACCAAAAATGTGGTCCTGAACCTGACGGAGGCGGACTTTGTCGACAGCGCGGGTCTGGGGCTGCTGGCGCGGATCCAGCGCTCGCTCAGGACCGACCGGGGCGACCTGAAGATCTGCGGATTGCGGGAGAGCATTTCAAGGGTCTTCAAAATCACGCATCTGGACAAGGTCTTTGAACTCTACGAATCGGAGGAACAGGCGGTTGAGGCGTTCCGGCAGAGGGCCAGTTCCGTCGTCGAGCCAGCAAAGCATACCAAGCGAACGATTTTGTGCGTGGACGAGTCGAAAGATGTGCTGGCGTACCTCGGCGCGCTGCTGCGGCGATTGGGATATGAAGTGCTGACCACGCGGACGGCGTCTGATTTTGCGCGCTTTCTAAGGGCCACAGGACCGGACGCGGTTGTGGCCGGACCGGGAATGGGCGCGAATGCAGAGGTGAAGGAAGCACTGCGGCGGAATGGGGCCCAAGTGCCCGTGCTCCTGCTGCCCCCGGAGTTTTCGACGGCGGAAGCGGGAGAGGCCGCGAGTGAAGTCGCAGGCCGTGTGCAAGAGTTGTTCCGTGAGTCGCCGAGCCCGTGAGAGGATTGCCAGTCAGGATCACGCTCCGGCGCGAGAAAAATGTTCGAGTCTTGCGGGACGCTCCAGGGTCCGGCGGCATCTTAGTTAACTCCGGGGAACGCGGGACGGGGAATCCAGCAGCTAGGCGCGAAGCCCGAAGAACAGGAAGGGAATGAGAAAGAAAAAAACGGGAAAGCTGTGCCTTCCACTGGCCGCCGGCTGGCTGGTGCTGGTCGTTTCCTTCTCGACGCCAGCGCGGCAGGCCGAGCCCATGCCGACCAGCGAACAGACAGCGAGCGGAAATTCGCTGGCCCCTGAATGCCAGCCAGCGGAGGCAGACGAGCCGCAATCCCCGGGAAATGCGCCGGCACAGGCACAACCGCAGAACGAGGCACAGCCGCAGACGCCGCCGCAGCCGCAACAGGGCGAGCAGAAGCCCGGCGAGACGGAGAAGAAGCAGGGAGAGCAGTTGGAGAACGGAATCTCCCACGATCGGCTTTTTTATCTGTTGCCAAATTTTCTGACTCTGGAAAATGCGGCCAATGTGCCCCCACTTACGGCCTTGGAGAAATATAAGGCCGTGGCCAAGGGCACTTTTGATCCGGTTCAATTCGGATGGTACGCGGTCCTGGCCGGCTACGGCCAGGAGACCGACAGCTATGCGAGCTACGGCCAGGGGGCGCTGGGCTACGCAAGACGGTACGCCACCATATTTGGCGACACCACGATTGAGAACTTCATGGTGGGGGCGGTATTTCCGGCATTGCTGCGGCAGGACCCGCGCTATTTCCAGATGGGCAAGGGCGGCTTCTGGCGGCGGACGTGGTATGCGATGACGCGCATCGTGGTGGAGCGGGGGGATTCGCGCAACGAGCAATGGAACGCCTCGGAGTTCTTTGGGAGCGCGCTCGCCGCGGCGATTTCCACGTACAGCTATCACCCCAGCAGCCAACGGAACATCTCCAACGTGGGGAGCACGTGGGGAACGCAGGTGGCGCTGGATGCGGTAGCTAATGAGATGAAGGAATTCTGGCCCGACATTCGGCGGCATTTCCACAAGAAAGACGCGACCGCGGCGGGGAATGGAAAGAGTCCGGGCGATTGAGGAATTCCGTGCCTTACGCGGCACCGAAACCAGGGAGAGTCCGCGCGTTGCGGGAGGCAAAACCGCGTGCTAGGCTCGCTTGCGTTGAATGAGGAACAGGCGGGGAAACTCCGTGCGGCGCATCGATAGCGCTGTCCCCTCCCACCAGCCGCACCAGGCATTCCAGGGCATCGTGAAGATTCGATTCGGCGCCATGCGCCGGCAGGCGGGAGCGTTGCTCGCCGCGTTGCTGGCTGGTGCGGTGGTGGCGCATGGAGGACAGGTCCGGCAGGCCAAGGCGCCGGGCAAGCAGGGACTGGTGCAACTGGAAGCGCAGCAGCAGCGGAAGGTAGGGAACACGTTTATCGCCGACGGGGACGTGGACATCCACTATCAGTCGATGCGGTTGCGCGCCGATCACGCCGAATACAATTCGGACACCGGAGAGGCACGAGCGCGCGGCCACGTGCGCTTCGACAGCGACACGCAGAGCCTGGAAGCTACCGACGGAATCTACAACGTGCGCACCGGCCAGGGAACGTTCCACCACGTGCATGGGACGGTGCGTGCGGTGCGGATCACGAACAAGAACGTGCTGGTGAGCCAGAACCCGTTCCTGGTTTCGGCGCGCGAGGCACGGCGTCTGAGCGATGAGAACTACGTGCTGTACAACGCCTGGGTGACCGTGTGCCCGGCGGACAGTCCCACGTGGAAGCTCTACACCCGCCGGGCTTACATCCGGATCAACAAGGACGCGCGGCTGCACTACGCAAATTTCCGGCTGCTCGGCATGCCCATCCTGTTTCTGCCGTATGCGAGCGTGCCCGTGGGAGAGCACCTGCGGCAGTCGGGATTCCTGATTCCGGAGATCGGGCAATCCACGCTGAAGGGATTCATTATCGGCGACGCGTTCTACTGGGCGCCGGTGACCTGGTTCGACTCGACGATCAACAGCGAGCTCTTCAGCCGGCGGGGCCCGGCGTTGTACGTGGACCTGCGGGCGAAGCCGAGCGACAGTTTTTCGGCCTCGTATCACTTTTTCGGAGTGGACGACCGCGGCCTGCCCGGGGCCAACGGGGTGCGCGTGCCGCAAGGCGGGCACGAATCGCGCTTTCAAATGGATGCGGAGCTGCCGGAAGGCTGGCGGGCGGTGGCGGACTTGAATACGCTGACCTCGTTAACGTTCCGACTGGCCTTTGCGTCCACGTTTGCGGAAGCGGTGAACGCAGAAGTGGCCAGCACGGCATTTGTGACCAAGAATTTTGACGGGTTCAGCCTGAATTTCGGCGCGAACGGCTACAAGAACTACTTCAGCGTCTCGCCGGAAACGTCCATCGAGCTGCGCACGGCGCCCGAAGTGCGCTTCGACTCGGTGGACATCGCGCCGTGGAAGTGGCCAGTATACGTGGGCATCGATACGTACGCGGATGCGGCGAGCCGGACGGACCCGACGCTTTCGACGCCGGACTTCGTCTCGCGGACGGAGATCGCGCCGCGAGTGACGCTGCCGCTGCGGTGGGGGCCGTGGATCGGGCTGACCACCACGTTTGCCGTGCGCGTGACGCGCTACGGCGACCAGGAGTCCGACGGCGCGGTGCTGAACAATTCGCTGGTGGAAAAGACCGCGGAGCTAACCGTGGACCTGAGGCCGCCCTCGTTCGACCGCGTGTTCGGTGACGGCGACTCGCGCTGGAAGCACGTGATCGAGCCGGATGTGACCTACACGTACGTCACCGGGATCACCGATTTCGCCGGCATCCTGCGATTCGACGAGAACGACACGCTGACGGACACGAATCAGGTGGAGTACTCGCTCACCCAGCGGCTGCTCCACGGCACTTCGGACAGCACCAGCGAGCTGCTGAGCTGGCGGCTCTCGCAGATTTATTATTTCGATCCCACGTTCGGCGGCGCTCTCGTGCCCGGGGCGCGAAACGTGTTCCAGGCGCTGGATTCGCTTTCGCCGTTCGCCTTCGCAGACGGCCGGAGGAAGTTTTCGCCGCTGACGAGCGAGCTGCGGCTCAGCCCGGGTGGCACCTATGAATTCGAGCTGATTCAGGATTACGACACGCAGAAGAACCAATTGCTGGCCACCGGGACGCTGGTGAAAGTCAAACCGGGCCACGAGACCTTTTTCACGCTGTCCCATTTCCTGACTCACGGCGACACGATACTGCAGCCGCGGTCGAACCAGGTGCGCCTGCAGGCGGGCTACGGGGAGGTGAACCGCCCGGGATTCAATCTGATCACCGGGCTCAGCTACGATTTTATAAATCACTTCATCCAGAACCAGACGGTGGTGGCGAGCTACAACGGCTCGTGCTGCGGGCTGGCGTTTGAATACCGTCGGCTGGCGCTGGCCACGGTGCGGGACGAAAACCAGTTTCGTGTGTCGTTTCTGATTGCCAACATCGGAACCGCCGGAAACATCCGCCGGCAGGAGAAATTCTTCTGAGCGGGCGGGCAGCCGAGGCGAGGAAAGAGGCCGAGGCGGGAGGGCCACGGCGGGCTTCTTCGAAGAGCGACGCGGCGTTTTTGCCGATCGAACGGCTGGCGGCGCTGGTGCGCGCGAAGCGGCTCTCGCCCGTCGAATTGGTGCGCGTGTTCCTGGAGCGGATCGAACGGCTGAACCCGCGGCTGAATGCCTACATCACGGTGATGGCGGAAAGCGCGCTGGCGGATGCGCGTGCCGCGGAGCGGGAGATTGTGCGCGGGAAATGGCGCGGGCCACTCGACGGAATTCCCATCGCGGTGAAAGACAACATCTGGACGCGGGGCGTGCGGACGACCGCGGGCACGAAAATTCTGTCGAATTTCGTGCCAGAGCAGGACGCCACGGTGGTCGCGCGGCTTCGCGCTGCCGGGGCGGTTGTGATCGGGAAAACGCATCTGCACGAGTTCGCCTACGGAGTCACCAGCAACAACGTCCACTTCGGGCAGGCGCGCAATCCCTACGATCCTGCGCGCATTCCGGGAGGCTCGAGCGGAGGCAGCGCGATCGCGGTTGCCGCGGGGCTGTGCGCGGTGGCGGTGGGAACCGATACGGGGGGCTCGATCCGGATTCCCGCGGCGCTGTGCGGCGTTACAGGGTTCAAACCCACGTTTGGCGCGGTGCCCATGGATGGGATTGTGCCGCTGTGCGCGTCGCTCGATCACTGCGGGCCGATTGCGCGTACGGTGAACGACGCGCGGTTGTTGTACGAGGCGATGCGTGGAGGCCGGGGCGCGCGGACTGCGCACGCGCGTCCCGCGCGACGGCTGCGTCTCGGCTGGCCGGAGAATTACTTCTTCGAGCGGCTGGCGCCGGAGGTGAAGAGCGCGGTGGATGCCGCGGTGCGGGCGCTCGAAAAGCGCGGCGTGCGGATTACGCCGCTAAAACTGCCGCAGGTTGCGGCGGCGAATCGCGCGTCGCTTCCGATTGCCCTGGCGGAGGCGTATCAATACCACCGCGAAGCCGGATATTTTCCGGCGCGTGCGGCGGATTATTCGGAAGACGTTCGCGCGCGACTGGAGTGGGGCGCGGCGATCACCGCGGCGGATTATCTGGACGCGCGCGGCGTGGTCGGGCGGGCAACGCAGGAATTTCTGGAGTGCGCGCAGCGCGTGGATGCGCTCGTGGCGCCTACCGTGCCCGTTCCGGCGCCGCGCATCGGCGAGGAACGCATAAGGATCATGGGCGAGGAGGAGGAAGTGCGCGGCGCCCTGCTGCGATTGTGCCGGCCGGCAAATCTGTGGGGCGCGCCCGCCATCTCCATTCCCTGCGGCGCGACGACGGAGGGGCTGCCCATCGGAGTGCAATTGATCGGATTCGAGGGCCGCGAGGCCGCTTTGTGGCAGCTCGCGGAGCTCTACGAGAGCGCGACGGAATGGCACGACAGGCGGCCAGAGTTCGATTGAAGCCGGAGAGACTTTCGAGGCATCCAATTCACAGGCTTGTTAGAATCGCAGATGGCGCGCGGTTCGACCGACGAAAAACGGGCACGCAATCATGCAGACGGAAATGGAAATCACGTATCTGGGGGCGTTCGTTGCAGGATTGATATCGTTTCTTTCGCCGTGCGTGCTGCCGCTGGTGCCGGGCTATATCTCGATGCTTTCGGGCATCGGAGTGGACCGGCTGCGGAAGGGCGAAGGGGCCCAGAGCACGCTGCTGTGGAGCGCGCTTTGCTTCGTGGTGGGTTTCTCCGCCGTGTTCGTTTCGCTGGGCGCAGGCGCCACGACGGTGGGGCAATTTCTTCGCGCGAACCGCGGCGCGCTGGCGCCGGTGGCGGGAGCGGTGATCGTGCTGTTTGGGCTGCACCTGGTGGGACTGCTCGTAAAAATCCCCATTCGGATCGGGCTGATTGCGGGCTGTGTGCTCGTTGTCGCGGGCTTCGCGCTCCTGGAACTCCAACCCAGCGCGCGCGCCGGCCTGCAGCCGATCCAGCTTTTTTCCGCGTCCGTGATTTTTCTGGCCGGGCCGTATTTTTCCGGCCGGCTGACGCGCGACGTACATCTGCGCAACGTGGGCGGGCAGCCGGGAATGGTGGGGGCGTTCCTGCTGGGGTTCGCCTTCGCCTTCGGATGGACGCCGTGCATCGGGCCGATTCTGGGGACCGTGCTGGTGATTGCGGGCGCGCAGGAAACCAAGATGCAGGGCGTGCTGCTGCTGCTGGCCTATTCGGCGGGGCTGGCTATCCCGTTCCTGGTGACCGCGCTGGGGGTGAGCCAGTTCATGGATTTCTACCAGCGCTTCCGGAAGCACCTGCACGCGGTGGAAGTGCTGAGCGGGGTTCTGCTGCTCGTGGTGGGCTCGCTGATTTTCACGAATCACTTCACGTGGTTGTCGGGTAAACTCGGATTTTTGCAGCAATTCGCGCGCTGAAAACGGAAGGAAGCCATGAAAAAGGGAAGCTGGTTGCTGGTCGCGGTGGCGCTGGTGGCCGCGCTGGCGGTGGTTGTGCAGCGCACGCAACGCAGCGCCGCGGGCGCCTCTCACGCGCAGAACACGGCGCCGGTGACGAAACTTTCCACCGCCGGGATGCAGTCGGCGCCCGACCTAGTGCTGAAAGACCTGAACGACAAGCAGGTGAGCCTGAAGGATTACGCCGGTAAAGTGGTGCTGGTAAACTTCTGGGCCACCTGGTGCGATCCCTGCCGCGCGGAAATTCCGTGGCTGATCGAGCTGCGCAATAAGTACAACGGGCAAGGGTTCGAGGTGCTGGGCGTCTCCATGGACGACGAGGGCAAGAAAGTGGTGCAACCGTTTGTGGAGAAGGAGAAGTTCGACGTCAACGGCCAGAAATTGGGGATGAGTTATCCCATCCTGATCGGAGATTCGGACGCGGCGGACAAATTTCTGGGCGGAATCGGCGGAATTGTGGGGCTGCCGACTTCGGTGCTCATCTCGCGCGACGGCAAGCGGGTGAAGAACACGATCGGCCCGGTGGACCCGGAAAAGCTCGAGCGCGACATCCAGAGCCTGCTTTGAGGCGACGGCCGTGGACGAGCACGAATTCCGCAAACACGCCGACGCGGCGCTCGAGGCGCTGCGCAAGCGCCTGCTCGAGCTGAGCGACGAATTCGAGTTTGAAGTTGAAGGCGAGGGCGAGAAGCTGGAGTTGCAGTTCGAGGACCAGGACGAGACGCGCTTCGTCATCAGTCCGAACACGGCCGCGCGGCAAATCTGGATTTCGGCGCTCTCCACCAGCTTCAAGCTGGGATGGTCGGACGCCGCGAGCGCGTTCGTTATGGAGAAAACGGGCGAGACGCTCACGGCAGTGATGAGCCGGATTTTGACGCAGCAGATGGGAACCGCGGTAACGGTGTAGGGAGGCAGAACGCGGTGAGACAAGAAGGAGCTGCTGTGCGAAAGCCCGGATTTTCCAGTCACTCGTCAGTGGTCACGGGTCACCGTATGGCGTGGGCCGCGCTTTTCGGCGTGCTCGGGGCGCTGGCTGCCGCGCCTATTGTCCCTGCTCGAGGGCAAGACAGCTCGCACCCGCTGCGCGCTGCCGATGCGGTAAAGCCGCAGGTGTTTCTCTCGCTCGAGCCGGTGCCGCAAGGACGTCGGTTTGAAGTTGGCGTGGTCGCGCAGGTGGCTCAGGGCTATCACGTGCAGGCGAACAAGGTTCTCGAGGATTATCTAATTCCCCTGACGGTGACCGCCGATTTGCCGGCGGGATTCAAACTGGTGAACACCGAGTATCCCAAGGCGACGGTGAAGAAGTTTCCGTTTGCGAAAGAGCCGATGGCGGTTTACGAAGGGCGCTTCATCGTGCGAATGGAGCTGGAAGCCGGGGCGGGCGCGGCCACTGGTGCCACCTCGATTCCCATGACGCTGCGGTTCCAGGCCTGCAACAACCAGCTCTGCTTGCCTCCGGCGAAATTACCGGTCGCGGCGGAATTCACGGTGGCTCCTGCCGGCGCCCCGGCAAGAGCCCTGCATCCGGAGATTTTCCACAAAGAGTAGAGGCATTCGGGACCTTTCGCTCCGCCGGGATGTTCCGTCCTTTTGGACCCCTGAAATCCTCCCCTTCGCAGGTTTCGCCCCGGAAGGCGCCACTGATCTTCTGAGGGACGCACCGCATTCGCGTGTGCCCCGGGGGCACAGGGTTCGATTTCTACGGGTAGGGGGTAGAGGGCTAGGCGCGGGGGCGGGGCCGTCCTGGAGGCTCCTAATGCGAAGTTCGGAGGCGGGTTTTTCGATGCGCGGCGGCTACCCGAGATGGCTTACCGCGGCGCGGAGACGGCGGACCGCGCGGTCGCGGCCGAGCGCGACCATCGATTCGAATAGCGGCGGAGCGACGGCCACACCGAGGATGGCCACGCGTGTGGCGTTGATGAGCACTCCGGCCTTCACGTTTTCGGCGGCGGCAAGGTCACGCAGGGTCTTGTCGCAGGCGTCGTGATTCCATTCGGGCTGCGCCGCGTAGCCGTCGGCGAGTTTGGGAAACCATTCGGCCAGGCGCGGCTCCCTCCAGAATTTGGCGCGCGCGGCATCCTCGTAAGCAAACTCATCGGAAAAGAAGGCGCGGGCCCATCCGGCGAAATCGTGCAGCAGGCGCGTGCGCGGGCGGATCAGGTCCACCGTGCGCGCGAGCCATTCTCGGCCTGCGCCCGTGGCCCACTCCTCGCGCCAGATGCCCGCGCGGCGCAGCACTCGCTCGACGGAGGGCAGCAGCCTGTCGAGCGGCAGCTTCTGCAAGTATTGCTGGTTGAACCATTCGAGCTTTCCGCGGTCGAAGACGGCGTTTGTGCGGCTGACGCCCGAGAGCGAAAACTTCTCGATCATTTCGCCAGTGGAAAGCAGCTCCACGTCGCCGCCGGGCGCCCAGCCGAGCAGCGCGAGGAAATTCCGGAACGCTTCGGGCAACAAGCCTTCCTCCTCGTAGGAGGCGACGCTCGTGGCGCCGTGGCGTTTCGACATGCGGCTGCGGTCGGGGCCCAGGATCAGCGGCACGTGGGCGAATATAGGCGGCTCGGCGCGCAGCGCGCGGTAGAGCAGCACCTGTTTGGGAGTGTTCGAGAGGTGATCGGCGCCGCGGATCACGTGCGTGATGCGCATGTCGATGTCGTCCACCACGGCGCCTAGCTGGTAGGTGGGCACGCCGGTCGAGCGGAGGAGCACGAAATCTTCGAGTTCTTCGTTGGCCACTTCGCGCGGGCCGAAAACGGCGTCGTCGAACCGCGTGGTCCCTGTGCGGGGAACGGCAAAGCGGATGGCGGGCAATTTTCCCGCGGCGCGCTCGGCGACTTGCTCGCTTGCGGAAAGACTGCGGCAGCCGCAGGCGGATTTTCGCGCGGGTTTTGCAGGGGCTGTGACCGGCGTGGCCGCATCGTCGTCCGGCGCCTCCTGTGGCGCAGCATCGCCGCCGGCATAGGAAGAGGGCGCGCAGAAGCACCAGTAGGCGCGGCCGGAATCGAGCACGCGCCGCGCCGCGGCGGAATATAGCTCCATGCGCTGCGATTGGAAGATGGGACCCTCGTCCCACTGGAGGCCGAGCCAGCGTAGGCTCGCCAGGATTCCGTCCACGAGCTCGGGCCGGTTGCGCTCGACGTCCGTATCTTCCACGCGAAGGATGAATGTGCCTCCCTCACGCCGTGCAAAGAGCCAGTTGAAGAGCGCCGTGCGCGCGCCGCCCACGTGGAGATAGCCTGTAGGCGACGGGGCAAAGCGCACGCGCGGCTTGGTGGCAGATGGCATGTGCGAGCCTCGTCCTCCAGTCTACGGAAAAGTCTAGCATCCTAACCGGGCAAACATGGGGCCTCAACGCCAGGACTCGGAGCGAGAGGGTCGACACCGGCTGGAGTCTGGCAGGAAGCCGGCTTTCTCTGTTCCGCTATCAGCCTGGGGAGCACGCGAAGGCCATCGGAGAGATCTGGACTGCTCACGTCTGCGGCAGAAGGCGCTCTCGTTCGGCGATGTGGCGCATGTTCCATCCCAGCAACGATGAGCCTTGACCCCTTCGGAAACGCCCCGTTATAGTCCCAAACTGCGACGTACTCGAAATCGAGCCGGCACCGTCGTGAACGAAGCGCGGCGGGAAAGGTGGAGTGCGTCCCTATTCACGACAAGGTCGGGGTGTCTGTGCATTTGGGCGCAGGCGCGCCGAGAAGGCTTTTTTCCGGACGAGTGAAACCGTGGAAGTGCAGGAAAGCACCGTATCTCTGGCGCTGTTCATGGCCGCAGCGTTTACCGGCCTCTTCTTCGGCTTCCTTTACGGGCTGAAGCGGCAGGTGTATCTGCTGTGGTGGGCAGCGGGATGGGGCGCACTCGCGCTCTATGCGCTGCCGCGCGCGGCCGAATACTGGCTGGGCAGCGGCGCTTGGGAAGACCCGGTGAGCGCCTGCATGCTGGGCGGCGCGGCGCTGCTGTTCGGGCTGGGTGCGCAGCGTTACGCCGGCACGCCGCTGGCCAAAACGGAAGCGGCCATTTCCGCGGTAATCCTAGCGGCCTGGGCCGGCGTGGTGTACCTCAAGTGGCTCTCCGTCTCGGCCTCGCTGGTGAGCGGCGTGCTCTTTCTCTACGTCGCGCTGACGTTCTGGAAAGAAGGGCGCAAGCAGCAGTCGTATCCGGACCTGTTCCTGACCGGCGCGTTTTTCCTGTGGGGCGCCGTGCTGGCGGTGAGCGCCATCTGGGAGGGCCTGGCGGAGTGGCTGAACTCGGAAGTGCGCCTGCTGTTCGTTGTGCCGCAACTGCTGATTGCGGCGCTGATGGTGATGGCGCTCTACGAGGAGGAGAAGCGCCGGGTCGAGCGCAACATGCTGGCGCTTTCGAACCTGAACCTGGCGACCTCCGGGTTCGTGGGCGGCGAAATCCAGCGGATGCTGGCACAGGCGCTCGACCGGGTGCTGAACGTCGCGCGCATCCAGATGGGCGCGCTCTTTCTGCATCACGGCGACCCGCTGGGGCCGCGGTCTGTGATCGCGGCGGGATTGAGCGACGCGTTCTGCGCCTCGATCCAGGAAGAAAAGCTGGACGATTACCAGGTACAACTGGTGAAGCGCTTGGGCGGGCTCGTGGTGTTGCGCGATCTGACGCGCGGCGCGTCGTGGGCGCCGCTGGAGCGCGAGGAAAATTTCAAGCGCTTCCGCGAACTGGCGCTGGCGGAGGGAATCCGCACGCTGGCGGGAATCAGCCTGCAAGCCAAAGAAAAAGTCTTTGGATTGCTGCTGCTGGGCGGCACGGATAACCGCAGCTTCACGCCCGCGGAGCTGCGGCTGCTCCTGGCGCTGGGCCACCAGATCGGTATGGCTATCGAGAACAGCTACCTGATCCAGCAGACCGCCCGGCGCACCGAAGAGCTGCACACGCTCAACGAAATAGGGCGTGTGTTCAGCTCCACGCTGGACCTCGAGGAGCTGTTCAATCACATCTTCACGGAAATGCAGCGGCTGTTCGACGTGAGCAACTTCTTCATCACCATCCACGAAACGAAGACGGCGCAGATCCGCTACGAGGTGGAAATCCTGGACAGCAAGCGGCTGCCGCGGCGCAAGCGGCCGGTGGGCAAGCACCTGACGGAATACATCATCGAGACGCGCCAGCCTCTGCTGATCCGCGAACGGCTGGAGGACGAACTGAAGCGGCTCGGGCTGGAAGGCTTGCTGCCGCAGATGAAGTGCTTTTGCGCTGTGCCGCTGATCCTTTACAACCGGGCCATCGGCGTGCTGGGCGTGCACAGCCCGCAGGAGCGCGCCTTCGACGAGGGTCACCTGGAGCTGCTCCGCGTGCTGGCCAGCGAAGCGGGCATCGCCATGGAAAACGCGCGGCTCTTCGAAGAGGAGCGGAAGAAGGCGCGGCACCTGTTGCTGCTGAACAATGTGTCGCGGCACGCCATCACCACGCTCGATCCCGACGCGCTGCTGGGGAAAATGACGGCGGAGATGGAAAGTGCGCTGGTGTACGACCACGTGGGCATCGCTCTGCTGGACTACGCGACCAAAGAAGTGGTGGTTCACGCCGAGGGCGGGCGGCGCACAGGGGCGAAGGGCAGACGCATTCCCTTCGACCACGGGCTGCTCGGCCACGTGGCGCGCAGCGGACAGATGGTCTCCGTGCACGACGTGGCGGGCAGCGGAATTCCCTCCGTTCTGCCCGATTCGGTGTCGGCCATCGGGTTCCCGCTGATTTATGCGGACCAGTTGCTGGGCGTGCTCTACGTAGAGACGTCTACGGCTTGGGACTTCACGGACGACGAAATTACGCTGCTGCAAACGCTCACGGACCAGATCTCGGGCGCGCTGCACAACGCGCTCACCTTCCAGCGCGCGCAGGAACAGGCCATCACCGACGGGCTGACCGGCGTGAAAACGCACCGCTTCTTCATGGAGGCGCTCTCGGTGGAATGGAAGCGGTCCACGCGCGCGGGCCGGCCGTTCGCGCTCGTGCTGATGGACCTGGACCGCTTCAAATTCGTCAACGATTTCTACGGGCACCTGGAGGGCGACGTGGTGCTCCAGCGCGTGGGCAAAATCCTGGAGCAGAGCTGCCGGCGGTCCGACGTGGTGGCGCGCTACGGCGGCGACGAGTTCGTGATCCTGATGCCGGAAACCAACGTGGACCAGGCGCGCCAATTGGGCGGCAAACTGCGCGCCTCGGTGGCTTCCGATCCCATGCTTCGCGAGAAAAACATCTCCGCGAGCTTCGGAATTGCCGCGTTTCCGCTGCACGGCTCGACGCCGCAGGAGCTGATTCAGGTGGCGGATGCCTCGATGTACGTTTCGAAACACCAGGGCGGCAACGCCGTCTCCACCGCAGACCATTACGACACGGACGAAGCGCGAAAGTGGAAGCGGGACGTGCTGGAAGCCTACCTGGGCGTCGAACTCAAGCGGCAATTCACCACCGGGCCGCAGGCCTTCGAGGAAATCCTGCGGCGGCTGCAGCACTTCGTACAGTCGCTGAGCGGAAATTTGATGGCCGGGACGGACAACGGCGAGGAACTCGGCGGCCCGCAGGCGCCCATGACCTCGGCGGTGATCGAAACGCTCACTCAGCTTTCCCTCGCCATCGATGCGAAGGATCCCTACACGCAGGGGCACTCGCAAAAAGTGTCGGCTTACGCGGTGATGCTGGCCCAGTCCATAGGCATGACGCCGCACGACATTGAAGAAATCCGTCTGGCCGGGCTGTTGCACGACGTGGGCAAAGTGGGCATCCCCGAAGGCATCCTGAACAAGGCGGGCCCGCTCGATACCGACGAGTGGGAAGTGATGAAGACGCATGCGACGCTGGGAGCCCAGTTGCTGGATCCCCTGTGCGACGTGCCCAGCTCCGCAGGCGATCCGCAGACCGTGGCCAGCGTGAGGAAAATGGCGGGCCGCTTGCGCGAGATGGTCCTGCATCACCACGAGTTCTTCGACGGCTCCGGCTATCCGGCCGGGCTGGCGGGAACGGAAATCCCGCTGGGCGCGCGCATCATCGGCCTGGTGGATTCCTACGACACGATCACCAGCGACCGGATGTACAAGCGCGGTCGCACCACGCGCGAGGCCATGGCCGAGCTGGAGCGCTGCGGCGCCGCGCAGTTCGATCCCGATCTGGTCAAGACGTTCCTCGAAGTTCTGCGGCGGCTGCCGCAGCCGCAGGTGAGCACGCGCGAGCGATAGCTCGGGCGTTCGATTTCCGCACCAGGTTTGCTCAGGAGGATTCCCATGCAGACCGCGATGATCCGCTGGCAGCAGGACGAGCGTTTCGAAGCTGTCACACCCTCCGGGCATCACCTCGCGCTCGATTCCGACCGCAAGAGCAACACCGGGCCCGGACCGATGGAATTGCTGCTCGTGGCGCTGGGCTCGTGCACAGCCACCGACATGGTGATCATCCTGGGAAAGAAGCGGCAGAAGCTGGAGAGCCTGGACGTGAGCGTATCCGGCGAGCGCGCGCCCGAGCCACCACAGGTGTGGACGCGCCTCGATGTGGTGTTCCACGTGCGCGGGCGCAACGGCGAGGGCGGCCCGATTGACGAGAAAGCCGTGGCTGATGCCGTGCGCCTGAGCGAAGAAAAATATTGCTCCGTGGCCGCAATGCTGCGAAAGACAGCCGCGCTGACGCTGCGGTACGAGATCGGAAGGTAAGGGCGCGAGATCCGGAAGCTTCGGGACGTGCCCCTACGCCCGTGAGGTTTTCCCTAGCAGCACCGGCGGATGCCTACGGCAGAATATCGCGCCAGTCGAGCCACCACCGCTTTGGCTCGCCGAGTCCCAACTGGCTACGCCAGGCGTCCATCATCGCTTCATCGCCGCGCAGCAGGCCCGCCCGCGTGACGCCCGGCGGCGGCGGGAGCAGCGCCGTTCCGCGGTCCACCAGCCTCCGCCGCTCCTCGCCCGATGCGGTTCGCAGCATTTCCTGGAACGAAAATACGTCGCGAGACCGCGCCGCAGCCAGCAGATCGGCGAGCGCGGCGGCGCGTTTGGCCGCATCCTGCGGGCCGAAATCCAGGCTCGCGAGAGCCACGCGGAATGCCTCCGGCGCGTCCTCAAAGTATGGCGTGCCGAGATTCCCGCCCGGCCGCAGCGGCGACACAGCGCCCGCAGGGATCAGAATCTGGCGGTCATCCAGTTCGAGCTGCACCCAGCCCGAAGTCACACGGAGAAGCCCCGAGCCGCGCTCGTCGGTTTCCAGGGTAAACGCGCATCCGACGTCGTAGGCAGTGGGGCCGGGCGTATCCACGACAAACGTAAACGGCGGGGCCAGCGTGCGCGCCGAAATTTTGCCTCGCTCGAGCGCCATGCGGTAGCGGCCGGGCCTCATTTCCACCATTCGCATGCGCGAGTTCGGCAGCACCGTGACGCGTCCCACCAGGCCGATACGGATTTCGGCTTGCGAAGAGCTGTCGGTTTCCACCAGGCCTCCGGTTGCGATCTCGGCAGAGTTCGAAATGGAGCGGCCATTGATTCGCGGCATTCCGGCCAGGCAAAGCGCGTCGCAGGAGCCGTGCGGATAGGCCACGCGGCGGATGGTCCACGGCGCGATCAGCAGCAGAACCGCCGCGGCCGCTACCGCCGCGGCCACGCGACACGCCCGCGACCAGTAGAGCACCACCCACCACGGGGCGCGTTCCAGCGCCGGCAACGGGCGCGGCGGCGCGGTTTGCCTGTAGTGCGCCAACAGTTGCTCGAGGCGGACGATTTCCGCCTCCGGCTGGCCCGCTGCATCCCAAAGATAATCGTGAGCTTCAGACGCCGGCATGGGGATCTCTCCTTTCCAGCCGCTCACGGAGCAGCTTCATCCCGCGGTGCAGGTTCACGCGCACGGAGCCTGGAGAAAGGCCCGTGCGTTCGGCGATTTCCGGGCCGTTCATACCCTCCACCAACCGCAGGACGAGCGTTTCGCGGTACGCGTCGGGAAGCGAGCGGATTAGGGCGAGAACGGCGGCAGCTTCCACCGCGGCGGCAGGATTGCCCGGCGCGGCGTGCGTGTCGGTCAGCTCCGCGGTTTCCCGCGTCCTGCGGAAATGGTCGCGCGAAAGATTCCTCGCGATGGCCGCCAACCAGCCGCCGATTGCCGCAGGGTCGCGCAGCCGCGGCAATTGACGGTAGGCCTGGAGAAACACCTCCTGCACCAGGTCTTCGACGGCGTGATGCGGCGCGCAGGCGAGCAGGATCCCGTGCACCATGCGCGCGTAACAGCGGTAGAGCTGGTGGAACGCGTCCTGGTCGCCGTCGCGAGCCGCCGCCACGAGGCGCGCGAGTTCCGTGCGCGTTGTTCCCGGCTCCATTTCCGGCAAGCCGCGTCCTCGCCGCGTCAGTCCTTGAAATTCGACGTTCGTTCGACCCGGAAGTTCACTCTCGTGTGGAGCGCGCCGTCCGCGCCGCGCTCGAGCGGGCGAACAGCGGCGAATTTTCCCGCCGCCGCGGCTTCCGCGAGCATCCGGGAAGTCACAAAGGGATCGCCTTCAAAGCGCAATTCGTCCACCCATTGCCGCGGATAGCCTGCGCCCCAGAGGATAAAGTGTACATGCGCGGGGATGCTGCGTCCGGGATAGGCGGCGGGACGGATGGTGCGGAATTCGAACCGGCCCTGGGCGTCGGTTTTTGCCCAGCCCTGCAAGCGCGGGGGACGCATCGTGCCGTTCTTCGTGTAATGTCCGGTCGCGTCCGTGTGGTACGCATAGACGATGATTCCGGGCACCGGCGTTTCGCCATCAGGGGCAAAGACGTGCCCGGAAATCACCAGCCGTTCGCCGGGTTCTTCCGGGCCGGCAATGTCGGCATGCCAGGTGAGATTTGCCGGAGCGCTCGTCACTTCCGGCGCCTGCTGCGCGTCTCCCGCGCGGGCATAGGCGAAAACCAACACCGCCGCGGCGGCGAGGGACACGACCCAGTGGAGACGACCGACTTTGTGCGCCATTGGACGGCCTCCTGTTCGGCTGCATTATGGGGGACGGCGGCGGAAGCCGGGTGTTAACACGGCCGAAACTGAAAGGAAAGAAGGAACGCTTGTGCGACCACTACACGTTGCGTAGAATGCCTCTTCCTTATTGAAAGGAGACCACCTGCGGTATGCCTGTCGACGGCCACAACAGCCGCAAAATCCGGGCGAAAATCTCGGGCGTCTCGGGCTACGCGCCTCCCCGGGTCATGTCCAACACCGACCTGGAGAAGATCGTGGATACGAGCGACGAGTGGATCCGTACGCGCACCGGGATTCGCGAGCGTCACGTGGTGGAAAACGGTGTGGCGGCGTCCGATCTAGCCACCGAAGCCGCGCGTCGCGTACTGGCCCAGACCGGAACACCGGCCGACGAAATCGAACTGATCGTGGTCGCCAGCGTCACACCCGACATGATGTTTCCCGCCACGGCCTGCCTGGTGCAGGAGCGCCTCGGCGCCAAACATGCCTGGGGCTTCGACCTTTCGGCAGCCTGCAGCGGGTTCGTCTATGCCCTGACCGTGGCGGCGCAGTTCGTTGGCGCGGGTTCGCACAGAAAAGCCCTGGCCATCGGCAGCGATGTGATGACTTCCATCCTCGATTACAAAGACCGCGCCACATGTGTGCTGTTCGGCGACGGCGCCGGTGCCGTAATGGTCGAGCCGGCCGGCAGCGGCGAGGACGGCATCCTCGATTTCACCCACGATGTGGATGGCTCCGGCGGGCCGTTCCTCTACATGCCCGGCGGCGGCTCGCTGCATCCGCCGTCGCACGAGACGGTGGAGAAGCGCATGCATTACGTCCATCAGGACGGCGCGCAAGTGTTCAGATACGCCGTGCGGCGGATGGCCGATCTGGCGGAAGGCCTGCTTGCGCGCAACGGATTCACAAAAAAGGATCTGGCGCTGGTTGTCCCCCACCAAGCCAACCTGCGCATTATCCGGGCGATGCAGGAGCGCCTGGGCGTGGACGATTCCAAGGTGATGGTCAATATCGATCGTTATGGAAACACTACCGCCGGAACGATTCCCCTGGGATTGTGCGACGCCGTGGCCCAGGGAAGACTGCACAAAGGCGATTTGGTGATGCTGGTTTCCGTCGGGGCGGGTTATACCTCGGGCGCGATGCTTCTGCGCTGGGCCTACTGATCAGCCCGATCACTTCCGTCACACTTCCACTCCCAGGATTTGGCAGGTGGTCGAGAGGGAAAGCTAGTAGGAGCGCATGTCCGCAGCGGCGGCTGCGGTGCGGGCCAGGCGCTGGTCGAGCAATACGGCCGCAAACCGGGCGCACAACGTCTGCTCCCGTTCTGCCCAGCCATTCAGCCCGGGCAAGAAGCCATTCACCGCTCGCTTGACTGAGACCAGCGCGCGATAATAGGCTCGTGCTGCGCGCAGGCCGCGCGCCTCCGGGCCCACCTGGGGGCAGATGCGCTGGAGCTGGACGAGATGGGGAAAGTCTTCCGCCTTCAGCGGACGGCTCGGAAACCCTTCAATTTGTTGCACATAGCCGGTCAACGGCTGTTCCGCCACGGAGGCCAGAACCGCCCGTGCGTAAAACACCACGAACTGCCCCAAGGCAGCAATCGAGAAGGCGAGTATCAGTACTCCGAGCATCTCTCTTTTCGCGCGGTTAGTATGAAGGCGGCGAGCGGAGCCCTCAATGGGGCATCCGTACTAGCCACCTGGACACTGTACTTTCAGCCAGCCTTACCATCACAAACGGTGAAAATCGAGGAGGTTTCCATGCGCATGAACTGGCACCGGCAAATTGCACGAGGGGCGACACTGCTCCTGCTGCTTGCGGCTTCAACATGGCTGGTTGGGGGCGTGCCGCCACGTTCGGCGCAGCAAGACCAGTGGGCGCCGGCCGCCGACTCCGCTGTGCGCGCTCTGCTCCGGGACCAGGCCGCGGCCTGGAATCGCGGCGACGTGGACGGATTTCTCGCTGGCTACCGGAACTCCGGCCAGATTATTTTCGCCGGTTCGCAGGGAATTATCCGCGGTTGGGAGCAACTCCGGCAGCGTTATCGCACCTACTATCCGGATCGCCAAGCCATGGGCACGCTCACGTTTTCCAGCGTGGAAGTCACCTTCCTGTGTCCCGATGCCGCGCTCGCTGTGGGGAATTGGCATTTGGACCGGGATGCCGGGCCGGTCGGCGGAGTCTTCAGCCTTGTGCTGCGGCAATATCCGGAAGGATGGCGGATCATCGCCGACCACACGAGCGTGGTTCCCGAGGCCGCGCCCCCGCGCTGATACGGAGCCGGCCATAGCTAGCGGCAATAGCATGTGCAATTCTTCCCGCCGCTGGTTGCCCTTTACGCCGAAATTCCGGAATAATGTTTAGCTCCATGAGCACTGCCACAGCTTCGTCACTGCCATTCTCGCGGTCCACGGCCGTGCTCATCCTGCTGGCCCTGGCCCTGCTGATTTACGTGGGCAATGCGGCGCAGCCCGGCCTGCTCGACGACGCGGATGGGGGCCATGCCGTCGCTTCCCAGGAAATGTTGCGCACGGGCGACTGGGTCGTCCTGCACATCAACGGGGTCCGCTGGATGGAAAAGCCTCCGCTGCATTATTGGGCCGTGGCGGTCAGTTACCTGCTGCTGGGCGAGAGCGCTTTCTCCACCCGCCTGCCGCTGGCCCTGGCCGTGGCGGGCCTAGTGGTCATGGTTTACGTCTTCGGCCGGCGGTTCTTCGGCGACCGCGCGGGCTTCTATGCCGGCCTGGTGATGTGCACGAGCATCGGCACTTACATGTTCACTCGCATCATGATTCCCGAGGCGATTTACTCGCTGGAATTCACTGCGGCGTTTTACTTGTTTCTGCTCGCCTGGACCGGCGCGATTTCCCTCCGCAAGGGCTGTTGGAGCGTCGCCGCGCTGTGCGCCCTCGCGGTGCTGACGCGCGCCCTGATCGGCATTGTCTTTCCCGCGGCCATTCTCACCATCTTCGTCCTTCTTACTGGGCGAAAGTCCCCGGCCTTCACGAAGTGGCGGGAAGTCCCCTTTTTCTCCAGCCTGCTGATCCTCCTGGCCATCGCCGCGCCGTGGCACATCATTGCCGGCATTCGTGCGTGGCGTCCTGATGCCCCCGGGTTCTTCTGGTACTACTTCATCAACGAACAGGTGCTTCGCGCGCTCGGGTACCGTTACCCGCACGATTTCTCCGCCGTGCCTCTGGGTATCTGGTGGGCGGCCCACCTGATCTGGTGGTTTCCCTGGAGCGTCTTTCTGCCGCTCGCGTTTCGCAGGCTGCCGCGGCCGCGCGACTGGCGCCGGCTGGACGCGCCGGGGATGGCGCTTCTGTTCGTGTGCGTCTGGGCGGGCTTTATCCTTTTCTTCTTTTCCCTCACCGCCAGCCGCATGGAGTACTACAGCTTCAGCGCCTGGCCAGCCGTGGCCCTGCTGATTGGACGCGGCATTGCCCTCGCCGAGCAGGAGTCCGAAAAGTGGATGCGCCGCCTGCAGGCCGGAGTCGCCGTGGCTGGCGCGCTCGCCGCCGCCATTCTTGGCTGGCTTGTGTGGGTCTCGCGGAACGTCCAGGTGCACGGAGATATCAGCGATCTGCTGCAATTGAAGGAGCTGAATTTCTACACCGTGGCCATGGCCAGCTTCTTTGATCTCACCACGCGCGCATTTGCGTTTCTGCGCGAGCCTTCCATGCTGGCCGCCGGGCTGTTCCTGTTCGGCTTTACCGGCGTTTACCTTCTTCGCCGCCGCGGCTGGGTGCTGGGCGCCAATATCGCGCTTTCGTTGGTGATGGCCGCGTTCTTTTTTGTGGCCAATCTCGCCTTCCAGGTCTTTGAGCCGCACATGTCGTCCAAGCGCCTGGCGGACGACCTGCTGCGCTACCTCAAGCCCGACGACGCCGTGGCCATTTACGGTGAGTATTACGGCGGGTGCGCGCTCGGCTTCTACCTGCACCGCCAGGTGCTGCTCTATAACGGCCAGTATCAGGGTCTGGAATTCGGTTCGTACTACCACGATGCCCCGAAGATTTTCATGGACGATCACAGCTTCCCGCAGCTTTGGAACGGCTCGCGGCGCGTCTTCCTGTTCGCGCCAAAAGGCGAGACCCAGGAGGTTATCGTCCGGCTGCCCCGGGATTCGAGCTACATCCTGGCCGAAAGTGGCGGAAAGGTGATTTTCGTCAACCAGCCGCTCACCCCCGACCAGCCTTCGCTCGCGCAGCTTCAGGAACGCGGCACGCTTCCCGCCGTGCTGCGGCCCTAGGGACCGCCTAAAGGAAACTCACGCTCGGCTCTCCGCGTAGGTATATTGGGTTGACGCGAGAGGCTACCGCCGCCTGGAATACTCTTGCGCCGCGTGGGGGAGGATTCCAACCCAAATGGACCGTAGAACATTCCTGATGCGCTCGGGTCTTGCCGCGCTTGCACCTCTTTGGCCGCGCTCGCTCTTCGCCGGCAAGCCGTTTCGCCGCCGGCGCCCCTCGGATCCCGACTGGCCTTCCCCGGCCGCCTGGAAGCGGCTCAACGACGAAGTGGAAGGAAATCTGATTCCCGTCGAGTTCCCCATCGAGGCCTGCATCAAGGATGTGGAGAGCGACGCCTGCAAAAACCTGCTGGCGACGATTAAGAATCCGTACTACATCGGCGACCAGCCGGGCATGACGCAAACCCTCGGCTGGGTGGATGCCTGGTTCACGAAGCCAAGCGTTTATGCGGTTGCGGCCAGGGATGCGAAGCACGTGGCCGCGGCCGTCCGCTTTGCGCGCGAGAATCAATTGCGCTTGGTGGTGAAGGGCGGCGGCCACAGTTATCAGGGCACGTCTAATTCCGCCGATTCCCTCATGATCTGGACGCGCCATATGCACGACCTCACCGTGCATGACGCCTTCATTCCGCAGGGCTGTGAAGGAAAACACTTACCGCAGCGCGCCGTCTCTTGCGGTTCCGGCGCCATCTGGATGCAAGCCTATGACGCCGTCACCACGAAAGCCGGCGGCTACGTGCAGGGCGGCGGATGCACCACCGTTGGCGTCGCGGGGCTTGTGCAAAGCGGCGGCTTCGGAAGTTTTTCCAAGCATTACGGAACGTGCGCCGCGGGCCTGCTTGAAGCGGAAGTGGTGACCGCCGACGGGAAAATCCGCATTGTCAACGCATGCAACGACCCCGAACTGTTCTGGGCACTCAAAGGTGGCGGAGGCGGCACCTTCGCCGCAGTCACCCGCGTGACGCTGCGGGTGCGCGAGCTTCCGGAATACGCCGGCGGCGCGATTTTTAAGGTGAAGGCGTCCTCCGACGACGCCTTTCGACGCTTGCTGCGCTACTTCGTCGCCTTTTACCGCGACAATCTCTTCAATCACCATTGGGGCGAGCAGGCCATCATCGGCTCGAACAACACTCTCCGCCTCAGCATGGTTTCCTGGGGATTGACCACGGAAGAAGCGATGAAAACCTGGCAGCCCTTTCTGGACTGGCTGGCGCGCTCGCCCGCGGACTACACAATCGATCCGGGAATGGTGATCGGCAGCATGCCCGCGCGCCATTGGTGGGATGTGGCGTGGAGAAAAGAGCACCACCATCCCGTTTTCAATTCCGACTCGCGGCCCGGCGCACCCGAAACGAACGTCTGGTGGACCGGCGACGGCGGCCAGGTGGCCTGGACCATCTACGGATACGAATCCTTGTGGCTGCCCGCATCGCTCCTTGAAGACGGTTCGCAGCAGCGGCTCTCCGACGCGCTGTTTGCCAGTTCCCGTCACGATTGGATCGGACTGCATTTCAACAAGGGTCTCGCCGGAGCTCCGAGCGAGGCCATCGAAGCGGCCCGGGATACGGCCACAAACCCGTCCGTGTTAAGCGCCTTTGCGCTCGCCATCATCGCCGAGGACGGTGGCGGCTATCCCGGCGTGCGCGGCCACGAGCCCAACCTGGATGAGGCGAGAAAGGCCCGCGACGATGTCCATCGCGCTATGAACGAGCTGCGCGCCGTCGCACCCGCGGGTGGAGCGTACGTTTCCGAGAGCGATTACTTCGAAAAGGACTGGCAGCATTCCTATTGGGGTGCGAATTACGCTCGCCTCGCTGCCGTAAAAAGGAAATACGACCCGGCGGGATTGTTCTTCGTCCACAACGGCGTCGGCTCCGAAGAATGGAGCACCGACGGATTCACCAGACTTTAAGCTTGCTCGATAGGACCGATACCACGGCGAATTTTGCCGGTCGCGAGATGCGGTAAAATGGAAGTGCCCACTGCCATGGCATCGTCCGACCCTCCAGTTCCGCCGACCCCGAGCAGCGTCGAAGGGCACAAGCACCTTCCCCGCTGGCTTCGAGAGACTGCGTACGGCTTGCTGATCCTGCTCTCCATCGCCCTCGGCGCCTCGGTTGGTGTCTTGTTCGTCTACAGCAGCGAGCTGCCGGAAGTCCGCGCCCTCGAAGACTTCAAGCCCGACACGGTGACGGAACTCTACGCCGACGATGGCCAGCTTATCGGCAGCTTCGCGCTCCAGCGCCGCATTTTGGTGAGCTACGACCAGATCCCTGCCGTGCTGCGCGACGCGCTGATCGCCACCGAGGACCAGCACTTCGAAAGCCATTGGGGCGTGGACGTTCCGCGCGTCTTCCTGGCCGCCTGGCGCAATGCCGTGAGCGGCCACATCACACAGGGCGCCAGCACGCTCACGATGCAGCTCGCCGGCACTCTCTTCCTGAACCGCTCCGACCGCAGCTACCGCAGAAAAATCCAGGAAGCCCTGCTGGCCATCCAGATTGAGCGCTACTACACCAAGCGCCAGATCCTCACCATGTATTGCAACCAGATTTACCTGGGCCACGGCAACTACGGCTTCGAATCCGCTTCGGAATTTTATTTCGGCAAATCGCTCAAGGATTTGACGCTGCCGGAAGCCGCGCTCCTAGTGGCCGTGGTGCGCGGCCCCAGTTATTCTCCGCTGCTGCATCCGGACCGCGCCTTTGCCCGCCGCAACCTGGTCCTCACCCGCGTGATGGCCGCAGGCAAACTCACCCGCGCGGCAATGGAAGAAACTCAGAAGCTGCCCCTCGGAGTGCACGTCCAGTATCCCCGAAACGATTTTGCCCCGTACTTTGTCGAGGAAATTCGCAAATACCTCGAGCAGAAATACGGCACCGAAGCGGTCCACGAGCACGGCCTGCGCGTCTACACCACGCTCAACGTAGCCATGCAGCGCGCTGCCAACCGCGCGCTCAAAGACGGGCTGCACGCTTACACGCGCCGCCACGGATGGAAGGGGAATCTGCCCAATATCCTCACCGACAATCTCGGCACGCTCGATAAATACCAGTCGGACGACTGGCGCCGCACTCTGGACAAGGGCGATTACACCACGGCGCTGGTTCTCGAAGCCGGCGACGCCTTTGCCACTCTGCGCATTGGGCCCTATCGCGCCACGCTCACCTCCTCCGACATGGCCTGGACGGGCCAGAAAAAGCCTTCGAAGCTGCTGAAGCCCGGCGATCTCGCCACGGTCCGCCTGCGGGAAATTTCCGGCACCACGGCACGCGTTGATTTGGAGGAAAAGCCCACTGCCCAGGCTGCCTTTGTGGCCATCGAGAATTCCTCGGGCGGAATCAAGGCCATGATCGGCGGCTACAGCTTCGAGGACTCGAAATTCAACCGCGCCACGCAGGCCACGCGGCAGGTGGGCAGCTCGTTCAAGCCCTACCTCTATTCCGCCGCGATCGAGGAAGGCCACGACCCCTTCGAGACCATCGTAGACGCGCCCCTCACCCTCCAGAGCGGCGGACAGGATTATTCGCCCCACAATTACGACGGCAAATTCGAGGGCCGCATCACGCTCCGCCGCGCTCTGGCAGGCTCGCGAAACGTTCCGGCCGTGAAGCTCGCCGCGGAGATCGGCATCCAGAATGTGATCGAGATGGCCAAGCGATTTGGGGTAACCGCGCCGCTGCAGCCCTACCTGCCGCTCGTGCTGGGCGCGGCGGAAATTACGCTGCTGGAGCACACTTCGTCGTTCACCGTCTTTCCCAACGACGGCATCCGCATTGAGCCGCACCTGATCCGCCGTGTGACGGCCTACGACGGCGCCGTGCTGGAAGAAGCTCGGCCGAAGGTGTACGACGTCCTGAAACCGGAAGTGGCGCGCACCATGACGGCCATGCTCGAGGAAGTCGTCCAGTTCGGCACGGCCACCCGCGCCAAAGAACTGAAGCGGCCGGTGGCCGGAAAGACGGGCACGACGAGCGATTTTACCGACGCCTGGTTTATGGGCTTCACGCCTTCGCTCACCGCCGGCGTATGGGTCGGCAACGACGACAATAGCGTCCCGCTTGGCAACAAGGAAACCGGCGCCAAGGCCGCCCTGCCCATCTGGATCGAATTCATGAAAGAGGTTTACGACGACAAGCCCGCAGAACAATTTGTGAACGTGGTTCCTCTCGAAAAACTGGCCCAATCCCGCCTCGTGCTGGTGGATACGCCCGACTCCGCACCCACCGAGGACGCGGAGGAGCACGGCGTCCGCGAGAAAAAGACGGGGGCGCCGCAGCAGACACCGCCGAAACCTGCCGCACCCACTTCCGGCGGGAATTCGCCCCCGGGCGCTCCGCAACGCGAAGGGTCTGCCCGGCCCCGCTGAGCGGCGGTTCTCCTTCTCCACACTCCGGTACGGGCGACACTGGCCTTCGACTGGCCTTCAGGACAGTTGTTCCGCCGTCTTCTCGATGCGTAAGCTGGTAATGCGTCCGCAGGCGATGGATCGCCGTGGAACTTGAAATTCGTCCGGCCCCTCCTGCCTCGTTTCGAGGGAAGCGCACCTCCTTCTCTGCAACCACCGCTTGCTCGACGGCGATTGGGAATTGGACCGGCCCCTTTCGGAAGGGGAGCGAGGCGAAGGGCGGCCGGCCGTCCTTCGCAGCGGGGAAGCAGCGATGTTACGACTGATGTTGATGAGCGCGGAAGCGCCCTACTTGCCCGGCGGGTATTGCTACCTGTGGGACGGGCCGCTCGTGTGGCTGCACGTGACCGCGGATCTAATCGTGTCGGTCGCCTTCGTCTTGATTCCGGTTGCTCTCCTGTGGATCGTGGGCAAACGCCGCGATGTGCCTTTCCAGGGTCTGGTGCTCTGGTTCAGCGCGTTTCTGGTTGCGTGCGCCGCGACGAATTTTCTCGGCGTCTGGAATCTGTGGCACGACGACTACTGGCTGGCCGCCGCCACCAAGGCCGTTGCCGCCATCACCGCCGCTGCCAGCGCGGGTTATCTGGTGCTGCTGCTTCCCAAAGCCGTCACGCTGCCCAGTCCGCGGCAAATGAAGGAAGCCAACGATCGGCTCGCGCAGGAAGTCGCCGGGCGCGAGCGCGTGATGAAGCAGCTCCAGACGCTCAACCAGGAGCTTGAAAGCCGCGTCCACAGCCGCACCGAAGAGCTGGAAGTCGCACTGCGCGAGATGCAGAAGGAGAATGCCGAGCGCCGGACCATCGAAGGGGCCCTCCGTCGGTGGGAAGCCATCTTCGCCCACGCGGGGTGGGGCGTGGCGCTTGCCAATCCTGAAAATTACCGTCTGGACGCAGTGAACCCCGCTTTCGCCGCCATGCACGGGTGGTCGGCCGATGAGCTCACCGGCAAATCCCTGGAAGAGGTGCTCGCCCCCGAGTGGCGCGCGCGGCTCCCCGAAATGGCGCACATCGCCGACGAGCTCGGCCACCACATCTACGAGGCGGAGCACATACGCAAAAACGGCTCGCGCTTTCTCGTGCTCACAGACCTGGTGGCCTGCAAGGACGCCATGGGGCGCGTCCTCTATCGCGCCGCCAATTTCCAGGACATCACCGACCGCAAGCGCGCGGAAACCGAGCGCCAGCAGGCCACCGAACGGCTCACCCATCTTCTCCGTGAGACCGAAGAGAAGAGCCGGCAGATCGAAATGATCAAGCAGATGAGCACCCTGCTGCAGACCTGCGCGAACACGCGCGAGGCGTTTGACGTGGTGCGCGAATTTGCCGCCCGGCTGTTTCCCCGCGATTCGGGCGCTCTCTGCCTGCTGAATCCCTCCGTTTCGCTGATGGAGGCGGTTGCGGTGTGGGGCGAGCGGCCGCCGTGCGAGAGCCTGTTCGCGCCCGAAGACTGCTGGGCCCTGCGCACCGGCCGCGTCCACGTCTCCAGTCCCGACGGCGTCGCGCTCCATTGCACGCACGTCTCCGTCGCGCCCGGCGCCAGCTACGTCTGCGTGCCCATGGTCGCACACAACGAATCCATCGGCGTGTTCAGCGTGCAATGCGGCGAGGCGGAAACCCGCCTGCCACGCGACGAACGCGTCGAAGCGCAGCGCGAACGCGAGCTGCTGGCTTCGAACTTCGCCGCCGATATCGCCCTGGCCCTCGCCAACCTCCGTTTGCGCGAGACCCTGCGCACCCAGTCCACCCGCGACCCGCTCACCGGCCTCTTCAACCGACGCTATCTCACCGAGTCGCTCGACCGCGAAGTTCGCCGCGCCGACCGCAACGCGCGCCCGCTGGGAATCGTTATGCTCGACCTCGACCAGTTCAAGCCCTTCAACGACGCGCATGGTCACGAAGCCGGCGACGCTCTGCTGCGTTCCTTCGGCCGCTTTATCCACAAGAATACGCGGGGCGAAGACATCGCCTGCCGTTACGGCGGCGATGAATTCGTCATCCTGCTCGTGGACGCCGACTTGGACGTGGCGCGCCGTCGCGCTGAAGAATTGCGCGAGGGGTTCGGCCGGTTGGTTGTGCGCCACCTGAACCAGAAGCTCGATGCCGTCTCGTTTTCAATGGGCGTGGCCGCATTCCCCGTGCACGGCACCACGTCTGAAGATTTGCTGGCCGCGGCCGACGAAGCGCTCTACGACGCCAAGGCCCAGGGGCGTAACCGCGTGAGCATTTACAAGGGGCGCGCATGAGCGCGCAGCCGGCAGCCCCGTTGTCGTGCCCGCTATCTGGGTTCGCCCGGGTTCAGCGGATGGTTCGCGATGGGCGGCTTCGAGGCCGCGATTCGGCGCGCATCGTCCAGAAGCTGAGAGATCAGCCGGTTCATCGCGGTGGTATCGCGGTCGGGGTCGCCCAGCGACGCAGTGATTCGCTCGAGGCTCATGGAGACGGTGGCGAACACGGCCGGCGTGGGCAGCAGGAATTCGCCCGGCTGCGGGGCGTGCGGCACGTCTTCGCGGGCCAGCTCCCGGAACTCGATATTCAGTTGTGTCGGGGGCGTTCCGGCGGCTATCGCCGCTCTCAGCTTCTGGATGGCCTCCACTATTCTGTCGTACACGCGCCCGCGGTTCTCGACCATGAGTCGCACGAAATCGGGATCGCCCACCGAGGAGCCGTCGCGGTACACGATCGCCTTGAACG
>JASHSV010000025.1 GCA_030038535.1 Candidatus Acidiferrales bacterium
GGATGGATGGAAAAGGTGTGCGGCGGCCATATCGACGGCGTGATCGGCGTGGACCTGCTCGAACGATTCGGCGCGACGATCGACTTGCAAAAGCGCGTTGCCGTAGTGGCCGGCAGCCGCGCCGAACGCACTCGTGAACGCGAGGCCCGCGGCGCCGTGGATAGCTGCATCGACCTGTTCAATCGCGCGGACTGGAATCACTTCGGCGACTGCGTGGATCCCGAAGTTGTGTGGCTGATGCGCGACCAGGACGTGCACGGCCGCAAACACCTGATCGAATATCTCGAGAGCTGCGGAAGAGGGGAGTGCTCGCACGCGCTCCCGCAGGTGCGCATCGAGCGATTTTGGTTCGCCGGCGACGTGGCCTGGTTTGAGTACATCTCCCGGATTCCCGGCCGGGAACCGGAATTGCGTGGCATGGCCATCGTGCACCGCGAGGCGGATCGCTGGCTGCTGGTCAACGTGAGCAATTCCGAATTGCGGGCGCGCGCTCTCCCCGCTCCCTGAAAGCGGCCGCAATTACTCGTATCGCAGGACTTGGACGGGGTCGAGGCGCGCCGCCCGCGCCGCAGGATAAATGCCCGAGAGCAGGCTGACGACGATGGCAAACGCCACGCCACCCGCAATCAGCCAGAGCGGCAGCAGGACCACAGTCTCGTGCGGCAAATCCTGATTCGTGAGATAGATGTTCGTGCCGAAGTTGATCACGCGGCCGATCAGCCAGCCCAGCAGCACTCCCAAAGCTCCGCCCGCGGTGCCCATCACGCCGGCCTCGACAAAAAACAGGCGCTTGACGTCTGCATCGCTGGCCCCCAGCGCCTTGAGCACGCCAATCTCACGCCGCCGCTCCAAGACGGACATCACGAGCGTGTTCACGATTCCCAGCGAGGCCACCACCAGCGCCACGCTTCCGAAAATCGCCAGGAACAGATCCACAATCACGAACACGCGCCGCAGGCTTTTGGTCGCATCGAGCAGGGAGAAGGTCCGGAATCCCATTCTCTTCAGCGCATCTTGCGTGGGCTGGACGCGCGCCGGGTCGTCCACGCGCACAACGAGCGCCGAATAGTTTTCTGAAGCTGAAGGCTTGGCCTGCATGATATCTCTCAGCGTTGACGCCTGTGCCGGATGCAGCTTTTCCGCCAGCCCCACGGGCAGAAAGACGCGCGAGGCCGCACTGGCCGTTATGCCCGCGAAGGGTTCGGTGTCAATAATGCCGACAATTCGCAGGCGTCGTTCGCGGCGGACCACGGAAAAACTGACGGTGTCATCGGTGGAATCGCCGGAGGCGGGATCCCCCCTCGCCGTGCTCGCCGCGGCATTCTGCGCCCGGGTGCCACGGCCCGTGGGATGCGCTGGAGCCTGGGTCGGCGGTGGCGTCGGCTCGCGTTCGCCGTAGTGCAGCACGATTTCTCTCCCCAATAGCGAGTCGAGCTGGGCGTCCGTCACGTCAGGGGTGCTTCCTGTACGGGGCCCCATCGGCAATGGGAAGGAATCGCCCGGGGAATTGGCTGGCGCCAGCAAATCGCGAGCAAAGTCCGCGTGCAGGATGGCCTCCTCGGCCTCGGGCCCCGAAAAAAACCTGCCGTGCATCTTCTCGAACGCTTCATTCTGGCTGGCCGAAGGAGAAAGACCGCTCACGCTGGTAAATAGCGTGCGGCCTTCGAAGCTCACATCGGTGAGCAGCCGCACTTCCGGGTACACTTCAATGACGTGCGGCAGCGCGCTGATATCCTTGCGCGCCCCATCGTCCAGCGGGCGCGTGTTCGACTCGAGAACGCCGGAGCGCCGCTCGCTCCGCTCCATTCCGCGCATATCGCGGGCCGTAAACACGCCAATCGTGTTGAACAGGCCGGAGCGGGCAAAGCGCTCGGTCACCAGCCCCTGCAGCCCCGCGCCCAGCGAGAGCATCGCCACAAGCGCGGCCACACCCACGGCGACACCGGCCGTGGTCAGTGAATTGCGAAAGCCGGATTCGCGCAGGTTTCGTCCGGCCAGCTCCACCAGGTCGTTGGCCTTCATTGCAGCGCCTCGATCGTTGGATCGCCGGGCGGTCCTTGCGCCGCCAGCCGCCCATCGGAAAGCACCAGAATGCGTTCGGCAAAACTCGCCGCGAGCCTGCGCTCGTGCGTCACCAGCACCACCGTCATGTGCAGCGATTCATTGAGCGTGTGGATCAGGCGCATGATCTCTTCGCCGTTGCGGCTGTCGAGATTTCCGGTGGGCTCGTCGGCCAGGAGAATCGAAGGGCGGTTCACCAGGGCCCGCGCGATGGCCGCGCGCTGTTGCTCGCCTCCGGAAAGTTCGCCGGGGCGGTGGGCGGCCCGCCCGGCCAATCCCACGTGCTCGAGCGCTTCGCGCACTCTGGCGGCGCGCTCTTCCCGCGGCACTTCCGCCAAACGCAGGGGCAGCTCCACGTTTTCTTCGAGCGTCATCCTTGGCAGCAGATGAAAGGCCTGGAAGATCATGCCTACCGTCCCCCGGCGATGCGCAGCCAGCTCTTCCGGGGACATGGTAGCGAGGTTGCGGCCCTGAGTTTCGAGCGTCCCGCTGGTCGGCCGATCCAGTCCGGCCATCAGGTGCAGAAGCGTGGATTTGCCCGATCCCGATGCGCCCACCAGCGCCACGCGCTCGCTTTCACGCACTTCGAGCGACACCCCGTCCAGGGCTCTTACCTCCGAATCGCCCATCGTGTAATAGCGGCATACGTTTTCCGCGCGTATGGCGTTCGGCGTTCCGTTCCTGTCGGGCATCAGCGTTCTCGATTCTCGTCCCTCTCTCTATGATACGTGCAGTGCGAGTAGAAGTTGCAATTCGGCGCCGTTGCGCCGCTCTGCTCGCTTTGATAGCCTCCTTTCCTTCAGGGGCTTGGTTCCCTGTGCCCAGCGCAGGAATCGGAGGAGGAACGGCCCATGCCGTCCGGCACGGCGGGTTTGGGACAGCGCATCGCTCCATGGTTGCTGGCGATCACGCTGGCCATGGCCCTGTTGCAAGCCTATCGGATGAACCCGGTGGATGAGTTCCGCTTCGGCGTCGAACACCGCGATGCGATTCCTCCTTGCCGAACCAACCCAATCCAGATCTTCGATGCCGCAACGCCGGCCGTCTCGCCCGACGTCTGCTGGGCCAAGGCCGGCGATCGCGTAATCTGGACGTTTCCAAATAATCCCAACCGCCCTTTCCACGTGCATATGTCTCCGAACCCGTTTACGAACAAGCCGGGCGGGGATAAAGCTTTTGAAGCGGATTCGGCAAACGGGGTAGTGGTCTCCGATCCGGTTCGTCCCGCCGGCGACTATGTGGTGTACAAATACGTCGTCAGTTACGACGGCGGAAAGAAGAAGATTGATCCCCACGTTGTGATCATGAGGTAGGTGGAGGGAACGCGGCCGAAATTGGGACCTGCGGCCGCCCACGCGTTCTGCCGCCCTACTCGCGTGATACGGCGCCTCCCCATCCGGCGATTCGGCCCGATACCCATCGAAAAAAATCCACAGGCAGATTGAAAAATTGCTTCAATCTTCTTGACACGCATCGAGCGAGCGGAGAGGATGCCCCCCGCATTCGGTGGTCTGACCACCGAACCAGGGGTGGTAGTGGTGGAGATCTCCGCAGAATCCGCCGCAGCCGCTATGCGCACGCCTTTTGACGCGCGCGTGCTCGCCCCTTCCTCAACGGTCTGCGCCCCGCACTCTTCAGGCTACGCCTGTTCGGTTGGCTTTCCCTGTCAGGTCTCGCAAACGCTTCTCTTAGGGGGAAATCATGCGCATCGTTAGGTTTGTTTTGCTCGCGACCGCCTGCAGCTGCCTCGTGTTCTCCACACGGGCCGCGGACTCCGGCAAGAGTTCCCCTGACCAGCCTTCCGCGACGGGTGCTTCCGGTACTTCGAGCGACGCGGCCAAGCCTGTCACTTCCACCAGCGCTGCGCCAACGGCACCGGCGGCCGCGACGCGGGAAGAAGTCGAGGAGCTGCGCGCAGAAGTGGCGGAACTGAGGGCTGCCATCAAGAAATTGATGGATTCCAAGGCCCAACCCGAAACTCCTGCGGCTCCGGTTGCCGCGGCGCCCACTCCGGCTTCGTCGGCCGCTGCCACCCCGGCGACGGAAATAGCTGCGGCGCCCATCCCGCCGGTCGCAGCTTCGGCAACTTTATCCAACACCGAACCCGGTCCTGGAGCCGGCGCTCCAGAGGTTACTAGCGGCAACGACTCCGACAGCCTCACGGACATCGACGCGCTGCTGCAAGCCTCCAAGGCCAGCCAGAACGCGGGCGGTCCGCCCGTCACCGCCGGATGGAACGGAGAACACTTCTTCATCCGCAGCGCAGACGGTAACTTGCAGATCCAGCCCTACGGCTATGTGCAGACGGATTACCGTTCCTACCGTGGCGACGGCGCGCCCGCAAACAGCTTCGCCGTGCGCCGCGCACGGTTCGGTTTCCAGGGCAATTACGGCAGCCACCTTCAGTTCGCCCTTCTGACCGACGCCGCGTCTTCCGGAACGGGCGCCACGGGCGCAATCATTCGCGACGTGTATTTGAACGTGAAGTTCAATGACGCATTCCAGATTCAGGCTGGGCAGTTCAAGGAGCCGTTCGCCCAGGAGGAAGTTACGGGCGTCACCAATATCGACTTCGCTGATCGTGGCCTGCAGTCGTTGTTGTACCCCTCGGCCGCCTCCGCCTACCGCAGCCCGGGCGCCGTAATTCACGGCGACATCTGGGGAGGTGTGCTCCAGTACTGGGGCGGGATCTTCAACGGACACGGTTATGCCACCGCATCCAACACCACCAGCATTCCGGAGACTGTGGGACGAATTCGCCTCTATCCTTGGCGGAATCACAAGGACAGTTTTTTCCGCGCTTTCGCCTTGGGAGGCTCAATGGCTTATAGCTACGCGCGTGGCCTCTCGAATGAGCAGACTCCTCCGACAAGCATGCCGGACGCGGCCTACACCTTCTTTCCCCAGTTCCCCATCAACGGCAACGTCTGGCGGGGTGAGGGCGAGTTCACATTTATCCACGGCCCCGCGGCTATGCGCGGCGAGTACGTGCAGGCCCAGTTCGACCGCACCGGCGTCGGCACGCTGGAATTCGGCGGACTCGGTTTCCAGAATCTTCCGACGGTCCGATACAAGGCCTACGGCATCGGAGCCACATACTTGTTGACCGGCGAAAGTCGCCCTGAAAACGGCACGCCCCGCATCAAACATCCCGTCTTCGGCCCGGAGACCCCTGGCGGCGGAGGAAGGGGGTGGGGCGCGTTTGAGCTGGCCTTCCGTTACTCCGGAATTCAGGGGAATGAGCCGGGCATCTTCTTCGACAATACCTTGACTCCGGAGTTCGTGCCCACCTTCGACGACCGTACCGACCAGTTCACCGGAGGAATCAACTGGTATCTGAACTACTGGGTGCGGTTCCAGACGAACCTCAATGTCGACCGCCTCAGGCAGCCGAGCACCATCGGCGAATTGCCGCAGACGTACTTGGTTTTCGAACAGCGGCTCCAGTTCCGCTTCTAGTGAGCAGGAGCCAACCATGCGCTGGAACGGACTTGTGATTTGGCGGGCGGAGAAAGTCATGATTCATTCGAAAAATACCGAGCAGAGCAGTACCGGGCGGAATCCCAGCGGTCATCTCGGAGGAGGTTTTTCCATGAAGTTCAGACTGATGAAGATTTTCGCGGCCATTCTATTACTGGCGGTTGGGTTGATATGGAACAGTTGTGGATCCCAGCCCGGGTGTCCCACCTGCGGCACGACCACGAACGGCGCTTACGGCGTCATTGATGTGGTCCCGGTGCCGGAACACAACCCCACCGGCGAGCCCGGCGGGCCGTTCAACTCCTTCGACATTAGCTGGTTCGACCCCAATCAGCGCGTGGTCTACACTTCGGACCGCATCGGCTTGGACGTGGTGGTGACGAGCACCACGCTCGATGAAGCGGTGAACACCATCGGCGGGCTCAATGAAGTGGCGCAAGCGGGGAATAATGGGAGCCCCTGCATCGGCAGCAATACCCCGGCGCCGGGCACGACCGCGGCTACCACGCCGAACATTCCCTCGATCATCACCGGCCTGGGTTCGCAGAGCGGCAGGGGCACAGCGGCAGTACCGCAGAACATTCTCACGCGATTTGGATGCAGAAACCCCGGCTATTTCGACACCTTCAGCACATTTTTCCCTGGATTCGGGGCCAACGGATTCTTTGGCGGGTTCCCAGGGGCACAGTGCTGCGCCGCGCGCGCGAACGGCGTGAATCCACTCTCCGGACCGAATGGCCTGCTCGTTACTCCCGACGGCACTACACTCTTTGCGGGCAGCGGCAGTTCTACGGTAGTGGTGGTTGACGTGAGCGGCGCCACATCGCCCCCCATGGTGATCGCTGATTTTCCCACTGGTTCTTCACCCGATTTCGACGGCCCTGTCGGCGTGGCTCCCTGCATCGCCTCCTGGAACGGCGGCGCCGGTAGCGATCCCACCTGCGGGGACGATCGTTCAGACGAAATGGCCTTTGGCACGATCCCCGCGGGATGCACGCCTTCGGCAACAAGCACCGCGTGCCATGCCATCTTCGCCGTCATCAATGGCGACCCAGGGCTCCCGATGGTTTCCATCGTGGACGTGACGGACATCGTGACCAGGAATTACACCAACCCCATGCTTGCCGCGGGGCAGGGCATTTGCGCGCCCGTGAATCCGGCGGCGAATTACACGCCCGGCGTGGTGAGCTTTGCGACCGGCTTGGTCACGGGGTCAAATTACCCCACCTGCATTCTGGGCCAGATTTACTACGATGGGGCGAGTCCACAGAGTTCGATGGTTCCGGTGGACAATAACAACGGCTTTTTCTGTCCCGACCCGTCCGAAGCTGTTCCCTCCGGCGTTTCCGGACAAGGCGTGGGTGTCGGAGGCGCGAATGTGCCCTGCCATCATGGCCCAATCGTGGACAGCAACACAGGGGTCTTCATCACCAACAACGGAACCGCGACCAGCACCCAGACGGGAGAAATCGCTCCTGCGGGCCTGGGTGGGCTGGCCTTTAACCCATTCCACAACACGTTTTATCTGGCGAATTCCAATTGCACCGTTTCCAATTTGCCTACGCAGGCCAGCGTCGCCGTAGGCTGTATTGACGAAATTGATCCGCAGCTCGGGAATCCCAACGGGCCGATCGTCATAGCCTCAATCCCCGTTCTCAACTGCATGGCCGCCGCAATCGTCCAGGGCCCCGGACACGATTTTCTGATCGGCTGCGGCGACCATGATGGCATCGCGTTTCCGCCGAACTGCATCATCTTCGACGGCACCACCAATCAGATCGTGGCCACCATCACGCAAACCGGCGGCACAGATGAAGTCTGGTACAACCCCGGTGACAACCGCTACTACACCGCCGGGCGCGACATGCCCAACGGTCCGGTGATGGGCGTGATTGATGCCGGACAGCGAATCTGGCTGGTAAACGTACCGACGAACTCGAACTCTCACAGCGTGGCTGCCGATAGCATCAACAACCACATCTTTGTGCCGTCGCAAGCGGGAAACATCTGTTCCACGCAAAGCAGCAATGGCTGCATTCTGGTTTACGCGCGGCAATAGCCCGCCCGAAAGAGGACAAGGGCTTGTAGCGCCGGAAACTGTTACCGCAGGATCCTGATTTCCTTCGGGGGAGCACGAAAGGTATATACTTCGTCGCCCGGCATATGCCCGCGAGAAAGCTCCCGAGAGTAAGCATCCGGGAATGCAAGGAGCACGTCATGTCCAACCAGCGCGCAGCAGGTAAGACTGGTTCAAGAGCAGTCGCGCTTTTCTGCCTCCTGGTTCTCACCACATTCGCCTCGGGTTCGCGCCTTTCCGCTAACACCTCCGGCGCCAATCCGAAGTCAACTGACGTGCCCGCGGAAGTCATTGCTCATCTCACTCTCGAATCACCACCGGGGAACCAGATGGTGCTCCAGCGCATCGGGGATAAGCACTATCTCTACATTCAGCAGGCAGGCAAGCAGGGCTTTGTGATCGTCAACGTCAGCAAGCCGCAGTATCCGAGTTTCGTCAACCGGCAGGCAAAGGCCAACGACGCCACTGCGGGAAGCCTGCGGATGGTGGGATCCGACGTCGGGGTAGCCGAAGTCCCCGACAAGTCCGCCAAGGGAACCATCCAGAGCGGGCCGAGCTCTACAGAGACTGTCAAGATTCTCGATCTGACCGATCCCGCACATCCCAAGGTCCTTCAGACTTTCAAAAACGTCACCAGCATCCTGGGGGATGGGGCCCGCGGCATTATTTACCTCGCAAACGACGAGGGCCTGTGGGTGCTCAAGCATCACCGCGCGCCGATTGCGCCGGAAAAGCAGAAAAAGCCCTGCGACTCCTATTCCGCCATAGCCGCGATGCCTCCCGACTGCCAGTAGCCGGCGAACGCGCGGCGCACTGGGTCGTCCGGGTCTTTCTTCGAGCGTCCTGCACTGTCCTTATCTAACGGCGGTTTCCTGATAGTGCAGGCATTTCCATTGCCCGTCGCGCCTCACCCAGATCTCGCTGATCAGAACTTTTTCGAATTGAATGGCCGACTTGGGCGGGAACCGGAAGAATGCCTCATAGCGGACGAGGGCGGCATCCGGCCCGAGCTGAATGACCTTTAGAAACGACAAGGTATAGTCCGTGTACATACTGTGCTCGACTTCCCGCAGCATGTGCCACTTGTTGCGCTCGCCCTCCCGATCCGCCTCGACTGCCACGTAATCGTCGGTGAGCAAATCGCCGTACGCTTTCTTGTCTTTTCTCTTGAAGGCTGCCCACTCTTCATGGACCTTGCTGTCAAGCAAGTTCGTGAGCTCAGCCGGGGCGGTCAGCTTTTCGGGCTGGGCCGCCGTGCCTGCGGCCGCCGGTGGCGTCGCTTGATTGCCTTCGAGAGGCACCGACAGCAGCAAACCGATTCCCGCGAGGAGAAGCGATCTTTGCATGATTACTCCTTCCGAGCAGCGCCTGATTGTAGGTTGTGCGGCTGAAGAATACGAATCACGCAGGCGCCGCGAGCGGCGATTCCTAATCGCCGTGCGCTGGAGCCGCCGTCGGGTGCGGCGGGGCGGGCGTCGCCTGAGGCAGCGCGGGCACCTTCAGCGGCCGCAAAACGAAGAAGGCCAGCAGTGCGGCAATCACGTTAAAGACGATGGCCACGTCGAAGACGCCTGCCCATCCCGTGTTAGGCAACGTGAACTTGGCGGAAAATGGAGTCCATAAGTCACGAAACACGGACAGAAGGATGGCATAGGTCCCAAGGCAGGCGGACACCGCCAGCAAGATCCGCTTCAACGTCGTGCCCAGTTCGAAATGCAGTACCTCGGGTCCCAAATAGAGTGCAAACATGGCGATGAGCCCGCCCACCACAAAAAGAATGTCGGCGCGGAAATCGAAGGCCTTGCCCGCGGCAAGCGCGGATCCGATAGGCACAAAAATGGCTGCCGCGCCCTTGGCCGTGTACAGGTAGCCGTAGTTCGCTGTGGCGTGCTTGCGCCCGAAAAAGTCGCCGCAGAGCGCCGGGAACAACGAGAAGATTTCGCCCCACCCGAAGAAGGTAAATCCGCTGAACAATACGAAAAGCTTGGGACGCGCGGCAAACTGAATCAGCACGTAAATGGCGATCGCTTGCAGTCCGAACGCCAGGCCCATCGTGTTTTCCCGGCCGAAGTGGTCGGAGATCCAGCCCCAAAATGGCCGGCAGATTCCATTCAATATCCGGTCCAGGAAGAGGGCAAATGTCAGCGCCGGCATACTCGTAAAGAGGAAGGACACCGGCACCTTGTCTACCTTGAAGTCTGTGGCCATCGGCCCGAGCTGCGCCGTAGCGATCAGCCCACCGGTGGCCACGAGGATCATCATCACGTACATCAGCCAGAACTGCGGCGTAGTGGCCATCTGGCCCGACGTGAAATCACCCAGGCTCTGCCGCTTCCTCACTATGGTTCCTGCGGGCGCCTGCCGCCACGTCCTTGGCAGCCAGCCCGCCGGCGGCGCCTTAAGGAAGCACGCCGCGATGATAACCGTGACTCCCTGGATGATTCCCCACCGCACGAACGCGGTTTGATATCCTGCCGAATCGATCAGATCGGCGATCGGTTGAACGGTGAAGGCGGCTCCCGCGCCGAATCCCGCGGCGGTCAGGCCTGCGGCGAGCCCCCGGTGGTCCGGAAACCATTTCAGCGCGCTCCCCACGGCCGTGCCATAAACGATTCCCGCGCCGATGCCGGCGACCGCGTACCACAGATACAGCGAGGTGAGCGTTTCCGCCTTTCCGCTTCCCACCCAGCCCGCTCCGGCGAAGACTCCGCCTAGCATCACCAGCAGCCGCGGTCCGAACTTGTCCACCAGCCAGCCCTCGAACGGTACGAGCCACGTTTCCAGCAGCACAAACACCGTAAAGGTCACTTGAATGAGCGCCGCGTCTACCTTCAAGTGCTGCTGAATCGGCTTAACGAACAAGGTCCAGCCGTACTGAAAGTTGGCCACTGCCACCATGCTGAGAATGCTGAAAAGTAGAATTACCCAGCGGCTGGAAAAAAAGGAAGAGGACACATCCGCAGTGTCCTGAGAAGCGCCCATCACTCTACTCCCCTGGTCCCGAATCTGGCTAGAACCAAACCCGAATCCGGCGGTCGCATCCGTTCGTTGGGCCTCTAACGGGAGAAAAGAGACCCGTATTCCTTGAATCTCTCCTTGGATACTTCTCGGCCATCCCCAGCCATGCTATTCGGCCGGCGGCTTGTCGCCCTCCACGTCCTTCATCATGGGAATCACGCCCGGGATTAGCCACTTCTGCCACATCTCGTCAACCTTGCTTTGGAAATAATCGATGTCGTCCTTGGTGAAATGCGCGAAGCGTCCCTGCTTCATCAGATAGTCGCGCACCGGCTGCCGGACGTACCGCCCTTCCGCGATTTCCTTGGTCTTGCCCAGCAGGCGCAGGGTGTGGTTCTCCACTTCGTAAAGCGGCCAGATGCCCGTGGTCACCGCCAGTTCGCCCAGCTCGTGGGAGATGTAGGGATCGTAATCCCAACCCTTGGGGCAGGGATCGAGCGAGTGGACGAACGTCGGCCCGCCGATCTCCAGCGCCTTCCGGATGCAGTTCATCCCCAGCAGACCGTACGACATGCAGACCGTGGCCACATACTTGCACTCGGGATGCCCTGCCGCCAGCATCCCCGCGGTATTTTTCTTCCAGCGGTGGTGCATGATCCGCTTCATTTTTCCCGGCGGGCTGAACGTGGTGTGCGCGCCGTATGGTGTCGAGCCCGAAAGCTGGATGTCCGTGTTGGCGTACGACTCGTTGTCGTAGAGCAGAATCAGGAAGTTGTAGTCCGGATGCGTGAGCGACGCGGAAATGGCGCCCAGGCCCATATCCGCGCCCCCGCCGTCGCCGCAGAAGGCGATCACGTTGATGGGCTCCTTCTTCATCTTGCCCTTGCGCATCTGCGCCTTTAGCGCCGCCGCTGCGCCCAGGCCCGCTGAGCCGCTCGAGCCCAGTTGTGTGTGCATCCACGGCACCACCCACGACGTGCTGTAATACGTCGTGTTGGCCACGTACATGCACCCCGTGCTTCCCAGCACTATCGTGCGCGGTCCCGCTGCCTTCACCATCATTTTCATCACCAGGGCCGATTCGCACCCCTGGCAGGTGCGATGCCCGGAGGTGAAGTACTCCTCCAGGGGAATCTTCTTTACGCCCTTGAACGGGTCCAGCTTCTGCGTCGCGTCGATTTCTACGAACGGTGAAATGGCCATTCCTGTCCTCCTGAAATTCGAACTCGCAAGCTCGCTCGATGCAGCTCCCGATTACTCCCGCAGCCCGATCCACTGGGTCGCTGGCTTCTTTTTCCCTTCGGCGGCCTCGTACAGCTCGTGGGCGATCTTTTCCACGTCTGGAACCGTCACTTCGCGTCCACCCAGCCCGCCGATGAAGTTCAGCACCGGGGGATGTTTGCTTATCGTGTCCGTGTAGAGCGCGGCCCTCGTCTCGGTTGCCACCACGCCGGACATATAGGGCGAGCCGAACGAGAAGTCGCGGTCGAGCACACCGACTGCCTTGAAGCGGGAGAGGCATTTTGCCAGCTCTTCCGCCGGGAACGGCCGGAACCAGCGCAGCCGCACCATCCCGACTTTCTTTCCTTCACTGCGCAGCTTGCGGATGGCCACGCGCGTCGGCATCGAAAGCGTTCCCATGCCCATAATCACCACGTCCGCGTCCGCGGTCTCATACTCTTCGAAGAACGGGTTGCCGTACTTGCGGCCGAAGATGCGCTCGAAATCCGCGTACGCTTCACGAATCACTCCGGGCACCCGCTCCATCGCCGCGTAATTCTGCCGGCGGATTTCCATCACCCAGTCCTCGTTGGCCTGTGGCGCCACCGTAATGGGGTTGTCCGGATGCAGCAGCAGGTCCGCGCGGTTGTAGCGTGGCAGGAATTTGTTCACTTGGTCTTGCGTCGGAATCTTCACCATGGCCTGCGAGTGCGTCAGGAAGGCGCCGTCGCAACTGATCCCGCACGGCAGGAAGATGCGCCGGTCTTCGGCCACTCGGTAGGCGATCAGCGCGGTATCCAGAGCTTCCTGCGCCGTGTCCACCCATACCAGCATCCAGCCCAGATCCCGCACCGTCAGCGCGTCATTATGCTCCACGCCAAATGCTCCCGGATCGTCCAGGGCGCGGTTGCCCACCATGGCGATCATGGGGATGCGCAGAGCCGGCGTTACCGTCAGCGCCTCCATCGCGTACATCCAGCCCACCCCGCTCGACCCCGTGAACACGCGCGCTCCGCACGCCGAGGCGTGTTTCACGATCTCGAACTGCGAGTGTTCGCCTTCCGCCACAATGTATTCGCAGTCGAACTCCCCGTTGGCCACCAACTTGGCCACGTACTGCATCACCGTGTCGTATGGGCGTATCGGATAGGCCGTGATTACATCCACGTCCGCCAGCTTGCACGCCACCGCGATCGCTTCGCTTCCCGTGATTAGTGCAGTCTCTTCCGTGCCCCGCTCCGGAAGCGTTGCCGTCATCTGTGCCATGGTCCGTTGCTCCTTCGCCGCTGTGCGGCCCGGTATTGTCCGGGCCGGAAATTTGCTTCCTCTCAGGCGGCCGGCCCCGGCCGGTCGCCCCGAATTCCTCTCACCGCCGCGCTAGCTACTCTTCGCAATTTCCAGCATTTCGGGCGTCTGTTCCTCGTATTGGCCTTTGTACCGGAAACCGTGGGAACGGTCCGCCTTGTTCGCGATCGTGCCCTTGAGCCAGGTGTTGTACGTGTCCTTGTTCTTGCGCCACGCTTCCCACTGGCTCGAGTTGTCCTTGAAGGCCACCTCGTTCACCATCGTCACGCAGTCCTTTACCGGGCACACCGCCTCGCACACGCCGCACCCGCAGCAGGCCTCCATGTTCGCGTCGTACAGGCCTTCCGGCGTCACGTCGAAGCAAGAGTCGGGGCATTGCAGCCAGCACAGCGTGCACTTGATGCAGGTATCGAAGTCAATTACTGGCCGCATCGTCCGCGTGGACCACTTTTTGAACGTGGGATTCCGCGCCGGCTGGAAGCCGCCCGTTGCATGGGTCGCCGGGTCGTCCATCTTGTGTCCCGGCGCGATGCAGGGAATCGACACACCGTCCCGCATCTCATGCCATTTCAGCAACTCGAACTGGAAAGGCTTTTCCGGATTCCCCTGGCTCGGGCTCACGTTCTGCGCCGTGATGCGGTTGTAGCTGTTCGTGGCCGACTGTACCTTCACCGCGTCGTTCCATTCGTGCAGGATGAATTGTTTCACCGAGTCGAGCTTGAGCATGTCGGGCAGCAATTTGGCTATGGCCCCCAGGATGCGCACGTCTGTGTGGTCGTCCTTGTATACCCACAGGCCGGAGAAGCTTGGGATCCCCTTCAGCACCGCCAGCTTGTAGGGATCCTGTTTCTGGTGAATCATCGGCATCAGCTTCTCAGGCGGCTCTTTCGAGGTGACGATCAGCGTTCCTCCGGCCTTGGTCAGCCGGTTGATCGGCTGCAACCCGTACCACGCCCACGATTCCACGCCCTTGCACAGCGTGTCGTCCACGCATACGGTGATGTCCACTTCCTTCGGCTCGTACTTGGCCATGCCCTCTTCCAGCGTCAGGTCGTCCGTCGCCACGATGGCAAAGTACTTGGCTGGAATCCCGTTGCGTTCCGGGCTGTCTCCATAACGCCCGAACGAGGTTCCCGGCTTTCCTTCCAGGCTCGCGGCCAGCACGATGCCTCGGCTGATATTTTTCGCCAGCGTCTTCTGGAAGATGCCCCGGTACACGATTTCCACCGCGAACAAACGGCCCATGTTGGTCCCCTTCCTTTTCTATCTATATCGTCTTGAAAAGAATTTCCTCAATCTCGAACAGGTGTTGTCGCATTGCCTCTTCCGCGCCCTCTGGTTCCCGGCGCTTGATGGCATTGAAAATCCGCCGGTGACCCGCCAGCGACTTTTCCGGCCTCCCTGCCACCTGCAAGGAGCGCTCGCGGCTCTCCCTCAGGATGTCCATCATCATGTCCACAACTTTCAGGATCACGCTGTTCTTGGAAGCCTGGGCAATCGTGTAGTGAAACTCCGAGTCCTCTTCGACGGCCAGTTCTTGCCGCGCCACTTTCTCCCGTTGCCGTTCCAGAATATCTTCGAACCTCGCAATGTCTTCACGCCCGGCGTTGCGCGCCGCGCGCGCCGCCAGTGGAGGCTCGATCATCGCGCGCACTTCTAGCAGTTCCCTCACCAATTCCCGCTTTTGGCCCAGCAGGCTGGCCAGCGGATTCAGCAACGAGTCGATCGAAGGCGTGCGGACCAGCGTGCCCTCGCCCGGTCGTGGCTCGACCAGGCCTTTCAGCTCTAGCGAGCGGATGGCCTCGCGAACCGCGCTCCGGCTGACGTCAAATCGCTCGGCCAGCTCGCGTTCGGGCGGCAGCTTATCGCCCGGCCGTAACGCACCTTCCAGAATGCGCCGCTCGAGCTGTGCGGCCACCTCCTCATAAACTTTGGTGCGTTGGATTGTCTCCAGTTCGACTTTGACAGGGGCGGTCACGGGGTTCCGTTGCGGTCTGATGGTCTGACCATCAGACCCGGGCCTAATCCTAGCCCCGGTTCCCCGGGAGGTGTCAAGTACCAATCGCACTGGTACCCCGCCGTCCCTAGGCGGCCTTTTCCGTGCCAATTTCGCCTCTCTTCTGGGCGTTGGAATCGCGCCAGGCTTTGCACCCACACCCGGCTGGGAGCACAGTAGTCTGGCATCCATGCGCCCCACTCGCCATTATTTTCTCTCCACCGGGCGGCTCGGATTCGGCCATTGGTCGCTCGATGACCTTCCGCTCGCCCTGGCTCTCTGGAGCGATCCGCGGGTCACTCGCTTTATTTCCGGTCCGCTCCCTCCGCAGAAAGTCGAAGAGCGCCTGCGCAGCGAAATCGCCATGCAAAATTCCCTGGGAGTTCAATACTGGCCCATCTTTCTCCGAGCAAGCGGCGAGCATGTGGGATGCGCGGGCCTCCGGCCCTACCACCAGACCAGTGGAGTGTATGAACTAGGCTTTCATCTACTACCAGCCTCGTGGAACAAAGGCCTGGCCACGGAAGCGGCCCGGGCCGTGATTGCCTACGCGTTCACCACGGTCGGAGCTTGCAGCCTCTTTGCCGGCCATCATCCCGACAACGCCCCCTCTCGTCGCGTTCTCGAAAAACTCGGCTTCCGCTATACCCACGACGAGCTTTACGCTCCCACCGGGCAGATGCATCCTTCCTACCTTCTCAGCCCGCCGTCTCGTGTGGTGTCGGAGTGCTCCGAACCAAAACAGGACGCGGAAAAGGAGAAATCATGACTCATCGAACGGGACGGAGTGTCTGTATGATCGGAGTCCTCTGCCTGTGCCTCGCCGCCAGCCCCATCGGGCGTGCGCAATCGCCGGCCACACCGCAGAAGGAGGCCGCCGTGTCCCGCCATGCCAGCGGAACGTTCGACGTCAAGGTCACCCCTCAGGAGCCTGATGCCGTCGGTGCTGATTCCGGCATCAGTCGCCTGCTCCTCGAGAAGCAGTTCCATGGCGATTTAGAAGCCGCGAGCAAGGGCCAGATGCTCGCCTGCGGCGGTCCACCCTCGGGTTCCGGGGGATACGTTGGCATGGAGCGGGTCACCGGAAAGCTTTCCGGCCGCTCAGGCAGCTTCGCGCTCCAGCACAATGGCACCATGGAGCCGAGCGGAGTCCATCTGAGTGTCACCGTCGTGCCCGGTTCGGGTACCGGCCAGCTCGTTGGCATCTCCGGATCGATGAACATCGTCATCGAGAGCGGCAAGCATTCCTACACGCTCGACTACTCGCTCCCGCCGTCTCCCTGACGGAGAGACCGGAGACAGCGAAGTTCGCGCATTGCACCTTTGCGAATGGGGCAGACTGAGCGTTCGAGGTCTTGCCTTCAAGTGCGTACGGTTGTGGCCCGCAGGACGTGCCCTCCCCGCTCCGGCAATGGGCCGGTAGACGAGGGAAAATATCGCGCCCGGATTTCCGGCGGCCCTAGATCTTCAATCTCCCGGAAACCCAGGCCCGCGAGTTTGCCGTGGAGTTCCTGCGGCTCGAAATGCGTCAGCCATTTCTCACCCAGCGCTGCGACTCGAGCCGCTCCTTCGTCACGGTACGCGCGCATTTCCGGCGACAAGGATTCCGGGGGATCCGCGTAGTCGAACACCACATGTGCGCCTCCGGGCACGCCCGCAATAAACCCCAGTGTCCTCCAGATAGCTGCTTCAGTCAGGTACGGGACAACGCCCAACCACGTGAAGAAAGTCTGCTGCGCCGGGTCGAACCCCGCCGTAGCCAAACCGTCTGCGAGCGTCTCCAGCTCGAATTGGACGGGAGCGAATATCAGCCACTGTGGCTCCTTAATCCCCGCATCAGCCAGCCGCGCGCGCTTCCACGCCTGAGTAGCAGGATGATCCACTTCGAACATGCGCACGCGGTCTCCCCACGGGCTGCGGAAGGCAATCGTGTCCAGACCTGCGCCCAGCACTACCAGTTGGCGTACGCCGCGCTCGACCGCTGCGGCCAGTGCATCCTCGGCAAACCGAGTGCGCACCGCGATGAACAGACGCATTCTCCGCCGTGCGGGCTGTTCTCTCGCTTCGCGCGCCACCCTTTCCGCATCGACCCCAAGAATTCGCACCGCCAGCGGGTCGGCAAAAATGCTTCCGTTTTCGAGGAGTTGGTGCGCAGCGCGGTGCGCCGCCGCTGCCAGCGCTGTCCGGCTGGGTTGTCCCGGTTCCACGAGTCAGACTCTATCAGAATCGCTGTATGGGCTTTCGGAGCGGCCCTGCCTCGCCTCTCGCAGTGGCAGGCCCGGCGCGCCCCTATCCGCAAATCCGTCCGATCTCGGAACATACCGTCATCGAATTTGGCGCGGTCCAATTCCAGTCCAAAGATGTCGCCATTTGGCTTCCCAGGACTGCGGAGGTTTACTTCGACTGGAAAGGCAAGCGCATTCATCGCAGCCACAGTTACAGCAACTACATGCTTTTCTCCGTGGATAGCCAGCACCGGATCTCTGCGCCCAAGCTGCAGCAGTCGGCCGGAGAGATTCCCGATGCAACCACGGCCCCGCTCAAACCGTAGCTCGTATTCGCGCTGTCCTTTGGTGCCCGGTATTTCCGGTTTCCGGCGGGAAGCTGCCGCCGCGCACGCCCCGCCACAGCTTCAGTGCCGGTAGACGTATGTGAACATGTACTCGATGCGGTCAGGATCGCGCGCAACAACCCGCCTGCTTTCCAGGGAATCTGCGAGACCGTCTGCCGCCGAAATGGGCAACTTGTCGTTCGACAGAATGTAGCCGCCGGGATTCAGCATCAACGCCATGTTCAGGCAGGCGAGTGACTGCTCCAGTTCGCCGAAGTAAATAAAAATGTTTGTGCCGATAATCATGTCGAAGCCTTCCTGTGTCCCCATCGCGGCATGCTGGAATACGATATTCACATCCAATTCCTTGAGGCGCCGCACGATTTCCGGGCGAATCTTCACCGCGCGCGTCTGCGTTGTTGCCGCTGCAGCCTCGGGCACGGAGATCGGCGCGATCGGTTCGCCGATGCTCGCCCCCAGCTTCTCCCAGTACTCGACAAAAGACTTGCGGTATTCGGGCGTCATTCGCGCCGCGATGTCCCAGGGAAGCTGGACCACGTAAGCCCTTCCCCTGGCCGCGTTTCGCCTTGCCCTCTCGATGTGGAAATTTACCTCGGAACTGATATCCATCGTGTACAGCTCGACCGCGGCTGGATCGCAAAGTCCCAGGCGGATCAGGGAATCGAGAACGGCAAACGGCTGGATGGTCTGCCGCGGATAGAAATCACTCCCCATTTCCTTGTTGGCGAAATCCAGGCCTGGGCCGACCACGGCCACGCGCCGAACCGCGCCCGGCCGCAGCAGCCCCTTCTCCATCATATTCATCAGGTGCTGGTCGATCATGAAGTCCGGCCAAAGGTTCGTGTCCAGCGAGATGCCCCGGTCCTGGAATAACTGGAACCGGCTGCCCTCCTGCGTCTCGCGGACGTAGCGCGCCATCTCGTCCCGCATCCGAGCGAGGTTTCCCAGCAGATACGTCTTGATTTTTTTCTGATCCTCCCGCGTCTGGAACGAAAAACCCTTCTTCTCCAGAAACGCGCGCATATGCGCGATGCCTTCGTTCCGGCTCCCTGCAGCCATGGCGCGGATCAAATCGTCGGCGCGCTTATCCGCGAACGCGTCCACCAGCGAGCTCTGGCCATACTTGACGAGATAGGCGTCGTCGATCCGGTATTCCTTCGTGAACGTCACGCCGAACCTCAGCAGATTCGTGAGCGTATCCTCTTGGCCGCGCTCGAGCCGCGCCCGGATTCGCGCGTCCTCCTGGCGCTCCCACATCGCCCATTTTTCCGCGCTCGGCAAGCCCGTCCCGCCGAGCTCCCCGGGAAGATTCGCGGCCTGCGCGCGGAGCACCGGTTCTGCCTGCTCGTAAGTCAGAAATTGCGGATTCGTCGCCGTTTGTGCTTCTGCGAGCGCGCAAGTCGATGCCAGCAGAAGCACAACCACCGCCGGTTTCGGATTCACGCGCATGTCTGGTACGCAGGATATCCTGCGGTTACACCGCACGCGCTCGGCTGCCTGGGGCGCCCCACTTTTCCTGCTCGCCACGCTCCCACGCGCATTTTCGTTCTGATCCACGCCTTCACCCCGCCAGTGGATTGCCTGGATTCTGGAGAGCCGGGTTCTTCCGCGAACCTTTCCATCGGTAGATCGCACCCCCACATGCCACCGTCAGCAATCCCCAGGTCGCTTCGTGCGGGCGTTCCACCAGAGTCCAACTCAGCATCCATAAACTGGTCGAAACAAAAATCGCCGGAATGGCCGGGTAGCACCAGCTCACCGCGGCCAGGCGGCGCCAGCCCGGGCGCTGGCGCAGGCGCCATAACCCGGCTACTGCCAGCGCTGCAAACAGAATCAGCGCGAAGCCGATGTAGTACACCAGCGCTTCAAACGTCCCTGTCAGCACCAGAATCGAGGACAAGAGTGCTTGGTACATGATGGCTCGAAACGGTGTCTGCCAGCGCGGATGAAGCCTTGCGGCCCCGCGCGGAAAGCACCCGTCCTGCGCCATCGCATAGTACACGCGCGGCCCCACCACGGACATGGCGCTCACGCTCGAGAGCAAAGCCAGCGTCAGCATCCCCGCGAAAAGGGTTCCTACCCGGCTGCCGAACATGGCCTTCGCCGTCGCCGCCCCTACAGCCAGCACTCCCTCGAGCGATTCCAGCGGCAGCGCATAAATGTACGCCACGTTGAGGGCGAGATAGCAGAAAGCAACCAGCCCTGTCCCCATGAGCAGCACACGCGGCAGAATGCGCTCCGGCATCAGGATCTCTTCGGCTACATACGCCGCCGCATTCCATCCGCTGTACGCGAACATCACAAAAATCAGCGAGACCGCAAATTGCGAAGCCAGCCCGTGGGAGGAAGTGCGCGCCGCGTCCATCCCGAAATGCCCCCAATCGCCCCGGCCGGCGGTGAACCCGAGCGCCAGAAATGCGCCAATCACTCCGAGCGTGATTGCAGTCAGCCCGTTCTGGAGCCTCGCGGCCACCGCTACTCCGCGGACGTTCACCAGCGCCAGAATCGCGATCAGCGCCACACTCACCAGCCGCGCCCGGTCCACGTGCAACAATCCCCATACCGCGGGTTGCGGCGCTTGCGATGCCAGCATCGGGAAGGTCGCGCCCAGATACTCCGAAACCGCGAGTGCTCCCGCCGCGATCGGCGCCGAGAAACCGGCGAAAAACGACACCCAGCCGCTCAAGAATCCCCAAGTGGGCCCCCACGCTTCGCGCAAATATGCGTACTCTGCGCCCGACCGGGGAAGATTCACGCCCATCTCCGCGTACGACAAACACCCCGCCAGCGCGATTGCTCCACCGGCCATCCAGATCGCCAGCACCAGCCAGGGCCGGCCGAGGTCTCCGGCCAGAAATCCGCTGGTCGTGAAAATACCGGCGCCAATCGTGTTGGACACCACCAGAATCGTCGAACTGGCGGCGGTGAGCTCGCGGCGCGGAGAAACGGCCGGGCTTGCGTTCACGGCCTGCTACACATACCACAAACTTTGCCCCGCTTCCCCCTCCTCACCGGATCGAGCGCGCACGCCTTCGAACATCTCCCGGCGCCTCCCGCGGCCGATTGCTGCCGTCAAGTCAGCGGATTGCGGTACTTCCGTTCTATTGTCGGCGCCCGCTGCTCCCGGTAGCCTTTATGGAGGAGTGGAGTGTAGCTGCCCGCGGCACTCACTGAGCCTCGGCGCCGCTCGCCTGAGCCACGTTCCTGAGTTTTGGCTCTCGGCGGCGACGGGATGCAGTGTTCCTCGCAAGGGCCTCTCCATAAATCTTGCCTCCCGTGTCCGGAATTTGCCGCCGCCTTTGATTGCAGGCGACAGCCGGCTGTCCGGTAACATCGAAGTTCGGGGCGAGCGATTGGCTATCGACACCAAACCCGAGCGCACGCGCCGTAGCGATCGCATTTCCATCGCCCTTCCTGTTCTCGTCTTCGGAACCGAGATTACTGGCCAGGACTTTTTCGAAACCACGCGCACGCATCTGCTCAGTCGCCACGGGGCTGCCGTCGTATTGAAGAGGCAGCTTGCGCCCCTCCAACAGGTGACCATCCGCAATCTCAGCAGCGGCAAAGAAGCCCCCGCGCAGGTGGTCGGGCCGTTGGGTGGACGCCCGGAGGGCAGCGTCTACGCGATTACACTGCTCGATCCCCAGGAAAACCTGTGGAACATGAATTTTCCGCCTGTTTCCGATTCGGAGAAGGACTGCTCCCGCATCCCGCTCGAATGCAATGCCTGCCATCATCGCGAATTGGTGTACTTGGATAATCTCGAGTCCGAAGTGTTCGAGGCCAACCGGAAAATCACCCGCCCCTGCGAACGCTGTAGCGAACCCACTGTATGGCATGCAGCGCCTGCGGAAGCTGCCTCAGATTGCGCTGCCCTGTTGGAATCGCCGCGGCCCGGCGGACAGCCGGCGAGGCGCAAAGGCGCTGGCGGACGCGAAAGTCGAAAGTACCCGCGCGTTCGCATGAAGGTGATCGGCTGCGTCGTTCAGCCGGGATTCAGCTCGGAAGAAAGGGTCACCGTGGAGGATATTTCGCGGGGAGGTCTCAGCTTCCGCGCGGCGAAGGTGTACCACGAGGGCTCGATCATCGAAGTGGCTGCACCCTACTCGCCCGGGGCGGCAAACGTCTTTGTCCCCGCGCGCGTCGTCCGCGTGGAAAACCGCCCCGGCTCGCAACTCCCCCTTTACGCCGTGGCTTACTTGAAGAAGCCCGCCTGAAGTAAGCGTCTTTCGCTTCGCCGCGCAGATACCCCTCGGGTTTGCTCCATCACTTTCGAGCCCTGGGATTTCTCTATAATGGATGTCGAGAATCTCAGGCTCCACTATGCCCGCACTCTGCAATGTTGGTTTCAGCGTTTTGAAGACGCGGCTGGCGTAGTTCCCGGCCGGTTTGGGCCGGATTTCGTGAATACCTGTCGGCTCTATCTGGCTGGTTCTATCGCGGGATTCAGGGCCGGCACGCTCCAACTGTTTCAGGTCATCTTCGCTCGCGGAGAGTGTCATCGCCTCCCCGCTACACGCGCCTATCTCTCGTTCGGGGAGGAGATTTGTGACGCCGACTCAGTATGTTTGTAACTTCTCAAGACGCCGTTTGTGGCCAGCCAGCGCCATAGGTCCGGTTTACCCATCTCATTCCAATCTGGCAGGCGATAGCTACTGCAGTTTGGCGGCCTCAGATTTCGCGGCGCGGAGAATGGGAATGTCGGGGTCGGCGTCTTTCCAGAGTGTGAGGAAATCCTGGTAGGCAGCACGGGCTTTCGCCCTGTAATTCCCGGCTTCGGGGGCTTGCGTTGTTTGCCCCGCCAAGGCATAGGCCCGGGCGAGGCCGAGGTGGGCCACTGCCCCAATGGTGTCGTTGGTCACGATCCCGCGATGGTCGAGGATTTTCTGGAACTCGACAGCGGCTTCGCTTCCTTGATGCCCAGCCAAATACGCGTCGCCTAGCACATACGCAGGATACAGACCGCCCGGCAATCCCAGCTCGTATGCCGCGACGGCCCGAAGGGTCTCGATGGCTCTCGGAGCGTCTTTCCGGTTGAGCGCAATTTGCGCGCGAAGCGTAGGCAAGAAAATGAACTGGACGACGGTATTTTCCGGGAAACGCTTCGCCAAATCGTCCGCCAGGGCCTGTACCCGGGCAACGTCCCCTGCCAGCGCCAGCGCCAGCGCTGCTATAAGCTGCGCATCCCGCTCGCTTGATAACCCCAGCACTGCCGCGGCATGCTGCCGCGCCTCTGCGACATTGCCGAAAAGGGCTTCCCACAGGGCCTCAGAGCGTTCGTAGCCTGCCCCCGTTTCCTTCTCGTCCGCATGTTTCGCCGCAGCCAGCGCTCGGCGAGAAAGTTCCAGAGCCTTCCTGAGCCGACCGGCATAGGCGGCCGTCTTGGCTTCTTCTAGAAGCAGATCAACTTCCAATCCGGTGTTACCCGCCGCTCCAGACACCTGTTGAGTCATTCCGGCCGAATCGTTCTTCAAGAAAGCAATCTCATAGAGAACCTCGCGCGGCGCGGAGGATTCGACGCCTCTTGCTAGTGCCTCTGTTGCCGCGGCCCCAGCCTCGTCCAGACGGTTCAAGAAGAGATATGCCCATGTAAGATTGTCATAGAAGATCTGGTTTGCTGGGTCGAGGCGAAAGGCCTCGCGCGCTTCCTCAAGGGCCTTGTCATATTGCCCGAGAGCGTCGTAGACGCCCGTCAGGTTGCCCGCCGGATAGAAGTCTCGGGGATACGTTTGCGCCCAGAGTTCATAAACCTGCTGTGCCTTGGCCAGGTTGCCGGTGGAGAATTGAAGGTAGTGAGACTCGATGTAGAACCTCTCCCGTTCGCTCACCCTTTCTCTCAACTCGTAGGCCTTCCGTGTGTTCTCTGCTCCGAGGCTGGTCTGTCCGAGTTGGAAATAAGTCGTCCCGAGGGTGGCATATGCCATAGCGAAGTTCGGGTCCAGACGGATAGCTCGTTGGAGAAATGGCACTGCGGCCGGAAAGTCGTTTTTTCTCGACAGTGTCTCACGTCCCCGGCTGAAAGCCTGCAGGGCTTCGAGCGAGGGCGTGGTGGCCTGCTCGAGCGGGGTGTCAAATTTTTGCACCGTGCTGAGCGATTCGCCCAGCTTCGTTCGCAGCCGGGTGGCCGCGGTGTCGAGCGCCTTCAGAACGTCTTCCTTCCTTGCTGCCTGCACCAGCTCCTGAGCCAGAATCTCGCCGCTCGTGCAGCTCTGCGCCTTCAGGCCGATCACGTATTCGCTTCCCAGACTGGCGATCGATCCGGCCAGCACCGCTTTGCTTCCGCTCCGCCGGCACAATTCCCGGGCCACGTCGCCGACCAGGCGGTCGCCGGGAGACCGTTCCATCAACTTCAAGGTCTCGTCTATTTTTTGGTCGGAAAGAAGATTTAGAAAAGGTGATTGGGTCAGTTGGATGGAAAGCCCCTGTTTGAGCGTCTCATCGAATACCGCATCGCCGGTAGAGTTGGCAAAATCGGCCAGAACGATGGTGTCGCGGTCAGTGAGCGCATGTGTGCGACGGCCGGAGAAGGGCAGCGCCCCAGCGACCACCACCGCAACAATGGCTGACGCGCCCAGCAGGTATTTGTGCCTCGAAGACCATCGCCCGATGGCTGCCCAACGAGGAGCAGGAGGGGTCTGAGTGTGGGCCATGCTGCCTGCGGGAGGTTGCTGGAACGCTGTATCCGGTTTCTGCCGTTCGCTCTCGCTGCCTGTGCCGCTTGCAGGCGGCGCTAGGCCGTCCAGCTTCTCGACCGGCGCGATGAACCGGTAGCCGTATCGCGGAATGGTTTCCACATACCTCGGGGCCTCGGCGGAATCCCCCAGAACGTCGCGCAACCGGTTCACCGCGCTGTTCAGTCCATTGTCGAAATCCACAAACGTGCCGGAAGGCCACAGCTTTTGACAGATCTCTTCGCGTGTAACCAACTCACCCGGCCGCGCCACAAGCATCTCCAGGACCTGCAGCGGCTGTTCGTGCACTTTAATCCGGTTGCCGCGCTTCGAGAGTTGCCTGAGTGAAAAATTCACCTCGAAAGGGCCAAAGCGGGCGCGTCGAAGCGGCTGGATGGACTCGTCCATGACGACTTTCTTCTATTTGTCTCGGCTGCATTCCTTCAGGGTCGCGGCAATTCGGAAGACATCTCGGGCCGGGTCGAACCCTAAGGGCAATGATATCTGCAGCATACACCGTGATGTGCGTTCATTCCAGATTTAAGGCGCGTTCCATTGACCCTACGCCCGTCTCCCTCCACAGTGACCGCGTTTCTGCGAGCTAGCTCGTGCTGCGGGCCCCGCGCGAGGCTCGCAGAGTATGGCTTGGAACTGGAAGAGGAGGACGCATGGCCCGACAAAATGCTCTTCGTACCGCGTTCCTGACTCTAACCCTGGCTTTCTCCTCCGCGGTGGCGAGCGGTCAGGTCTCCCAAGGGTCAATATCCGGGACCGTGGTTGATGCCGCAGGGGCGGTCTTGCCGGGCGCTTCGGTATCGGCGAAGAGCGAGGCAACAAACCAAACGGCGAGCACCACCACGGACGCGGCCGGGCTTTTTCGACTAAGCCTGCTGCCGGTTGGTTCTTACACCGTGGCGATTACGAAGCCCGGCTTCGATAAATTGATGCTGGCCGACGTCGGGGTTGCGGCCGGGGTGGACAACGGACTGCAGACTCTTTCGCTCAAAGTAGGCAGCGTCACCAGCACAATCGAGGTTTCGGCCGCGGGTGCCTTGGTGGAAACCAGCGAGGCGCAGGTAAGCGCCACGTTCACCGGCACCCTCCTCGACAACTTTCCGGGCATTCAGGGGAATGAGGGCCTGGACTTCCTAGCTTTGACTCTGCCCGGGGTCGCCAACGTTCGCGACATCAGCTATGCGAACACGAACGGCCCGGGCTTCTCGGTGAACGGCATCCGCGGGCGGAACAACGATCAGCAGATTGACGGCCAGAACAACAACGACAATTCTGTAGGCGGGCCGTCCTTGTCCCTCTCCATGATCGAATTCGTTCAGGAATATCAGATCACCACCAACAATTTTTCGCCGGAATATGGCCGCAACTCCGGCTCGGTGGTGAACGTGATCACCAAGTCGGGCACAAACAATTGGCACGGGACCTTGTTTGGCTCTGAGAGCAACTCCGACCTGAACACACTCAGCAATACGCAAAAATACTTCGAAGACCTGACCAAAGTTCCCCATTTCAACGACGAATTCACAGGCGGTGGGATCGGCGGCCCGATCTGGAAAGACCACGTGTTCTACTTCGGAGGGTTTGACGACGAAATCATTTCACAGAATACCGTTTACTCCACCGGAGATCTCACACCCGACCCCACCGGTCTTGGCCAGCTGTCCACCTGCTTTCCGAACAGCCCCTCGGTGGCGGCGCTCAAAGCTTACGGTCCCTTCGGCGTCACTGGCGGCGATCCCATCCCCGTCGGCACGCCGAAGACTTTCAACCTGACCGGATCCATCGTTCCCGGTATGTCGCCGTGCCCGGTGCAGTTTTCCGGTGTGCAGCGAACCCTGTCCACCGGTTACAGGGAATATGACTTCATTCAAAGGGCGGACGTTGTGATCAGCCAGCATGACCGGTTTTACGGCCGGTATCTCTACAATCATTCTAATTCGCCCAACGGGGACCCGTTCAGCACTGCCGCGAGCGGCTACCCCGCCAACACCCCGGCGCTGAGCCAGGACGCGGGCGGGAGTTGGACGCATCTTTTCTCCAGCCGTATGAGCAACGAAGTGCGGCTCAGCTATGGGAGGTTGAATGTTGAGTTCGGCGGGAATGACATTGGCAATACCGTGCCGGATGTAGGGAACCTTACCCAAGCTCTCGCTCACGTAGGCTTCAGCGGCACCTTGGGCGGATCAGCGCTTTTGGGGTTCGGGCCGGCGGGTAACGCCCCTCAAGGACGCATTGTCAACACATATCAACTCCAGGATAACTGGAACCGTGTTGTGGGCCGCCACCAACTCAAGGCCGGTGTAAATTATACGCACCAGCGCTCGCCGAACGTTCTCTTGAGCAGTATCAACGGGCAGTTCAATTTCGGCAAGTTCACCAACGCTTCAGCCACCGCGATCACAAACGCTTCCTGCAGTGTTGCTCCGGGGAAGACTCTCAGCAACGTCAGCGCATTCGCCTGCGACATCCCGAGCAATGTCAAGATCGCGGTCGGCCCTCCCACCTTGAACTTTGTCGAGAACGACACCTTCCTCTACTTCGGTGACGATTACAAAATCCGGCCGAATCTGACGCTCAATCTGGGGCTCACCTGGTCCTACTACGGCCAGCCCGCCAATCTGTTGCACGACCTCACCGTGGCTCAGCAGACCGGCTCGTCCCCGTTCTGGAATCCGTCGCTCCCACTCTCCGTCACCACCTTCCCAAAGATCCCGGCTCCCAAGAACAGCTATGGGCCGAGCGCGGGCTTCGCCTGGTCGCCGCATTGGGCCAACTGGCTCACAGGCAACGGAAATCAAACCGTGGTCCGGGGTGGATACCGTCTGGCCTACGATCCGCCCTTTTACAATATTTACCTGAATATCGCGGGCTCCGCGCCGAATGTGCTGCTGCAGACACTGACGGGCGCGAAGGCGAACATGAATCCCCTGCCCGCGATGCCCTTTGGCCCCGCAGTGCGCACGGAACTCGCGCCATTCGTGACCCTGGGCGTGTTTGACCCACGCACCTTCGATGAAACCTCCATTACTCCCAACTTCGGGCCCGACAGGGTTCATAGCTGGTCGTTCGGTGTGCAAAGGGAACTCTCCAGCCACGCCGCTTTCGAAATCCGGTACGTGGGGAACCACGGACAAAACCTGTTCCAGGGCATTGACGCCAACCCCTACATTCAGGGCATTGCCAACACCTTCCCCAACCTGCTCCCTGCGGGCGTCACGCCGTGTTCCGCGGCAAATGCTGTCGTCCCCGAAGCGATTGGCCGCGAGTATTGCAACCTTGGGTTGGTCAAGGAACGCACCAATCACGGCTACTCGGACTATGACGGGCTGCAGGCGGAATTTCGCACCACCCGTCTCTTCAATCAGTTGACCATGAGGACTAGCTACACCTTCAGTAAGACCACTGACAACGTGGACGAAATCTATAGCACCTTCGCGGGCGGCGATAGCAACTCCCTCGCTCAAGACCAGCTCAATTTCACCGGTGCCGAGCACGGCCTCTCCGGCCTGAATTTTCCGAACATTTGGACGACCTCCTTCGTCGAGGAAATCCCGTTCATGCGAGCGCAATCCGGCACGCTGGGCCACGTCCTGGGAGGTTGGGGGCTCTCCGGAACCTACATTCTCTCCTCCGGCCAGCCGTATACGCCTATTCAGGACGCTCTCGATTGCTTCAGCCAGCCGGTGGCTCCGTGCACTCAGACGCAGGGAACACCCACGGACAAATTCCCCTTCGACTACGCGTTCATGAGCGGACTGGGCGGAGGAATTGACGAATCGGCGCGGCCTTTTGTCGGCAACCTCAACGCTCCCGTAACCAGCATCGGGATGTTTGCCGCCGATGCCTGCAACTATGTCGGCGTCGGCTGCATGCTTCCTGCCACTACGCTTCTCAACTTTGCTCAGGTGAATACCGGCGTTGCAAACCCTGCCACGGTCACTCGCGAGCAGGTTCGCCTGATTGTGAATGCCCCGGAAGCAGAGGCCGTATTCGGTACGCCCTTCGGGAATGCCGCACGGAACAGCCTCACCGACGCGAAGACCAACATTCTTAATCTGGGAATCTTCAAAGAGAGCAAGGTCAGCGAGCGCGCCACGCTGCGCTTTACCACCACCATGCTCAACGCCCTCAACCATCCCAACTTCAGCAGCATTGACCCGTTCCTGGATGATGCGGGCTCCTATTCGGAGGGCACTGGTTTCGGAATTCCGCAGGTCACGTCCGGGGGCAACAGAACGATTAAGTTCGCCCTGAAGGTCATTTTCTGAGACTTCTGTAGGTCTTGCCGCAATCTTGTTGTGCGTCGGGCCTGCCCGGCCCATGTGGCGCGATTGCACGGAGAAGAGGCTGCGCGTAGCATGTCACTCCAGTGAACGATCCCGCTCCCTTGATTGGCCGCACCATTTCGCACTATCGCATCCTGCAGAAGCTCGGCGGGGGTGGGATGGGTGTTGTCTACGAGGCCGAGGACTCCCGCCTCCATCGTCACGTAGCCCTCAAGTTTCTTCCGGAAGACCTGACCCATGATCGCCAGGCGCTCGAAAGGTTCCGGCGCGAAGCCCAGACCGCCTCCGCGTTGAACCACCCCAACATCTGCACGATTTACGACATCGGCGAAGAGAATGGCCAGGCCTACATCGTCATGGAGTGCATGGAAGGCCAATCGTTGAGCCATCGGATTGATGGCCAGCCGATGGAAATCGAGCAGGTGGTGGAGCTGGGGATAGAGATTGCCGACGCGCTGGAAGCGGCGCACGCCAAGGGCATCATCCATCGCGACATCAAGCCGGCAAACATTTTCATCACCGCGCGTGGCCAGGCCAAGATACTCGACTTCGGCCTCGCCAAAATGACGCGCCCAGGCGAGGGAGAAGATTCGGTCACGAAGGACTTCGCCAGCCTGGGTCTGACTAAGGCCGGGGCAGTTGTGGGCACGGCGGCCTACATGTCACCGGAGCAAGCCCTCGGGCGCGAACTGGACGCGCGCACGGACATCTTCAGTTTCGGCTGCGTGCTCTACGAGATGGCCACGGGCCGGATGCCGTTCCGCCGCGAGACTGCGGCGGAGATGTACGATGCCATCCTGAACCGCGCCCCGGTATCCCCGGCGAAGGTGAACCCGAAGGTCCCGCCTGCGCTGGAAGCCATCATCGCCAAGGCGCTCGAAAAAGACCGCGAACTTCGTTACGCGCATGCGGGCGACATGCGCACGGACCTGAAGCGGCTGAAGCGCGAGATGGAGTTGGGGCATTTCCTCGCGCCAAGCCCGGCGCAATCCGCTGCCCCCTCCGCGGCCCCCGTGGTTTCAGAACCGTCTGTGCTCCCTCGTGCCGCCACAGCGCGCTGGTATTGGCGTTACAAATACCTGGTCGGCGCGGCAGGGATTGTTGTGCTGGTGGTCGCCGGTGGGTTGTTCTTCTCCACCCGCCGTGCGCAGGCGCTCACCGATCGCGACACCATCGTCCTCGCTGACTTTGCGAACACGACCGGCGATTCCGTATTCGATGAGACGCTCAAGCAAGGGCTCTCCGCGCAACTGGTGCAGTCGCCTTTTCTGAGTATTCTTGCGGACGATAAGGTGAAGGACACCCTGAAGCTGATGCAACGCCCTGCCGACGAGCACTTGGCGGGCGACGCGGCCCGGGAATTGTGCCGGCGGAGCGGGAGCAAAGCGGTGCTGGCCGGCTCGATCGCCAGCTTGGGAAGCCAGTACGTGATTGGGCTGAAGGCACAAAACTGTGCGAGCGGCAGCATTCTCGCTCAGGAGCAGGTGCAGGCGAAAAGCAAGGAAGAGGTGCTGGGGGCGCTGGACGTCGCGGCGACGAAACTGCGGGCGAAGCTTGGCGAGTCCATGAGCACGGTGCAGAAGTTCGACACGCCGCTGATGCAAGCCACCACACCTTCCCTCGATGCCCTCCAGGCGTACAGCATGGGGCGGGAACAAATGAGGGCCGGCAACGCCGCGGCTGAGTTGCCTTTCTTCCAGCAAGCCGTCCGTCTCGACCCGAATTTCGCAATGGCCCATCTCTCGCTCGGCATGGCCTATTTCAACCTCGGGGAACCCAACTTGGGGGAGGGGCCCATTCGGAGGGCATTCGAACTGAGCGGGCACGTGAGCCAATGGGAACAGTTTGCCATCCAATCTCGCTATTACCGTTCGGTGGTCGGTGATTTGGCGAAGGCCCTCCAGACCTATGAACTCTGGTCGCAGGTCTACCCGCGAGAGTCCATACCGGTGAATAACCTCGGTTCCATCTATGCCGATCTCGGGCAATACGACAAAGCCCTTGCGCAAAGCCGCGAAGCCCTCCGCCTGTCCCCGGATCAGCCGAACCGTTATGCACAGCTTGCCGGCGCCTACCAATCTCTGAATCGTCTAGAGGAGGCTCGGGCCACCGCCGAAGAAGCGCAGTCAAAAAACCTCGTTTCCCGTGACCTGCACATCCTGCTGTATCAGCTTGCCTTCTTGCAGAATGATGCAGCGGGAATGGCGCAGCAGGTGGCTTGGGCTGCGGGCAAGCCAGGACTGGAAGATGTGCTGCTGGCGACCGAAGCCAACACCGCCGCGTATTCGGGGCGGCTCGGAAAGGCTCGGGAACTTTCTCGACGAGCAATGGCTTCTGCGAAACAGGCGCACGAGAAGGAAACGGCAGCGGTCTACGAGGTCGAAGCGGCCCTGCGGGAAGCCCTGTTTGGCAATGCAGACGAGGCCCGGCCGCGGGCCGCTGCGGCCCTCGCCCTTTCGACGGGCCGGGATTTACAGAATCGAGCAGCGCTGGCGCTGGCCTTGGCAGGGGATACGGCTCGGGCGCAGGCGCTGGCGGACGACCTGGCGAAGCTCTTCCCGGAAGATACCATTGTTCAATTCAATTACCTGCCCACGCTTCGTGCGCAACTTGCGCTCAGCCATAAAGACGCTCCGAAGGCCATCGCGGCGCTGCAGGCCGCCGCGCCCTACGAACTGGGAGCACTGGGCGGTCTGTATCCTGTCTATGTCCGGGGCGAGGCGTATCTGGCTGGGCGTCAAGGAAGCGAAGCCGCTGTCGAGTTCCAGAAAATCCTCGACCATCGCGGGATCGTGACCAACGACACCATTGGGGCAGTGGCCCACCTCGGCCTCGCCCGGGCCTATGCCTTGGCGGCGCAAACAACGCAAGCCCCCGAAGCCGGGAATTACAGGGCGAAAGCCCGTGCTGCCTACCAGGATTTCCTCACACTCTGGAAAGATGCCGACCCCGACATCCCCATCCTTCGCGCTGCGAAATCTGAGGCCGCCAAACTGCAATAGCTGTCAGAACTTGAGTCCAGCGAGGGCCCCAGCCCAATCGATGCTTCGGAACTGTCTTGTAACAGCCAATTGGCCCTGTGAGCTCAGAGCTCACTCTTGAGAAACAGGGAGAGCAGCGTCGCACCTTGCAAATCGCCATGAGGCCTGCACTTGGACCCGAATGGACCGGAATTCAGACCTCGCCGCAACCGACGTCAAGCAGAAAGATTTGAAAGCAAAGAAGGTAAGTGGTCGGGGCGCGCGGTCCCGAAGCGTCGGGACGAACCGCGGACTCCACACGATTGGTCGGGGCGCGCGGATTCGAACCGCGGACCTTCTGCGCCCAAGGCAGACGCGCTACCAGGCTGCGCTACGCCCCGACCCTTCTCAATCACTCGATTCTACTTCGCTTCGACTCTTTCCTTCCAGCGCCCCACTTCCCGCTCGGCAACACTCCAGTGCCGGATTAACGCGCAGTCAATTTGCGCTAGAATACCGGCGCCAGCGCAAGCCAAGGAGCGCACCTTGCCTTCTCTCACCGAGCTAAGACCCGATCACATCATGCAAGTCGGCATGGGCTTTTGGGCCTCCAAAGTTCTGCTCAGCGCCGTCGAGATGGGCGTGTTTACGGAGCTGGCCCAGGGACCGCGGCAATTCGAAAGTCTTGCGTCGCGCCTCGGACTGCATCCGCGCTCCTCGCACGATTTCCTGGATGCTCTTGTCGCCCTCGGTCTCCTGAAGCGTTCGCAGGACCTGTATTCCAACACCTATGAAACCGACCTGTTTCTCGACCGCCGCAAACCAACCTACATTGGCGGCGTGCTCGAAATGGCTAACGCCAGGCTCTACGGCTTCTGGAACCACCTCACCGAAGCCCTCCGCACCGGCCGCGCGCAGAACGAGGCCAAGGAAGACGGCAGTCCTTCTCCCTTTGTTGCTCTCTATGCCGATCCCGCTCGCCTCAAGGGCTTTCTTGCTGCCATGTCCGGAATCAGCCGCCCTGCGAACTGCGCCATCGCCCGGCAATTCCCGTGGGCGCCCTACAAGACGTATGCCGACGTGGGCACTGCGCAGGGTGATCTTGCCGTGCAGATCGCACTCGTCAATCCCCATCTCACCGGAATTGGATTCGATCTGCCGGAGGTCGGCCCGGTGTTCGAGGAATACTCGCAAGCCAGTGGCGTAGCGGACCGTGTGCGATTCCAGCCCGGCGATTTCTTTCGTCACCCGCTTCCCCGCGTGGACGTCATTACCATGGGTCACATCCTCCACGATTGGAACCTGGCCGAGAAGAAAATGATTATCGGCAAGGCGTTCCAGGCTCTCAATCCCGGCGGCGCCTATATTGTCTACGACGCGCTCATTGACGACGACCGCTCGAAGAATGTCTTCGGCCTCCTGATGAGCCTCAACATGCTCATTGAGACTCCCGGCGGTTTCGATTACTCCGGCGCGGACTGCATCGGGTGGATGAAGGAAGCCGGCTTCCGCGACGCTCGAGTCGAACATCTTGCCGGGCCCGATTACATGGTCATCGGTCTCAAGTAGCGCCGGCCTTCCTGTTCGCCGCCTAAATTGGCCGTTGCGCCGGACCGCCCACATTCCACAATCGTGCGAGTCGCTACATGCGCGTTTCGCACCGCCGGTCGACTCGGAGGCCGCTCATGCCTGCGCCATCGGGCGCCCGCATCATCAGGCGCTACTACCTCGAGATGTGGAACCGCTGGATTTTTGCTTTGGCTGACCGGCTGCTCTCTCCCGACATCCGCTTTCGCGGCTCGCTCGGTGTCGACGTGCGCGGCATCGAAGCCTTCCGGGGCTACATGCGCCACGTCCAGTGCGCGTTTCCCGATTTCTCCAACACAATCGAAGAAGTCGTTGCACAGGAAACCAAAATCGTTGCCCGGCTCACCTATCGCGGCACTCATCGCGGCGAGCTCTTCGGCATTCCCCCCACCGGAAAGCGCATCGCGTATAGCGGCGCAGCATTCTTCCGCATCTCACGCGGAAAAATTGCTGAGGGCTGGGTGCTCGGCGATACAACTGCCCTCATTCGCCAGCTCGACGCCCCGCCTTCCTCCCCGCCTCGCGAAGCCGCCCAATCGAGATTCCGCATCGTCGCCGCGAATGCGGAACAGCGCGACTGGGCCGCCGCGCTCATGGCTTCCTCGGAACCGTGGACTACGCTTCGCCGCGATCTCCCGTCCTGCCGTGCGGCGTGTCATCGTCCCGATTCCCTCCTCTTCATCGCCTTCCTGGACGCCGAACCGTGCGGCTTCGTCATTCTCCAGCGCCGCGGAGTGGCCGATTCGCCTTACATCAAATCGATCGCCGTCGTCGAATCGCATCGTGGTCGCGGCGTCGGCTCGCGACTCATACGTTTCGCCGAAGATTTCTTCCGCTTATCGGCCAGTCACATCTTTATCTGCGCGTCCTCTTTTAATCCGCGCGCGCGCGCCCTCTACGAGCGGCTGGGCTATTCCTATGTCGCTGAACTGAAAGACTTTGTCATCCTCGGCGCCTCGGAGATCCTCTTGCACAAGTCGCTGCTTTCCACAGCCCAGGGCAACACGTCCGCCCCTTGAGCCATACCACTTTCGACACTCTTTCCTTCTGCTCGTCTCGGGGATTAATTGAGGGGCTGCTACAGTCTTCCCGTACGTATCATTTATCCCTTCCGAGCGCCGATACGGTCCTTCTGGAATAGACGGTCTAAGGGCAGGACGCCAGCGTGCGAAAAATCCGGTTGCGGACCAAATTTCTGCTTTCCCTTTTGGCGGTCTCGGTTGCGCTCACCGCAGCGACCCTCTTGATTGTCCGCTTCAGCGTCCAGAAGCAAATCCGCCAAACCATCGCTGACGACCTGCAAACCTCCGTCAACATCTATCGCAGTTTCGAGCTCCAGCGTGAAATCTCCATCACTCACTCGGCCGAACTGGTGGCCAATCTTCCGCTCGTCCGCGCCCTGATGACCACGCAGGACCCCGCCACCATCCAGGACGCATCGGAAGGCATCTGGCGCCTCAGCGGCAGCGATCTGCTCATCCTCGCCGGGCGCGATGGCGATGTGCTCGGACTACGCACTCGCGACTTCGTGCTCACCCTCCCGGTTGCGCAGGGGCTCTTCCGCGACTCGCTCCGCAAGGGCGAGCCGCGCGACTGGTGGTTCGGCGGCGGCCGGCTGTATCAGGTGTGGATGCAGACGATTTATTTCGGCGAGTCCTCCAACAATCGCATCACGGGATACTTGGCCCTGGGCCACGAAGTCGGCCCCAGCGCCGCTCGCGACCTCAGCACCATCACCGCCAGCGAAGTTGCCTTCCTTTCTTCGACTACCGTTGTCGCCAGCACGCTCACCGCCGAGCAGCAATCCGACCTGGTTAAGCAGATCTGGCGATCTGACGCGCCTCCCAGCAACAGCTCCCAGGAAGTGCAGCTTGGCAAAGAGCACTACCTGGTCCGCACCGTCAACCTCTCGCCGGGCAGTTCGCCCGCGATATCTCTCAGCGTTCTCAAATCGTTCGACAAGGCCACTGCCTTCGTCAGCGAGCTGAATCGCGTCCTCTTTGGTATCGGACTGCTCAGTGTTTTCCTCGGCGGAGGGCTGGTGTTTGTCCTTTCGGACACCTTCACCAAGCCGCTGGCCGGTTTGGTCGACGGCGTACGCGCCCTCGAGCAAGGCGACTTTAATTTTCCTCTCGACACCGTGCATGGTGGCGAAGTCGCAGAAGTCACCGGTGCATTCGACCGCATGCGGACCAGCATCCGCAAAGCCCAGGTCGAGCAGAAGCAGCTCGAAGAGCGCTTTCGTCAGGCCCATAAAATGGAGGCCGTCGGACGTCTCGCGGGCGGAGTGGCCCACGACTTCAATAACCTGCTCACCGTGATTCGCGGCCACTGCGACCTTCTGGTTGACTCGACTCCTGCCGAAGACCCGCATCGCCACAATGTCGAGCAGATTCAGAAGGCCGCCGGCCGCGCCGTCAGCATGACTCGCCAGCTCCTGGCTTTCAGCCGCATGCAGGTGCTTCAGCCGCGTGTCCTGGGCCTGAACGCCATCATCGCCGATATGGCTAAAATGCTGCCCCGGCTCATCGGCGAACACATCGAATACATCTTTCAGCCCGCCGCCGACTTGGCCAACGTTAAGGCCGACCCGGGACAGATCGAGCAGGTCCTTCTGAACCTCGTGGTGAACGCGCGCGACGCCATGCCGGGCGGAGGCACGCTCACCGTCCGTACGCAGAACGTCGCCATGACCGACGTGGAAGCCCGCAAGCGCCCGCCCATGACTCCCGGCCGCTACGTCCTGCTTTCCGTCTCCAACACCGGCCACGGCATGAGCGCCGAAATCAAGTCGCACATCTTCGAGCCCTTCTACACCACTAAGGAAGCGGGCAAGGGCACTGGTCTCGGCCTCGCCACCGTTTATGGCGTGGTAAAGCAAAGCGGCGGTTACATCTGGGTGGAGAGCGCTCCCGGCAAAGGCGCGACGTTCGAGATTTACTTGCCGCAAGCCGTCGAAACCACTGCCGACAAGGATGCCGAGGCCAAGCCTGCGCCGCTTCCGCGCGGCACGGAAACTGTCCTCGTGGTTGAAGACGAAGAAGGCGTTCGCGAGCTGGCCTGTGAGTTCCTCAAACTGAACGGTTACACGGTCCTCGAAGCCTCCAATGGCGCGGAAGCGCTGGTCGTCGCCAAGCGCCACTCCGGCGCCATCCACGTCCTCGTGAGCGACATGATCATGCCGCGCATGGGCGGACTCGAGCTCGTCGAGAAAATGAAGACCGTCCGTCCTCTCGCCAAGATCGTGCTTATGTCCGGTTATTCCGAATACAGCGCGGCAACTTCTTCCAGCTCGCAAACCCAGCCCGTGATGGTGCAGAAGCCGTTCACACAGGGCTCCCTGGTCGCTGCCGTCCGCGAGGCCCTCGACAGGAAATCCGCGCCCAATGGTTTGCCCCGCGGGCCGGCCAACTGAGCCGATCTCGCTCCAGTTCTCACGCCCGTGCATCGATTCCAATCACAACCAATCAGCGCAAGGAGACAGCCATGCCGATTCGCCTAGCCCCCAGCTTCCAGGCCGCCGTGCGCGCGGCAGGTGTGGTGCTTCTGCTCGCCGCAGCGCCGCTTGGCGCCCAGCAACCAGCGCCGCCTGCGCCTGCGTCGGCGGCCGCCCCTGCTCCGCCGGCGCATTCCTCCGCGGCACAATTGCGCCGTGTCGCCGACGCGCTCGCCGCTCTCCAAACTCGCATCGAGGACCTCACAACGCAGGTTGCCGATATGCGCGCCGAGCAGCAGCGCAGTCGCCTGGAGTCCGCCGAGCTTCGCCATCAAGTTGAGCTCCTCCGCGGCCAGCTTGGTGCCGCCCAGGTCCGCAACGCTGCCTATGTGGTTCCCTCACAGCAGCAGGCTCCCGGTCCGCCTCTGCCCGGCGGCCAGCAGTCCTCCGCGGCCGCGGGCGCCGAATCCGTGCAGGACCTTTCCCAGCGCCTCTCGCAATTGGAAGAGGATCAGCAGCTCACCGATGCGAAGCTCGACGACCAGTATCAGTCCAAGGTCGAAAGCTCCTCGAAATACCGCCTGCGTCTCAGTGGCCTCGTCCTTCTCAACCTCTTCGACAACCGCGGCAACGTGGACATTCTCGACTTCCCTCAGATGGCCGAAGAACCCGACCCCGTTGAATCCCGCGGCGCGTTTGCCGGCACCCTCCGTCAATCGCAAATCGGTGTCGAGGCCTTTGGCCCCGATATCTTCGGCGCCCGCACCAGCGCCGACGTCCAATTCGATTTTGCCGGCGGCTTTCTCGATGCGCCCAACGGCGCGGAATTCGGAATTATGAGGCTCCGCACCGGCACAATCCGCTTCGACTGGGCGAATACCTCCATCGTCGCCGGGCAGGACAGCCTCTTCATCGCCCCGCTCACGCCTACTTCCATGGCTTCCATCGCCATTCCCGCGCTTTCCCAATCAGGAAATCTATGGACCTGGACGCCACAGCTTCGTGTCGAGCATCGCATCGTGATTTCCGATAACACCAGCTTTCAGATCCAGGGCGGAATTCTCGATTCCTGGTCCGGCGACGTTCCTCCCGACTTTTACGAACGTTATCCCACTTGGGGCGAAGAATCCGGCCAGCCCGCCTA
>JASHSV010000308.1 GCA_030038535.1 Candidatus Acidiferrales bacterium
AGCCTCCCTCGGGCCGACCGCGCGTCTTGCGGGAAGGACATCCACACTTTAGGCTAGATGACGTCGGGCCCGGGTGGCGGAACAGGCAGACGCACGGGACTTAAAATCCTGTGTCCCGAAAGGGACGTGTGGGTTCGACCCCCACCCCGGGCACTTAAGAAGTGGCGAGTGACGAGTGGCGAGCGAAGAAGAGATAAGACAAGAGAAGCGAAAAGAAGAAAAAAGTGCGCGCGGGGAGTGGCAGAACAGGCGGCTCCGTTTTCATGCCACAAATTCGATAGAAATACACACAACGGCAGAACGGTGTCGGCGGTAGGGGCACGACATGTCGTGTCCCTAAGACGGAGACGTGTGGCCGCTGTGGGCGAGGCCGACGGCGAGGAGTACCACGGTTATCGCCAGCAACGGCGTGATCGCTACGAGGCTCGGCACGTGGATTTGAAAGAATCCGCTGGCCAATGCCGAGAGGCCATAAATCACAATCACGCCGGCTTGCAAAGCCGTGTGTTGGCTCACCGGCTGTGGTTCGGGAGGCGGTGAGTCCTTCACCCCCGCTGGGCGCGGGGCGTGGAATCTGCTGGTGAGATCCGCCACGAGACTGGTCATCGTTCCCGTAACGTAGGTGGTGGCAACGCCGGGAAGCTTTAGGCGGCGGACTGCCGCGCTTTGAATTCCCATGGCCAGAGCCGAGAGCGCAATGAGAGTGTAGAGGGCCGCGGAAGTGCGATCGGCGCCGCCGGGCGTCAGATGCCAGAAGAGCGTGAAGGCGGCGAGCATCAGGGCTTCCAGAAAGAGCGCGGAGGTGACACGCCGATCCCATTCGCCCTGGTTCCTGTCGCGTTCGACGATCAGAGCGCCACCCGCCACGCCCATGGAAAAGCCCACAAGCGCGATCACATTGGCGAGGGCGGCGAGGCTGCGGCCCTGGCCCAGGCTCAGTCCAAGCAGCACGGTGTTGCCTGTCATGTTGGCGGTAAAGACGTGGCCGAGGCCGAGAAAGCCGATCGCGTCCACGCTGCCTGCAGCCCAGGCGAGCAGCAGGACGAGAGAGTCCCGGTGGCCTCGGCTGAGAATTCGAACCGGCTGAGTACTCATGGCACGCTCCCGTTTCCCAATCGCACAGACCCCGTTAATCCGGAGCCAATTCAGGGGTAGAATCCTGCCAAAGCTTCGGGATGCGCCCTGAGGGTGTCAAGTGCAAATGCGAAGAGAACAGGGTCCACATCCGCCAAGCAGGAGACGAGGATGAAATCAGCCGCCCGGTTGCTGGCTGTGCTGCTGCTTCTTGCGTCGTGGGCGGGATGGGCCGCTCCCTCGAGCGCGCAGCAGAGTCCTGCAGCGGCGCCGGCGGCCGAGCCGAGCGCCCCCGCGACACTGACGGCGCAGCAGGTATTTGACCGCTATGCGGAAGCCATCGGAGGGCGGGCCGCCTGGGAGAAGCTGACTTCGCGCGTCTCACGCGGAACGGTGCGCATCGAGGGAATCGACGGGACGGGCACCATGCTGGTTTACGAGCGCGCGCCGAACCTCGAGGTTGTCATCACAACGCTGCAGAATGGTTACACTTTCCGCGACGGATTCGACGGGAAGACGAGTTGGCGGCAAGACGCCGCAGGCAGAGTGAAAGAAGTCGAAGGGCCTAGCGCAGCAGACCGGCGGGCGCTTTCCGATTTTTATTCCGAAATTAATCTGGCCAAAATCTATCCGCACCCTAAGATGGTGGGACAGAAGACGGCGGATGGCCGGCTGGCGAACGTGGTGGAGGCCAGCGTCCCGGGGGGATTTGTGCGGTTGCTGTACTTTGATGCGGAGAGCGGGCTGTTGTTCCGGACCGACATATTTGAGAATCCGCTCTCGCCCGCCCCCACCACCATCTCCCGCCAGGACGACTATCACGAAGTGGACGGGATCAAGTATCCGTATAAGGGGAGCGTGCAGGGCCCGGGAGGCAATGTGCAGTTCCGGTTCACCACGCTGCACCACAACGTGACGGTGACGGACGACGAAGTGGCCAAGCCGGCTTCGTCTTCGAACTAGTCTTCCTTCCTCTGGCGTCCCGAAACGGGTTTTTCGCACCGTGAAGGCGCCAAAAGAGAACTGTTAAAAACGCCGGGAATCGTCTTGCTTCCGCTCGCCTCCGGTCTTATCCTACTGCGCGAATTTGGGTGCCCGGCATGCGCGGTAGCGACGCCCGGGGCGGCGCGCGTTCGACAGGGAGGAGGGCGCGCGCGAGCGGGCGGAGGAGTTCATCCGTGTGTGCTCAACCCTGGTAGTTCCTCCCAGCGACAGCGCCATTTCGCAAGACCGGGTGAGTGTATTCGCATGAGCAAGGCCTGCCCATGGCAGGCAAGCTGTCCGCGGAGCATCCAGGCGGTGGACGCGCGCGGGCAGGGAACGGGACGAGCATAGAGCAGCGTTCCGGAGCCTGAGCGAATCATGTCGGCCGAGCACAGCGCCCCTATCATCGAGCCCGGGCAGACCTTTGCCACAGTAACCGACCGAATCAGCGCGATCGTTCTGACGCAGAAGACGGGGCGCGGATGGTGGCTGGGATTCGGAATCGCGTTTTCCCTCCTGATGCTGTTCAACCTGGCGATCACTTGGCTGTTCGCATGGGGCGTGGGGATCTGGGGCATCAACGTCCCGGTGGGGTGGGGCTTCGCCATCATCAACTTCGTTTGGTGGGTGGGGATCGGGCATGCGGGCACCCTGATCAGCGCGATCCTGCTGCTGTTGCGGCAAAAGTGGCGGACTTCCATCAACCGCTTCGCGGAAGCGATGACGATCTTCGCGGTGGCGTGCGCGGGGACCTTCCCGCTGCTGCACATGGGCCGGCCGTGGCTGTTCTACTGGCTAACGCCGTATCCGAACACGATGTTCACGTGGCCGCAGTTCCGCAGCCCGCTGGTGTGGGACGTGTTTGCGGTGTCCACGTACGCGACGGTGTCGCTGCTGTTCTGGTTCGTGGGGATGATTCCGGACCTCGCGACATTGCGCGATCGGGCGCGCAATCTCATCGGGCAGAAGTTTTATGGGTTTCTTGCCATGGGCTGGCGGGGATCGGCTGTGCATTGGCACCGTTACGAGACGGCGTCGCTGCTGCTGGCCGGGCTGGCCACTCCGCTGGTGCTCTCCGTGCACACGGTGGTGAGCTTCGACTTCGCCATTGGGATCATTCCCGGATGGCACACCACGATTTTCCCGCCGTATTTCGTCGCCGGCGCAATCTATTCGGGATTCGCTATGGTGATGACGCTGGCCATCCCGCTGCGGAAATATTACAGGCTGGAAGATTTCGTCACCATGCGGCACCTGGACAACATGGCCAAAGTGATGCTGGCGACAGGACTGATCGTGGCCTACGGCTACATGATGGAAACGTTTTCGGCATTTTATTCGGGCGACCTCTACGAGCGGTTCATGGTGCTGAACCGGTGGACGGGCCCCTACTGGCCGTTCTACTGGTCGCTGATTGCCTGCAACATCGCCATTCCGCAGGTGCTGTGGTCGCGGAAGGCGCGCTCGAATGTGACGCTGCTGTTTGTGATTTCGCTGGTGGTGAATACGGGGATGTGGCTGGAGCGGTTCATCATCGTGGTGACCAGCCTGCACCGGGATTTTCTGCCTTCGTCGTGGGGCATGTACTGGCCGACGCGGTGGCACATCTACACGTACGTGGGAACGCTGGGGCTGTTCTTCACGCTGTTCTTCCTGTTCATCCGGTTCCTGCCGGTGATCGCGATTTCGGAGATGCGCGGGCTGGTGAAGGAAGAAGCGGGAGGAGGCAAATGAACGGGCGGAGGGAGCAGGAGTAGAGGAAACTCGATGGCGCAGATTTTCCATCGGAGCACGAATACGGTAGCGCGGGTGAGCATCTACGGAGCGGTGGTGTCGCTTCTGGTGCTGAGCTTCGTGCTCTACGGGCTGAGCGCTTCGCCCTATTACACCGACGTGAACCAGCCGAAAGACCAGCCGGTGCCGTTCAGCCACCGGCATCACGCGGGCGAGCTGGGGATTGACTGCCGGTACTGCCACACGTCGGTGGAAGTGTCGCCCTTTGCGGGACTGCCTCCGACGAAGACGTGCATGACCTGCCATTCGCAGATCTGGACGAACAGCTCGATGCTCGAACCGGTGCGGTCGAGCTACGCGACTGGAAAATCGCTCGAATGGGTGAGGGTCAACGCGCTCCCGGACTTCGTCTATTTCGATCACAGCATACACATCCATAAGGGCGTGGGATGCACCACCTGCCATGGGCCGGTGGGCGATATGCCGCTCACCTGGAAGGCCAACACCCTGCAGATGAGCTGGTGCCTGGATTGCCACCGGAATCCGGAGAACTACGTGCGCCGGCGTGAGGACGTCTTCAAGCCGCTCTATGAACCTCCGGCGAACCAGGAAGAATTGGGGGCACAACTCGTGAGGGAATACAACATTCCCAGCCCCGAGAATTGCGCGCACCTGAAGAAGTGCCAGTTGATGACGAACTGCACCACGTGCCATCGGTAGGGAGTCGAATGGGCATCGCGGAAACGCTGATGAACGGCGAACGCAACAACGGGAACGGCAAGCGCGGCATGAATCTGGCGGCGCTGCGAGCGACGCTCGCCTCGTGCGGAGGCCGGCGATTCTGGCAGAGCCTGGACGAGCTGAGCGGTACGCCGGAGTATCGCGAGTTTCTGGAGAAGGAATTTCCGCACGATCCGGCGCAGGAAGAAGGAGTTCCGCGGCGCGACGTGCTGAAGCTGATGGCCGCGTCGGCGGCTCTGGCGGGACTGGGCGCGTGCACGAAGCTGCCGGAAGAAAAGATCGTGCCCTACGTGGTGGCGCCGGAAGAAATCATCCCCGGCAAGCCGCTCTTCTACGCCACGGCGATGCCCCACGGCGGAGCCGCCGCCGGCGTGCTGGTGGAAAGCCACATGGGCCGGCCCACGAAGGTCGAAGGCAACTCGCTGCATCCCGGCAGCCTGGGCGCCACGGACGCCATCACGCAGGCCGCCATCCTCACGTTTTACGACCCAGACCGGTCACCGGTTGTGGTGCGGGAAGGACGAGTGAGCACGTGGGCCGCGTTCACCACCTTCCTGAAGCCGCTGATGGAAGACCGGAAACGGCAGCAGGGAGCCGGAATGCGGCTGCTGACCGAATCGGTGATCTCGCCCACGCTCGGAGCGCAGATTCGCGAGTTGCTGGCGATGTACCCGGAAGCGAAGTGGCACCAATGGGAGCCCGCGGGGCGCGACGCGGTGCGCGAGGGAGCGCGGCTGGCGTTCGGCCGGTACGTGAACACGGTGTATCACTTCGACCGGGCGGACGTAGTGGTATCGCTGGATTCGGATTTTGTGCGCAGCGGGCCGGGCACGGTGCGTTACGCGCGCGAGTTCATCTCGCGGCGGAAGATGGAAGGGCCCGAGTCGAAGATGAACCGGCTGTATGCGGTGGAAGCGACGCCGCTGAATACCGGTGCGATGGCGGACCACCGGTTGCCGTTGCGCGCATCGGAAATCGAAAGCTTCACGCGCGCACTGGCCGCGGCGGTGGGAGTAAAAGTGGCGGGAGCGTCGCTGCCCGCCGGGGTCCCGGAAAAGTGGCTGCTGGGGCTGGTGCGCGATTTGCAGGCGCATCGAGGAACGAGCCTGGTGGTGGCCGGCGAATACCAGCCGGCGGCGGTGCACGCGCTGGCCCACGCCATCAACGCGGAGCTAGGCAACGCGGGCCACACGGTCGAGTATACGGACCCGATCGAGGCCGAGCCGGTGAATCAGCTCGAATCGCTCCGGCAGCTCGTGGAAGACATGCACGACCCGAAGAAGGTGGACCTGCTCTTCATCCTCGGCCCCAATCCGGTGTATTCCGCGCCGCCGGATTTCGAGTTCAAGAAACACCTGCTGGGCGTGCGCACGCGCGTGCACATGGGGATCCACAACGATGAGACGGCGGAGCAGTGCCACTGGCATGTTCCGGAGTCGCACTTCCTGGAATCGTGGAGCGACGCGCGGGCGTACGACGGCACGGTGACGTTTATCCAGCCGCTGATCGCGCCGATCTACGAAGGCAAGTCGCCGCACGAACTGGTAGCGGAGATCGCGGGAAAGAGCGGTCAAACGGCCCACGACCTGGTGCGCGCGTACTGGCAGGTGCAGAGCGGGATCAAGGACGCGAAGACGTTCGAGGCGTATTGGGAGACGTCGCTGCACGACGGAGTGACGGCGGGCACGGCCCTGCCGGCGAAGCCCGCGCCCATCTCCGCTGCGTTCCTGTCGAGCCTGCCAGCCGCACCGGCGGGTGTGGCGGGCGTGGAGGTGATGTTCCGGCCCGACCCGGCGGTTTTCGATGGGCGCTACGCGAACAACGGCTGGCTGCAGGAATTGCCGAAGCCGTTTTCGACGCTCACGTGGGACAACGCGGCGATTCTGAGTCCCGCAACGGCGAGCAATCTGGCCGTGTCGAATGGCGACACGCTAAAGCTGGTTACTCCGACGCGGGAGGCGGCTGTGACCGCGCCCGCTTGGGTGCTGCCGGGACAGCCGGACGACTGCATAACGCTGCATCTGGGTTACGGGCGCACACGCGCGGGACGTGTGGGCAACTTACAAGGATTCAATGCAGGCGAGGTGCGGCTATCGACCGCGATGTGGGTCGCAGCGGGGATGCGCGTCGAGAAGACGGGCGATTCGCACCTGATGGCGGCCACGCAGCATCACCACGTCATCGACAGGGAGGGGCACAGGCGCGAGGAAGAGAGCGAAGCGGC
>JASHSV010000309.1 GCA_030038535.1 Candidatus Acidiferrales bacterium
GTTCACCCTTTCGAGCACTCCGATCGAAAGCAATCGCTCGAACGCCGCACTGAAGCGCTGCCAGTCCGATTCATCCGCGTGCACGCCCTCTGAGAGCCGCAACCCCACAAAAAATTTTTCCTCGCCCGGATCCGGAGACGACTCTTCGCATCGCACCGGTTCCCCGCGCTCCGACCGCTCCACATAATCCCGCACCGATTCCACATTCTGCCACCGCGACGCGCCGTCGAACGAATGGGCATCGGCGCCAAAGCCCACATACGGTTCACGCTTCCAGTACTTCAGATTGTGAATCGACTCCGCTCCCGGCCGCGCGAAATTCGAAATCTCGTACCGCTCGATTCCCTGCGCCCGCAGCCGGTCCACCGCCGTCTCATAAAGGTCCGCAATCCGGTCTTCCGCCGGCACGTCTCTGGCGCCATAGCGGGTGCCGCCGAGCAAAATCTCCGCACCCAGCCTGCTGTCTTCGTCCACCTCCAGCATGTAAACCGAAACATGCGGCGCATCAAGTCGAATCACGGCGTTAATCGACTCCTCCCAGCTCGATTCCGTCTGCCCCGGCAGTCCGGCGATCAGGTCAATGTTGATATTCCCGATGCCCCGTGAGCGCAGCATCTCCACATCGCGCTCGACAGTCTCAGCGGTGTGCTTCCGCCCGGTCCGCACCAGCTCCGCGCGCACGAACGACTGCACGCCGAGGCTTACCCGATTGATTCCTGCCCGCCGCCATGCCTCGACCTTGTCAACTGTCAGTGATCCCGGCGCTGCTTCGATCGTGGCTTCTTTCCACGGGCCCTGCAAACCACCCACTAGCTCAATGAATTGCTCCGGCTCCATTCCGCTGGGCGTTCCCCCGCCCAGATAAACCGTATCCGCCCTGCCTCCCCACGCGGAAATCTCCCGGAGCAACGCCGCGAAGTATCGGCCTTCCAGCTCCCGCGGCATCACTCCCGACGCGAAATTGCAATAGGTGCATTTCTGCGCACAGAACGGCCAGGAGATGTAGACGCCCGTCATTGCAGTGGCCACAGCGACTTCGCCTTCGCAAGAGGCAATTCGATCCCAACGATCGCCGCGAACGTCGGCGCAAACTGGAGCAAATCGATTTCCCCGATACGCCTCGCCGGAACTCCCGGGCCCGCAAGAATAAACACGGATCGATAGCCCGGACGTCCCGGCCACAGCCCGCTCACCGCCAGATGCGAGCCCGGCCCCAGCGCCGGTCCTTTATCGTCCGCGCTCGCCACGAAGTTGGTCGGCGTATCGAACGCCGCCACCCAACCGGAGATTGCCGGCGCTTTCGCCCGAACCTCTGCCATGGGCACTTCCCGCGCGATGCCGTGCTGGTGTCCGTCTTTCATCAGCGCCCGCAGCCGTTCTGCCACCGTGATGCTCTTCGTCCCGATCAGCCCGTCCTGAACTTCCACCGGCGTTTTCAGCAGCGCGCCCGCACGAACGACGTAGTCTTCGTTCTCAAATCCGTGACCCGAAACCAGCGCCACCACCGTGTCGGGCGAAACGGTCGCAAGTATCTGGCCAATCCGGTCGTCCTCGTCTTCCAGAATCTGCCGCGCGTATACACTGATCATGCGCGTCTCCACCTGTTCGGTTTCCACGTCTGTGAACCCGATCAGGAGCAGATCCGGTTTTTCGGTCCGAAGCAGATAAAGCACGGCAGTTTCCGCCGACGTATCGGTCCACAGCGTCTTCTGAAATCCGGGCGACGATTTTTCGATGCCATCGACGATCCCCGTCGGCGCCGCCTTCCGCGCCACATCATCGAACTGCACATTCTCGCTTCGATGCGCCTGAAGCGGCGGCGGAAAACTGAAATCGATCGGTCCACCCTCCGCACCCGGCCAGTAAACGGCCGCGGTCCTGATCCCGCTCCTCGACGCCGCGTTCCACAGCGAGGAGAGGGATCCCGCTTCCGGCCCGGGCGGAGTTCCTGTCATCATCGCGATCCCCGACTCCCACGTTTCCGAGGGCGCCACACCCACCACACCGCTGGCCATCGTTCCCTCACGCATCATCTTTCGGATATTGGGAATCTTCAGCCGCGATGGCGGTTCAGCCAGAAAACGCGCGTCCAATCCGGCTATCGAAATGACAACGAGCTTGTGTGCGGGTCTCCGCGCACTTTGACCGAAAAGCAAAGCGGGGATAACAAGAAGGGAGAAACAGGCGCGCAGCAATTCCGATTTTATCCCGCCCGGAGGTTCATAATCATCTATTGACCCGCGTCCTCTCGCGCCTGCTCGCCGCAATCCTCGTCGCCGCGCTCTATCTCGCCAATCTCACCGGCATGGGCATGATCGGTCCCGATGAACCGCGCTATGCCGACGTCGGCCGCGCCATGGCGCGCTCCGGCGACTGGATCACCCCACGCCTCTGGGGCCGGCCATGGTTCGAAAAACCCGCGCTGCTTTACTGGATGACCGGCGCCTCATTCAAACTCGGACTCGGCCCCGATCTCGCTCCCCGCCTGCCCGTCGCCGTCCTCAGCCTTCTCTTCCTCGCCTTCTTCTGGTGGCGCCTGAAAATCGAGTGGGACGAACATGCCGCCTGGTTTGCCACGGCCATGCTCGCCACGAGCGCGGGATGGCTCGCCTACAGTCACGTCGCCGTCACCGATCTGCCGCTCGCCGCCTTCTTCTCCGCTGCCGTTCTGCTCTCACTGCCCTGGCTCGCGCGCGCCGAGACCAACGCACTCCCCGGCGCCGCGGCCTGCCTCGGCCTGGCCGCACTCGCCAAAGGCCTTGTGCCTCTCGTGCTCTTTTTTCCGATCTTCGCTCTCGGCCGGAAGCACCTGCGCGATTGGCTGCGCCCTGCTCCACTGCTCGCTTTTTCGATCTGCGCTCTGCCTTGGTACATCCTCTGCGCCATTCGTAACGGCGGCGAATTCGTCCGCGTTTTCTTCGTCCAGCAGCAGTTCAATCGTTTCGGCTCGAGCGCCCTGCAGCACGTCCAGCCGTTCTGGTTTTACCTGCCGATACTCCTCCTCCTGCTCTTCCCGTGGTTTCCGCTGCTCGCTTTTCCCTCCATATCGTTTCCCAACGAGTCCCGCCGCGATCCGCGCGTCCACGCTCTCGCCGCCGTCGTGCTGTTCGGATTGCTCTTCTTTTCCGCCGCCGTGAACAAACTTCCCGGATACCTCATCCCTCTGCTGCCGCCCGCCTTCGCGCTGCTCGGTCTCGGCCTCGCACGATCCGCGCGCCCTGCTCTTCCTTTGTTCCTGTCAGTTTGCCTCCTTGCCCTGCTCCCCGCGGCTTCGGTCGTCGTCCCTGGCGCGCTTGTGTCGCACGCCGTGTTCACCGAAGCATTCACCACCACAGGCGCGGCCACCTCGCTCGCGGCGGCGGTGGGCGGCGGTTTCCTCCTCTCCCGATTCGCACCGCGGCTGGCGCCCCTGTTCGCGGGCCTGGCATTGCTCTGGTTTCAGTTCGCCACATTTCCTCAGTTCGACGCCGCAGCCTCCGCGCGTCCGATATGGCTCCAGGGTCACCCTCAGTGCACGCCCCCCACTGCGACCCGCGCCCTCCATTATGGCCTCTACTACTACTCCGGTCTTATGCTCCCGGATTGTTCATTTCCTAACACACAGCCGGGCCGGATGTGATGTAACGTAGTAAATTAATCCTGATCCGTAATGATTCTTCCAGGCACCTATACAGGGGTTCTGATCCTGCTTATTGTGGGAATGATTGGCTGGGGCCTGTGGGCCAACCTGTTCAAGGCCGCGGGGAGCAAATGGCGCTTCGAGTTATTCTATTTCGATTTCGCCATAGGCGTTTTCCTCGCCGCCACCATCATCGCCCTCACAGCCGGCAGCCTCGGATTTGACGGCTTTTCGTTCCGGGACGACCTGCAATTGGCCGGCAAACGCCAGGAGGTTTTCGCCTTCGCGGCCGGTGTCGTCTTCAATCTCGGAAACATGTTGCTGCTTGCCGGCGTTTCCGTGGCAGGAATGAGCGTCGCTTTCCCGGCCGGAATGGGATGCGGGCTCGTCGTCGCCGCTCTCTGGAACTGGTCTCTGAACGCCGCCGGCAATCTCTCGCTCTTGTTGATTGGCGCTCTGGCCCTTGCGGCCGCCGTTGTTTTTGACGTTCTGGCCTTCAAAACCTTAACGGCCCTCCGGTTGAAAGCACAGGCGGAAAAGGCCCAGGCGGAAGGCACGGTAGTCAAGCCGCGCAGGCGAAAGTCCAGTCTGAAGGGAGTCATCCTCAGCCTCGCCGGCGGGGTTATGCTGGGTTCGTTTTATCCTCTCGTTCAGCTGGGATCGGCCGGCGAGAACGGTCTCGGCCCCTACTCCAGCGGATTTCTCTTCTCCGTCGGGATTCTCTTCTCCACCTTCGTCTTCAACCTGTTCTTCATGAATCTTCCGGTCCAGGGCAAGCCCATCGAAATAGCCGAATATTTCCGCGCCACCCTGCGGCGTCATGCCTTGGGTATCGCCGGCGGCATCGTATGGTACGCCGGCCTGATCGCGATTCTGCTCCGCGGCCGTGTGGAAGGCGCGGCCCAGCCGGGCGCCCCGGTCAGCTATGCCATCCAGCAAAGCGCGATACTGATCGCCGCTTTGTGCGGCTTGTTTCTCTGGGGCGAATTCAACGGCGCGGATTTTTCCGTCAAAGTGCGTCTCGGCCTGATGTTCGTGCTGCTGGCGGCGGGCATAAGCGCCCTCACCGCAAGCCTCGCAATGGCCCGCTGATCTCGGGAATCCTGCGGAATTCCGGCGTCCTAAAATGAAGCTATGGCGTTCCCGTACGCCCTCGTCGCGCTTCTCCTCTTTTCCCCTCAGCAGGACCCTCTCGCCGACGGCTTGAAAGCTCTCGAAGCCAATCAGCCCGCGACCGCGGAGCCCCTCCTGCGCGACGCTGTCGGCAA
>JASHSV010000310.1 GCA_030038535.1 Candidatus Acidiferrales bacterium
GTCAGATGTCGTAATAGAGCTGGAATTCGTAGGGATGCGGGCGCATGCGCACGGGATCGATTTCGTTCTTGCGCTTAAACTCGATCCAGAGGTCGATGAATTCCTCGCTGAAGACATCGCCCTTGAGCAGGAATTTGTGGTCGTCTTCGAGAGCGCGCAGGGATTCATCGAGCGAGCCGGGCAGGGATGGCACTTGCTTCAGTTCCTCGGGCTCGAGGTCGTAGATGTCCTTGTCGAGCGGATTGCCGGGATTGATTTTGTTTTCGATGCCGTCGAGGCCGGCCATCATCATGGCGGAAAACGCCAGATAGGGGTTGCAGGAAGGGTCGGGCGGGCGGAATTCGAGACGCTTGGCCTTGGGGCTGGGCGAATACATGGGGATGCGCACGGCGGCGGAGCGGTTGCGGCGCGAGTATGCGAGATTGACGGGAGCTTCGTAGCCGGGCACGAGGCGCTTGTAGGAATTCGTTGTGGGAGCGGCAAAGGCCACGATTGCCGGGGCGTGCTTGAGGAGCCCGCCGATGTACCAGAGGGCGGTCTGTGAAAGGCCGGCGTAACTGTCGCCGGCGAACAGCGGTTTACCCTTGAGCCAAAGCGATTGGTGCGTGTGCATGCCGGAGCCGTTGTCGCCAAAGAGCGGCTTGGGCATGAAGGTGACGGTCTTGCCGTACTGGTAGGCGACGTTTCGGACGATGTATTTGAACTTCATCAGATTGTCGGCGGATTTGACGAGGGTTTCGTAGCGAACGTCGATCTCGCATTGGCCGCCGGAGGCCACTTCGTGGTGATGACATTCCACGTGCATGTCGCAGGCGGCCATTTGAGTCGTCATTTCGGTGCGTAGATCCATGTAATGGTCGGTGGGAGGAACGGGGAAGTAGCCTTCCTTGTAGCGGGGACGGTAGCCCAGGTTGTGCTCGGCGCGGCCGGAATTCCAACGGCCCTCCTCAGCGTCAATGTAGTAGAAGGCGTGCTGGGGAAGGGATTCGAAGCGGATATTGTCGAAAATGAAGAATTCCGCTTCGGCGCCGAAGAAGGCCTGGTCGGCGACGCCGCTGTAACCGAGGTAGGCTTCGGCTTTCTTGGCTATCTGGCGGGTATCGCGGGAGTAGGGCTGTTTGGTGATGGGATCGACGGCATCGGCGATCATGCAGAGGGTGGGAACTTCCCGGAAGGCGTCCATGAAGCAGGTATTGGGGTCGGGAGCCAAGAGCATGTCGGATTCGTGAATAGCGGCCCAGCCGCGGATGGAGCTGGCGTCCATCCCGAACCCCTCCGTAAAGCTCTCTTCGGTGAGCTCCGCGATGGGAAAGCTGACGTGCTGCCACACGCCGGGAACATCGGCGAAGCGCAGATCGAGAATCTTGGCGTTGTTCTTCGCCGCATACTCCAATACCTGTTTCGGCTGCATTTCGACGGCCTCCTGGTTTTTTCCGGGATGGTTACAAAGAACGGAGGAATATAGCGCATCAGCGAAAGCGCTTCAATCGAGAAGAAAAAGACATATCGGCCTGCCTGTGGAAAGTTCAGTGTTTTCTTCAACCATGAAGAAAGCAAATGGAACGAATCAAAAGTCCTAATGGCAAAGGAAACGCAGTTGCGCGCGGAAGGCGATTCGGGCAGAAGATAGATAGAGGGCGCGTGGGGGCGCACGGGCGCGAGAGTTCGGGGACCTGTGGGGGAATGAAGACGCAGCGATTCGCGAAGCGATCGAGGATTGAGGCACCGCCGGGAGAGGTGTTTGCGTGGCTGTGCCGGCCGGGCGCGTTCGAGCGGCTGATTCCACCCTGGGAATCGGTGACGACGATCTCTCGGAGCGGGACGGCGCCGCAGCCTGGCTCACGCACGGAATTCACGATCAAAACAGGACCTCTTCGGCAGCGATGGGTGGCCGAGCACACGGCCTACGAGGCCGGCCGGATGTTTCGCGACGAGCAGATTACAGGCCCGTTTGCACGCTGGGTGCACACGCACACCGTCGAGCCCGCAGAGGGCAATGCCTGCTTTCTGAGCGACGAAATTGAGTACGCACTGCCGATGGGCTTTCTTGGGGGTGCATTGGCATGCGCATTCGTGCGGCGGAGGCTGGAACGCGGCTTCGCCTACCGGCACAGAATTCCCGAGCAAGATGTGGGAGCGCATCTGAAATGGTCGAGAAAGCCGCTGCGGATTCTGGTGAGCGGCGCGACCGGGCTGGTGGGCAGCGCGCTGGTTGCGTATCTCTCGGCGGGAGGACACGCGGTGACGCGGCTGGTGCGGGCGGGCCGGGATAGCGCGCCTTCGCCCGGGATACCCACGCCGAGCCTGGCTTGGGATCCGTACGGGACCGTGTTTTCTTCTCCTTCTGCGCTGGAGGGATTCGACGCGGTGGTGCATCTGGCCGGCGAAAACATTGCCGCAGGGCGCTGGACGAAGGCAAGGAAAGCGCGAATCCGGGAGAGTCGTGTGCGAAGTACCAAAACGTTGGCGGAGGCGATGGCGCGGCTGGTGAAACCACCACGGACACTGGTGGTGGCCAGCGCCATCGGCTATTACGGGGATCGAGGCGACGAAAATCTGGTGGAAGCAAGCTCGCGCGGCAAGGGGTTCCTGGCGGAGGTCTGCGCAGAGTGGGAGGCGGCGGCAGAGCCGGCGCGCGTGGCGGCGATTCGCGTGGTGAACCTGCGTACCGGAGTGGTGCTGACACCTGCCGGCGGCGCGCTGAAGCAGATGCTTCCGCCCTTCCGCATGGGAGCGGGTGGTCCGATCGGCGACGGACGACAATGGATGAGTTGGATCGCGCTGGACGATCTGCTCGATGTGATTCTTCACGCCATCGCCGATGAATCTCTATCGGGCCCGGTAAACGCGGTGGCGCCGCATCCGATGACGAACGAGGAGTGGACCGAAATGCTGGGGAAGATTCTGCGGCGTCCCACCGTGATGCCGATGCCTGCGTTTGCGGCGCGGGCGGCGTTCGGGGAGATGGCGGACGAGCTTTTGCTGGCGAGTACGCGAGTGCTTCCGGAACGGTTGCTGGCAGCGCGGCATTTTTTCCGGTTCGCGGAGGCCGAGCCGGCGCTGCGACACCTGCTGGGGAGTCGAGGCTGAGAGCTTTGCGGCAATCGGGGACGCTGATCTAGTCGTAGTATTCGGTTCCGAGATGAGTGATGAGGGGCTCGCCGCGCATCCAGCGCAGAGTGTTCTTGAGCTTCATCAACTGAATGAACAGGTCGTGCTCGGGGTAGAGCTCGGGGGCGCACATCGGCGACTTGAAATAAAAGCTGAGCCATTCCTGAATGCCGCGGAGGCCGGCGCGCTGGGCCAGATCGAGGAAGAGGGTGAGGTCCAGGACAATGGGTGCGGCGAGGATGGAGTCGCGGCACAGAAAATCCACTTTGATCTGCATGGGGTAGCCGAGCCAGCCGAAGATGTCGATATTGTCCCATCCCTCTTTGTTGTCGCCGCGCGGAGGATAGTAGTTGATGCGGACCTTGTGGTGAATCTTGCCGTAGAGGGTGGGGTAGAGGTGCGGCTGCAGGATGTATTCGAGCGAGCCGAGCTTGGATTCTTCCTTGGTTTTGAAGGATTCCGGGTCGTCGAGAACTTCGCCATCGCGATTGCCGAGGATATTGGTGGAAAACCAGCCGCTGAGGCCGATCATGCGGGCCTTAAAACCGGGGGCGAGGATGGTCTTCATGAGCGTCTGGCCGGTCTTGAAGTCCTTGCCGGCGATGGGGACATGGCGGTCGTGGGCCAGCTGGGTGAGAGCGGGAATGTCCACGTTGAGGTTCGGGGCGCCGTTGGCGTAGGGAACGCCGCTCTTGATGGCAGCATAGGCGTAGAGCATGGAGGGAGGGATGGCGGGATCGTTCTTTTTCATCCCCTCTTCGAGCTTCTTTATGCTCTGATGCACGTCTTCCGGGCGCAGGAAAATTTCGGTAGAGCCGCACCAAACCATCACCAGGCGGTCTGCGCCGGACTTTTTGCGGAACTGCTTGATGTCGTCTTCGATCTGTTCGGCGAGGTCGAATTTCGTCTTGCCCTTTTTGACGTACGAGCCTTCGAGCTTCTTGACATAGTTCTGGTCGAAGGCCGCTTTCATGGGCGAAATGCCTTCAAGGAATTTGCGGACCTTGGCGAGGTCGTGAGGCTCGAGAACGCCGGCGTGAGCGGCGGACTCGAAGGCGTTGTCGGGGAAAATGTCCCAACCGCCGAAGACGAGATTATCGAGCGCGGCCAGGGGGACAAAATCCTTGATGAGCGGGGCGCGATTTTCGGTGCGCTTGCCGAGCCGGACGGTGCCCATCTGAGTTAGCGAGCCGACGGGGTTGGCTTCGCGCTTGCGAACCAGCTCGACCCCGGCCATGAACGTGGTGGCTACGGCGCCCATGCCGGGCAAGAGGACGCCGAGCTTGCCTTTTGCCGCCTTGATGTCTCTCGGTTTTTCCATTCGGATCCTCAGACGCGAGAAATTGCGCAACCGAAATTACACATAATGAGGATTCACGCGGAGAATTGCAAATCAGAGTCAGCGCGATTCAGGCGAGAGAGACCACGGTCAGGCAAGCTTAGGCCGTGTCGGAACGAGGGGACTTTAAAAGGCAGAAGGCCGCCCGCCCCACCGGAAGGCCTTCCGCACTCAAAGGCCTTCTGGCTGCGGCTATATGCGTTAGAGGCGTTCGAGGCGTATGGAGCCGTCACCGGTGCGGATTTGCAGGGTGGGTCCGCCGCCGCCGAGCTTGCCACGCAAATCCTTGCGGCCGAGGATGCCGGAGACCATCAGAGGCAACTGGCTGGAAATGGATCCGTCGCCCGTATGCGCTTCCAAATCGGCGGCAATTCCATCCGGCAGCCGCACGGTCACACTGCCATCGCCTGTATGAATGGACCAATTGTTTGTGAGCTTGGAGCCGGGAAGAACGTCTGCGGTGATGCTGCCGTCGCCTGTTTCCAGGCGGAGTGCATCGAAGCGGCCGCGGGCGCGGAGATGGCCGTCGTTGGTCGAGGCTTCGAGCGAGCCATCGAGGCCCGACGCTTCGATATGGCCGTCGCCGGAATGCAGGCGAATGGAGCCATGGAGGTCGGAGACGTCGATGCCGCCGTCGGAAGTCTCGATTTGCAGATCGCCCTGGACGCCGTTGACGCGGATGCTGCCGTCGCCGGAACGGAGGTTCAAGCCGGCTTCCTTGGGAACGGTCAGTTCGATGTGGACGAAGCGGTGCTGGTCGCCCCAGGACCAACGGATGCGGGGCACGCGGACTTCGAGCGCGATGCTGTTGCCGTTCTGGACGTCGCGCGAGATTTGTACTTCGTCGGAGGAAATGGTCCAGTTGTTGGTGATGACGCGCACGGACACTTCTTGCGCAGTTCCTGTAGTGACCTGGATCGCGGCGTCGTTGGTATCCACGCGCACGTCGGGGCGTCCGGTGAGCTTATAAACCTTGTTCCACTGATCGGCGCGGGCGGGCAGCGCCAGAAGCGCAAACATCGCAGCGCCCGCGGCCATGGAAGAAACTCGGTGCATAGGGCCTCCGCAACTTCTGACGGATAGTACGCCAAAACGGTAGCGAAAGTTCCACCCAGGGCATAAAACTGCGCACTAAGCGCGAGACCGGGGCCGCGAGCCGGTTGCGCGCTTTCTCCCGGCACGCGCCGGGGGGGCCAGACGCGGCCGCGCCGGCGCTCCCGGTTTTGGCCGGAGAGCGGCGAGCAGTTGGTCGCAGCCCAGGGTATTGAGAACGTCCTTTGGCTCAATCCAGCCGCGACGGGCGGTGCGCACGCCAAATTCGATGAGGGTGAGATTCGAGGTGGAATGCGCGTCAGTGGAGATGACGATCTTGACTCCGGCATCCTTGGCCATGCGGAGGTGCGTATCGCGGAGATCGAGGCGTTCGGGATGGCTGTTGCACTCCATGGCGACGCCGCGATCTCGCGCGGTTTTCAGGATGAGGTCCATGTCGTAGTCGAAACCCTCGCGGCGCAGGAGAATCCGGCCGGTGGGGTGGGCAATAATCTGCGTGTAGGGATTTTCGAGCGCGGCGAGCATGCGCTCGGTCATGGCTGCGCGGTCCAGATTCATATAGGAATGGATGGAGCAGAGGACGACGTCCAGCTCGGCCAGAACTTCATCGTCCATGTCGAGGGAGCCGTCTTTGAGGATGTCCACCTCGCAGCTCGCGAGCAGGCGAATGCCGTCGATCTGTTTTTGGCCAGCGCGAATGGCCTGGATGTGGGCTTTCATGCGCTTCTCATCGAGACCATTGGCGACGGTGACGGCTTTGGAGTGGTCGGTGAAGGCGATGTATTCGTGGCCGAGGGCCTTGGCCGCCTGGGCCATTTCCAGGATCGAATTCTTGCCGTCGCTGGCCGTAGTGTGCATCTGCAGATCGCCGCGAATGTCTTTGAGGGTGATCAGATGGGGCAGGTGGCCGGTTTCCGCGGCTTCGATCTCGCCGGTATTCTCGCGGAGTTCCGGTGGAATCCAGGCGAGGCCGAGCTTCCTGTAAATCTCCTCCTCGGTGCGGGAGGCGACGGGCTTTTCGTCTTTGAGGCGCGAGAGGGCGTACTCGTTGAGGGTAAAGCCCATCTTGAGCGCCCGGCTGCGCAGGGTGACGTTGTGCTCTTTCGAGCCGGTGAAATAAAGCAGCGCGGCGCCGGTTTCGCTGGGCGGAAGCAGGCGAACGTCCACTTGCATGCCGCTCGAGAGCACGAAACTGACTTTGTTTTCGCCGCGAGCGAGCACCTGCTCGATGCCGGAGATTGCGAGGATGTGATCGCCGACGGCGGCGATGTCGCGGGGCTTGTTGCGCGATTCGGGCATGGTGACCAGGAGGTCGAGGTCGCCGACGGTTTCCTTGGAGCGGCGCAGAGAGCCCGCGGCCTGCACGTCTTCGATCTGACGGCCAAGCTTGCGAATGTGCGCGATGATTTCGTCGGCGACGCGCTGGGCCACGTCGAGATGGAAACGTCCGCTGGCCTTCTGAAAGACAGCGACGGCTTTCAGGATGTTCTGCTCGCTCTTTTCTCCGAAGCCGTCCAGAGCTCGGAGTTTGCCCTCGCGGGCCAGCTTCTCCACCTGTTCGACGGTACCTGCTTTGAAGGTTTTCCAGAGCACGGCGACCTTTTTGGGCCCGAGGGACTGGAGTTTGAGCAGGTCGAGGATGGTGTGCGGATATCTTTTGAGCAGCTTGGCGCGCAGGGCGTAGTCGCCAGACTTCAGGATTTCCTGGATATGCTCGGCCATGCGGTCGCCGATGCCGGGCAGCGCGGTGAGCTTTTCGGGATCAGCGGCAAGAGCGGCGATGCTTTCCGGCAGGCCGTCGATGAGTTCCGCGGCGCGTTCATAACTGCGGTAGCGGCCGATGATGGCGCCGTCGATCTCGAGGAGTTGTGCGGTTTCGCGGAGGATGCGGGCAACGTCGCGGTTTTCCATGGCGGAAAGGATTATAGACCGGGAGCAGGCGGAGCGGCCTCAGCCGGCGCCCGCCGCGGCACCGTGAGAATCCGAGTGCACGAGGAAAAAGACCGCTAGCACCCCGCCGGATGAGGCGAGACTCGGTGCGCTTTTGCGCGCCCCGGATGAGCCAACTTTCGTTCGAGAATTCGAGCGAAAGGTGCTAGGCCTTGGTTACGTTTGCAGCCTGAGGGCCCTTCTGCCCTTGGACGATTTCAAACTCCACCGAGTCGCCTTCCTGGAGTGTTTTGTAGCCTTCGGCAACGATGGCCGTGTAATGCACGAACACGTCCGCCCCGCCGTCGCGACCGATGAAACCATAACCCTTTGCGTTGTTGAACCACTTGACTTTTCCCGTCACTTTCCACTCCTGCCCCCTACTGGAATTGAACTGCGGTAAAGGCCGGCCGGGTGACCCCAAAGACCAGTAGCCCAAACCGGCGCGGAGTGTATTTAGAGAGGGGTCGGGTGTCAAGACTCGGGAGGCAGAACGGAAGTAGCGGGGCGTTGCGGGCAGGATGGCGGCGAAAGCGGGAGAGATCAGCGCCGGCGAAAGAAACGCGCGTAGTAAAGAATGGCGGCGATGGACTTGGTGTCGCGCAGACGGCCGGTGCGCATCATGCGCTCGAGCCGGCGGAGGGAGAACTGGCGGGCTTCGAGACGCTCGTCTTCTTCGGGACGCGGAGGGCCGGCTTGAAGCCCCTGGCAGGCGAAGACCACCATGTGCTCGCTGAGGAAGCCGGGGGTGGGAAAAACGTCGAGGAGCTTGCGGAAGCGCCGCGCCGTGTAGCCGGTTTCTTCGGCGAGCTCGCGCTTGGCGCCTGCCAGGGGGGATTCGCCGCCGTCGATGCGGCCAGCCACCAGTTCCCAGAGGAAGCAGCCGACGGAATGGCGGTACTGGCGAACGAGCAAAATGTCGCCGTTGGGGAAAACAGGAAGCACAACGACAGAACCGGGATGAATGACTACATCGCGGGTGGCCTGATAGCCGCCGGGTTCGAGAACGCGTTCGCGGCGAACGTTGAAGAGCGGCCCTTCAAACAGCGTGGCGCTCTCGAGGATTTTGGCTTTTGTCGCGCTCACGGCTCGAGTCCTTGCCCCGCGCTACTTATCGCGGCCATCGGATGCGAGGGTTTGACCGCCCGCGGCCCATATACGCTCCAGGTCGTAGTAATGCTGCGGATATTGGGGCGTGTAACGCAGGAAGGCCGGAATGGGATAACGGATGCCGCCTTTGTGGGTGCCCTCGAGGCCCTCAACCAATTCCGCCATTTTGGCGCCGGGGAGGGAAAACGCCATTTCGGTGTCGTCGGTTTGCGAGAAGACGCGGTCGCCATAGCAGGGGAGGATGACCTGGTACTCGCCGGAGAGAACGGGACGGATGATTTCGTCGGAGCAATCGACGCGACCGGTGAAGGAACTGGTGATGGCGCCGCCGCGTTTCCAGAGGGCTCCGGTGACGAGGCGCATGACCTGTGCCGGATTGCCGTAGATGATGACGGCGTCGGGAGCGAACTCTGCGCGCGCGGCCGGTGCGGTGACGAGATACTGACAAGTGCCGGCGGGCAGGCGATCGGTGGCGGCTTCGGTGCGCGCGCCGGCTTCCTTAGTGGCCGTGTACATGCCGCAGGCCAGATTTCCTTCCACGTAGTGATCGGTGAGCGGGGCGAGGCCGAAGGCGGTTTTGGTGAGGACGCAATTCACGTCCTCCTCGCCGACGGCCAAAGTCCAGCCGTAACGGCGTGACATGGCCACGGCCTGGCAGATGGCGATTTGTACGTTCATGTCGCGACGCGGCCGCTTGGCCTTATCCGGGAGAGCTTCGCCGGCGCCGAAGAGTTTTGCGGCGACGGGAAACGTGGCGGGGCGGATGTGCGTTTCGATCTCGCGGGCAAACGTCTTGGCATCCATGAGGGCCTCCGGGGAAATGATAGCTGAAAGAGTGGCGAGTGGCGGGTGGTGCCGAATCACGTCCCGAAGTTTCGGGACGGGACTTCGGGATCGAGATGGCGAGCGAGGAGCCACCGAACAACGCATAGATGCCCTATACTGTGAGCATTTGAGCTAGAGCAGAAATGGCGATAACGACGATCCTGGTTGACGACGAAAAACCGGCGCGGGAAGAACTGGCGTACCTGCTGAAAGGATTTCCCGAAGTCCAGCTCGTGGCGCAGGGACGCAACGGCGTCGAAGGAGTGGCGCTGATCAAGGATCATTCGCCGGACTTGGTTTTCCTCGACGTGCAGATGCCGGGGCTGGACGGATTCGGGGTGCTGAAGAAGCTGATGGACCGCAAGGTGCGGCTGCCGCAGATCGTGTTTGCGACGGCGTATGACAATTATGCGGTGCAGGCGTTTGAAGTGAACGCGGTGGATTACGTGCTGAAGCCGTTCGACAAAGGGCGAATCGCGAAGGCGATTGCACGGGCAAAGAAGCAACTCGACGCGCAGGCTTCGCCGGTGGAGCGGCTGGAATCGCTGCTCACGCAAATGGGCGCGACGAGTGCGCCGGGCGCAACGGCGCGGCAGGCTGCCTCTGCCGTGCGTCCGCCGACGAAGCTGCTGCTGAAGGCGCAGCAGCGGATGCTGCTGGTGGATTCAGCGGACGTGGTGTACGCGACGATCGAAGACGGGTTGATCACGCTGGCGACGCGCGATGCGGAAGGGGCTTCGAACTACCGGACGATCGAGGAACTGCACGCGCAGCTCGATCCGGACAGTTTCTGGCGGGTGCATCGTTCGTATCTGGTGAATATCCATCACATCAAGGAATTGGTGCCGTGGTTCAAATCGAGCTACGTGCTGCGCATGAACGACAAGAAGCAGAGTGAGATCCCGGTGAGCCGAAACCAGACGCGGCGGCTGCGGGAGCTGCTGAAACTGTAATGGATTTCTCGCTAACCGACGACCAGCGCCTGCTGAAAGACACCATCCGCCAATTCATGGAGGCAGAGGTGCGTCCCATCCTTCGCCAATACGAGAAAGAGGAGAGATTCCCGGCGGAACAGGTGCGGCGGCTGGGCGAGCTGGGCTGCTGCGGCATGACCGTGCCGGAGGAATGGGGGGGAAGCGCGGCGGACACGCTGACGTATGTGCTGATGCTGGAGGAAGTGGCGCGGGTGTGCGCTTCCACAGCGGTGACGCTGAGCGTGACGAATTCGGTGTGCGCGGCGCCTATCGCGCGGCACGGCACAGCGGAGCAGAAAGAGCGGTTTCTGCGGCGGCTGGCGACGGGTGAGTGGCTGGGCGCGTTTTGCCTGACGGAGCCGCAGGCGGGGTCGGATTCGGCGGCGATCGAGACGAAGGCAGTGGCCTCCGATAGCGGGCAGTGCTACAGGCTGACGGGAACGAAAAGCTGGGTGACGAACGGGGGAGTTGCGTCGGTCTATCTCGTGTTTGCGAAGACGGAACCGGCGGCGGGGGCGCGAGGAGTGACGGCGTTCCTCCTGACGCCTGACCTGCCCGGCTTCCGCGTCGCGCGCTTTGAGGATAAGATGGGATTGAAGATGTCAAAGACCGCGGAACTCCGTTTCGACGAGTGCGAAGTTCCCGCGGCAAACCGGCTGGGCGCGCCGGGGCAGGGATTGAAAATCGCGCTCGAGGCGCTCGACGGCGGACGGGTGGGCATCGCGGCGCAAGCACTGGGGATTGCACAGGGGGCCTTCGAAGCGGCCGTGGGGTATGCGAAAGACCGCCGGGCGTTCGGCAAAAAGCTGGGCGAATTTCAAGCCGTTCAGTGGATGCTCGCAGACATGCAGACGGAAATTGAAGCGGCGCGCATGCTGACGTATTACGCCGCATGGAAGCAGGACGAGGGAAAGAGCCGGGGCCTCTCGCCGCTCGAAGCGCGGGTGGGGCCGCACGCGTCGCGCGCGAAACTCTACGCGAGCGAAATGGTGAACCGGGTGGCGTACAAAGCGGTGCAAGTGCACGGGAGCATGGGATACTCGCGCGAGATGGACGTGGAACGGATGTACCGCGACGCGCGGGTGATCACGATTTACGAGGGGACGAGCGAAATCCAGCGGACGGTAATTGCGCGCGAATTGCTCGCGGCCATGGGCGCACATGAAGTGGCGGAGACGAAGGCGTGAGCCCGGGCAAAGCGGAAGCCGAGCCAGCCGCGCCCGCGACGCCGACACGCCGGAAGCGGGTGCTGAGCGGGATGCGGCCGACCGGGCATCTGCACATCGGGCACTATTTCGGGGCGCTCCAGAACTGGATCAAATTGCAGGACGAGTACGAATGCTTTTACTGCGTGGTCGATTGGCACGCGCTGACGACGGATTACGCCGACACGTCGCAGGTGGCGCAAAACACGCTGGAAGTGGCGATCGACTGGCTGGCTCTGGGGCTGGATCCGCAGAAATCCACATTTTTTGTGCAGTCGCAGGTGCCGGAGCATGCGGAGTTGCACCTGCTGCTTTCCATGGTGACGCCGCTCGGCTGGCTCGAGCGGGTGCCGACGTACAAGGAGCAGCTCGAGAACATCAAGGACAAGAACCTGCATACGTACGGTTTTCTGGGCTATCCGGTGCTGCAAGCGGCGGACATCGCGATGTACAACGCAGACCTGGTTCCGGTGGGCGAGGACCAGGTGTCACACGTGGAGCTTACACGCGAGATCGTCCGGCGCTTTAATTATTTCAACGGGGGCAAGCTCCAGCCAGGGCTCACTCCGAAGCAACAGTGGGAGGCCGCACAAATTGCCGTGCCCAAGCTGCCTGAGGGCTACTTTGAAGGCGGGGTGAAGGGCGATTTTTCCAACCTGCTTTCGGAGGCGCGCAGCGAGCGCGGGCTGGAGAGCTATCTGGACGTGCTGCGGAACAATCCGAAGTATTTCACGAACCCGGACATACTGACCGAACCGGCGGTTATGCTCACACAGACCCCGCGAATTCCCGGAACCGACGGCCGGAAAATGTCCAAGAGCTACGGGAATGCGATTCTGCTGGATGAAGAGGATGAAGCCATCCGGCAAAAGACAAAAGTGATGATGACCGATCCGGCGCGGAAACGCCGGACGGACCCCGGGAATCCCGACGTGTGCCCTGTGTACGACTGGCACAAGCTGTTCTCGCCGGCCGAAACGCTGGTGTGGGCGGCGAAGGGCTGCCGGAGCGCGGGAATCGGGTGCATCGAGTGCAAGGCGGCGATGGCGGAGAACCTGATCAAGTGGATCGGGCCGGTGCGCGCGCGGCGGAAAGAGTTCGAGTCCAGGCCCGACCGAGTCCAGGAGATTCTCGCAGAGGGCGCGGCGCAGGCGCGCAAGACAGCGGGGCAGACAATGGCGCGCGTGCGGTCGGCGGTTTTCGGGACGGCGCAGGGGGAAGCGACGAAGACGCCCGCTGCAACCGCGGGTTCGAAGGCGGCGCACTAGAATGGCGGCACCCGAGCCATCGATCGCGTTTCTGGTTCACCTGGAGAGTTACGAGGGGCCGCTCGATTTGCTGCTGGATTTAATCCGCAAGCAGGAAATCAATATCCACGACATCCCCATCGCGCGAATCACAGGACAATATCTCGAAGCGCTGCACCGAATGGAAGAGCTGGACATAAACGTGTCCGGTGAATTCCTGTACATGGCATCGACGCTGATTTACATCAAGTCGAAGATGCTGCTGCCGGTGGACCCGGACGCGCCACCGGAAGAGCAGGACCCCCGGCACGAGCTGGTGCACCAACTGCTGGAACACGAGAAATTCAAGAGCGCAGCGCAAATGCTCTACGAGCGGCAGCAAATTGAATCACACGTGTTTTCGAAGCCGGACCTTTCGCTCTACGAAGGCGACACGGTGGAAGGTGAGCTGGTGGTGTCGCTGGTGGACTTGGTGAAGGTGTTCCAACAGATCCTGGACCGGAAGCGCCAGGAAACAAAGATCGAGTTGCAACACGACCGGTTTACAGTGGCGCAGATGATCGAGCTGCTGCGCAAGCGGCTGTCGGCGGAAGAAGAAGGTGTGTCGCTGGCGCGATTCTTCGAGGATTGTCCTTCGCGGAATGCCATGATCGTGGCCTTCATCGCCGTGCTGGAGCTGGTGCGGCTGCAGGCAGTGGTGCTGACGCAAAAGACGCTATTCAGCGAGATCTATTTGCGGAAGACGCGGGACTTTGAAGCCGTGCTGGCCGCGCAGGCGGCGGGAGTGGACGCGGGATTGGAGATCGACAGCCAGTATGCCTGAAGAATTTGCCCGCGAACCTGCTGCTGGTGCGCCGGAAGCGATGCCCGAGGGCGGCGTGGCGGCGGCACCAGTTGGTCCCGGCCCTGAATTGCGCGCGGCGATTGAAGCCGTCGTGTACGCAGCCGAGGAGCCGGTGACCGTGGCGCAGATTGCTTCCGCCGTCCACGGAGAACGGGACGCGGTGCGGCGGGCGTTGCGCGAGCTTGCAGATTCCTATGCGGGCGACGAGCGCGGAATCGGAATCCGGGAGGTGGCCGGGGGCTACAAGTTCTATACCAAGCCGCAGCATCACGATGCGGTACGGCGATTTATCAAGAGTCTTCAACCGCCGCTGCGGCTCTCGATGCCGGCGCTCGAGACTCTTTCGGTGATTGCCTACAAGCAGCCGGTGACGCTGCCGGAAATACAGGAAATCCGCGGGGTGCAGGCCGCGGGGGTGATCAAGACGCTGCTGGAGCGCGGGATGATCACAACGGCGGGTCGGAAAGAAGCGCTGGGGCGGCCGATTCTCTACCGGACGACGAAGGAATTCCTGATGCGGTTCGGGCTGGGGGGAGTGGAGGATTTGCCGAGCCTGAAGGAATTCGAGGCGCTGGCTCGCGCGGCGCTGGGAGAGGATGGAATCGTTGAGGAAGAGCTGGGAGAACCGGCGGGCGGCGGAGAATCCGGAGAGACGGGGATTGGGGATGGCGTCGGACCGGAATAGACCGGAAATAGGGAAACGAAATTCGAAAAACGGATGAGCAATCATGAGGCGCGCAACGCGGCCGACAGCGAACAGGACCAGCCACTGACACATGCTTGAGAGATTACAGAAGATTATTTCGCGGGCGGGGATTGCATCGCGGCGGCGCGCCGAACAGCTCATTTTGTCGGGCGCGGTGACGGTGAATGGCCACGTGGTGACCGAACTGGGCACAAAGGCGGATGCCGACCGAGACCACATCGCGGTCGGCCCGCGGGTCGTACGCATGGACGAGGCAGGGCGCGACCGCTACTTTGCATTCAACAAGCCGACGAGAGTGGTTTCCACGCTGAATGATCCGGAAGGGCGTCCCTGCCTGGGGCCGTATGTGCGGGCGCATAAGGGGCGATTGTTTCCGGTCGGGCGGCTGGAATTCGACGCCGCAGGGGTCCTGATTTTGACGAGCGATGGGGAGCTGGCCAGCGACCTGATGCGTGCAGCGGGGGCGTTGCCCCAGACGTGGCGATTCAAAGTGAAAGGGCGAATCGACGAGAGCGTGCGAGAGGCGATCGAGCGGGACGCGCAGGCGCGCGTGCGTATGTACCGCGATGGGGCGAATGCGTGGTACGAGGGCAGGCTGCGAAATGCGCCACGCGATTTGCTGCGACAGTCGCTCCAGAGGCACGGCGTCCTTCTGGAAAAAATGGTGCGCGCGGAGTTCGCGGGAATCGAACTGGCACAACTGCCAGCCGGCCATATGCGTGAACTTTCGGCGGCGGAAGTGGCCACGTTGCGACGGGCTACGCAGGGACGCGCGGAGCCGGTGCACGCGCCGCGCGAAGTCCGAGCGGGGGCGGCGGCTCGGCGCGGAACATTCGCGGTGCGGAAGAAGAGGTCCGGTGCAGGACCGGCGTGGCGGGGCGGGCATGCGCGCGGGCAGCGACCCTGGTCTGGATCGCGCATTCGAGGAGCGCGGCAAAAAAGGCAGGGCGGGCGCGCACCGGAGGGAAAGGCGAGGTGATGACCGGAAAACCCATCGACGAACAGGTGCCCGCCTGGATTCGCGAAATTCAGGCGTACCAGCCGGGGCGGCCGATCGAGGAAGTGGAACGCGAACTGGGCATCCACGCTGTAAAGCTGGCATCGAACGAAAATCCGTTGGGCCCATCGCCGATGGCGGTGGCCGCGGCACGGCGGGCGATGAGCGATTCGAACTGGTATCCGGATGGCGCGGGCTACTATTTGAGGAAAAAGCTTTCCGAGCAGATGGGAATGGAAATGGAGCGGTTGATGCTGGGGGCCGGCTCCTGCGAATTGATCGACCTCGCCGCACGCACGCTGCTGACGCCGGGGGACAATGCAGTGAACTCGGAAGGGTCGTTCCCGCTCTATTACTCGGCAGTGCGCGCGACGGGAGAGCGGCTGAAGCTTGTGCCGCTGCGGGATTTTACGTTCGACCTCGAGGGCATCGCGCGGGCTACCGATGAACGCACGAAGGTCATTTATCTCGCGAACCCGAATAATCCGACGGGGACAATCTTCCTGGCGGATGCGTTTGAGGCGTTTCTCGCACGGATTCCCGCGAGCGCGCTGGTGGTGCTGGACGAAGCGTATTACGAATATGCGGACCGTCCGGGATACTCGCGCTCGCTGGATCTGGTGCGCGAGGGCCGGAACCTTTTCGTGCTGCGCACATTTTCGAAAGTTTATGGACTGGCGGGGATGCGGGTGGGGTACGCCGCGGGTCCTGCCGGACTCATCGCGCAGATGAACAAGGTAAGGCAGCCATTCAATGTTTCTGGCGTGTCGTTGGCCGCGGCCTGGGCGGCGCTGGATGATTTAGAGCACGTGAGGCGATCGGTTGAAAACAACCGGAGCGGGTTAGCGCAGCTGGAAGCGGGATTGCGGGGGCAGGGGATCGCGTTCGTGCCGTCGGCAGCGAATTTCATCCTGGTGCACATCGGGCCGGAGGCCAACCGAATCGCAGACGCGATGCTGCGACTGGGAGTGATTGTACGCCCGATGGCCTGGATGGGATTTCCTGAAGCAATCCGGGTGAGTGTGGGCACGCCGGAGGAGAACAACAAGTTTCTTACGGCGCTGGGGGAGGCGCGCGCATCGGCGGAGGGACGGCGGCCGCAGGCCGTAAGCCCGGGGCAGCCGAGAGGCTAGGGCGCGAAAACGCGGGGTGGCGTATTCTAGAAACTGCGTCCCGATGAAAGCCGAAACACGTCCCGCCGAGAGTGCGGATCCCGTTCAAGATCTCTTAGAGAAGACGCGCACGATCGCGGTTGTGGGTCTGAGCCCGAACCGCTGGCGGGCGAGCTACGGAGTGGCGCAGTACCTGCAATCGGCGGGCTACCGAATCATTCCAGTGAATCCGAACGCAAAGGAAGTGCTGGGCGAAAAAGCCGTGGCGCGGCTGGAGGACATCCGCGAGCCGGTGGACATTGTGGATATCTTCCGGCGTTCGGAGAAGGCGGGAGCCGCAGTGGATTCGGCCATCCGCATCGGAGCGAAAGCGGTGTGGATGCAAGAGGGGGTTCTGGACGAAGCTGCGGCGGCGCGGGCGCGAGAGGCCGGGCTAGTAGTGATGATGGATTCGTGCATTTTGAAAGAACATGCGCGGAGATTCCGCGCGCCGAAGTAAGAGAAAATCGAAAACCGAAAATAGAAAAACGGGGAAGAACAAGAACGACTGGGCGGCGGCAGCACCAGATGGATCCCCTTCCAATCCCGGCGCTCGAGGGCGATCGAATCACTGGAATTCCGGAAGGTCGTAAACCTCCACAATGTGTTTTCCGGGCGGAGAGAGGGCAATGCGCCTGCCGTCGTCGGAAACAGCAAAATTCCAGAAGGTAAGGCCGTGAAACAGCTCGTCTGCGGTGCCGTCAGAGAGGCGGAGCCATTGGATGACCGAGCTCCTTCGCTCCACACCCGATTTCAGAAGAACGTGCTGCTCGTCGCGGGTCCAATAATAAGGGCCCGTCAGGGCTTGGACGTCATGAGGGGTGTTGGGGGCGGCCACGATTCGCCATTCCAGTGTGCCGGGGTCGCGGAAATAGGCAGTCTTCTGGCCGGAAGGCGAGACGCTGAGGCCACTGGAATAGGCGTCGAGCGGAGCGAGGTCGGTGACTGCTTGTTTCGTCAGGTCGAGGAGGACGAGGCGGGGCTTTTCGCCGTGTTCAGGCGAAGTGACGGCAACGGCCCGGCGGCCGCCTTCCATCCAGACGGCTGCGAGGAAATAGGTGTCCTCGAAGAGCCGCTCGGCGTGACCGACGCTGGGCTTGACCGACCAGATCGTGTACTCCCGCCGAGGCCTGGCCGATTCGAGATAGATGACGGTGGCATCGTCGTCCAGCCACGTGGCGTTCTGGCTGTCGGGGATGAAGCTGTCGCCGTCGGCAATCTTGACTTCCTGGCCGTTGACGTCAAATAGGAACGACTGAGCGGAAAGAGTCGAGTCGCCATGCCGCTCGGCAGCAGCGCCCGTGGTGACCTCGGCGGCCAGCTTTCTGCCGCTGGGCGACCAGCGGATGGTGCGAACCATGTAGCTGAATCCGCCTTCGCCGCGGGCCAGCTTCTCGCCATTCAGAATTTTCCGCTTGCCGTGGCCAGCATCCGAAATCCAGAAGTCGTCGCGTTCCAGATCGAACTTGTGCTGCGAGAAGACGTGGTGGACGGCGAAGGCGATACGCCCATCGCGGGAAAAAGCGAAGGCGGTGCAATCCTCGTCGATGGTGAACAGCGGCTTATCGCCGAGGGGCGCAGCCGCAACGACGGCTGCAAACAGGAGCAGGCAGGCCGCGAAGAGAATCCGCTGCGCGACGGGACGCAGCCGATGAGAGCGCGGGATCATTTTTTCGTCTTTGCCTTCAACTGCGCAATCTCTTCCATGCGCTGACGGATGCGCGCCTCGAGCCCCTGGTCGGAAGGATGATAGTACCGGCGACCGCGAAGCGAATCGGGAAGGCACTCCATGTCCGTCACCTTGTCCTGGAAGTCGTGGGCATACTGATAGCCGCGGCCGTAGCCTTCGGCCTTCATGAGCGAGGTGACGGCATTGCGGAGGTGGAGGGGAACAGGCTCGGCGCGGGTTTGCTCGAGATCGCGCGAGACTTCGCCGTAGGCGGTATAGAGAGCGTTCGATTTCGGCGCGAGGGCCAGATATATGGCAGCCTCGGCCAGCGCCAGATGGCCTTCCGGGGGCCCCAGAAACTCGAAAGCCTGCATGGCGTCTAGCGCGACGCGCAGAGCCTGCGGGTCGGCCAGACCGACGTCTTCGCTAGCCATGCGCACCATACGGCGGGCGAGGTAGAGGGGGTCCTCGCCGGATTCGATCATGCGCGCGAGCCAGTAGAGGGAGGCGTCGGCATCGGAATTGCGCACGGATTTGTGAAGCGCGGAAATGAGATTGTAGTGCTCCTCGCCGGCCTTGTCGTAGAGAAGGGTCTTGCGCTGAAGAGTGCGATTGAGCAGGTCGCTGGTGATAGTCAGGCGCCCGGACGCATCGGCCGTGGCGCCGGCAACGGCCGCTTCCAGGATGTTGTAAGCGGCGCGAGCGTCGCCGCTCGAAAAGATGGCGATACGTTCGAGCAGCTCGCCGGAAATTTCGACCGGCTGAGCGCCGAGACCGCGATCCGCGTCGGCGAGTGCACGGCGAAGCAGCAAGACGATTTGCTCGTTGGTGAGCGCGTTGAGGTGATAAACGCGCGCACGAGAGAGCAGGGGAGCGATGACTTCGAAGGAGGGATTTTCCGTGGTGGCGCCAATCAGGGTAATGCTGCCCTGTTCGACGAAGGGGAGAAAGGCGTCCTGCTGCGCTTTGTTGAAGCGATGTACCTCGTCAATGAACACGATGGTTCCGGACCCGCCGCGGCGCGCGCGTGCCGCGTGGGTCATGACCTCCTTGATTTCTTTGATGCCGGAAAGGACGGCGCTGAAGGGGACGAATTCGGCTTTGGCGCGTCCAGCAATTAGACGCCCGAGCGTAGTCTTGCCGCATCCCGGGGGGCCCCAAAGGATCATGGATTGCAGACGGCCGGACTCAATTTGCGCGCGAAGAGGAGCGCCCGGGCCGAGCAGATGCTCCTGCCCCACCACGTCGTCGAGTGCGCGCGGACGCATGCGTTCGGCGAGGGGTGAGCCGTTCGCGACCAAGTCGGAGCGTTCTTCGTCGGGATCGAGTTGTCGGAATAGGCTCACGGCGCTAGGCCAGCCGGCCGCGCTGACGAGCGGCTTCATAGAGGAGCACGCTGGCCGCCGTCGCGGCATTCAGCGAATCCACGGTGACACGCAGCGGAATGCGGATAGACGCATCGGTGGCGCGCACAACGTCTTCCGGCAGCCCAGAGCCCTCGCTTCCGATCCAGAAGGTGCATGGGCGGGTCAGGTCGAATTCCACTGGAGAACGGCCCGCGGAAGCGACAGCGGCAAATTGAAGTAGGCCGCGGCGTTTCAATTCGGCGAGAACGTCCTGCGGACGCGAGCCGGCAAGCACTGGAAGGCGGAAAATCGAGCCTGCAGATGCGCGAATGACCTTGGCCCCGAATGGATGAGCCGAGCCCACGCAAGAGAAAAGGCCGGTGGCGCCAAACGCCTCTGCCGTGCGCAGGATTGTGCCGACGTTTCCGGGATCCTGGACTCCTGCGAGGACCACGACGAGGGCCGCGGAGCCTAACAGGTCTGCCAGGCGCCAGTGCGGGGGTTCCATAAGCGCGGCGACGCCCTGCGGAGTCTCGGTGCCGGCGACAGAAGCAAACAGCCGGTCGGAGGTGCGCAGGACACGCAGGCCGGCGGGGATGCGCTGGCCGAGCCGCGCAAGATGGCGCTCACCGGAATCGGAAACCAAAACGGCTTCCGCGGTCAATCCCGAGCGCAATGCTTCACCGACGAGCCGCGGGCCTTCGACGCCCAAGGGAGCGGCATTCTTTGCCGACGAGCCTTCGAGGGCGGCACGAAACCGCTTCAACCAGCGATTGTCACGGCTTTCGATTCGTTCGTTCTTCAGAGGCGCATTGGCGTGCAGCGGCATCGAATCGAGCCTAGCAAACGAGACGAGCAGGGTAAAGTTGCAGAGCGCGAGCGCGGCGGCAATTTCCCGCTGGATTGATTACTTTATGCGTATAATCTGCCGCAAGTTTGCCAAGCACACTGATTCCTCAAGGAGCGTTCCGATGACTCTTACCTCGAACCGTGTCGGTAACCCGTGGGTGTGCGCCTTGCGACTAGCTCTGCTGGCGGTGGCCCTGCTGGGCGTACAGGGAATCCGGGCCGACCTGCCTAATGCGCGCACGCGAGACTACGACCTGCAAAGCGTCCGAACGCACCTGTGGTTCAACACGAGCAAAAAGCTGGTTCGCGGAGAAGTAATCGAAACACTGGCCATGCTCCGGGAGGGCGTGGCGGAAATCAAGATGGATTCCAGCGAGCTGAAAATCCAGGGCGTGACGCTGGACGGAAAAGAGGCGAAATTCACTACGCCGCCGGATCTACTCGTGGTGGCCCTGACGCGACCGTCGAAGCGTGGGGAAAGACACGAGGTGCTCGTGCGGTACGAGGGAACGCCCAAGAAGGGCCTGTACTTCGTTCTTCCCGACAAGTACTACCCAAACCGGCAGCTCGAAGTGTGGACTCAGGGCGAGTCCGAAGACACACACTTTTACATCCCGATCTACGACTATCCCAACGACCGCACGACCTCGGAGATGCTGCTGACCGTTCCGGCGAGCTGGATTACCGTTTCGAACGGCAGCCTTGTGGGCGTGAAGACGGAATCGGACGGAATGAGAACGTGGGACTGGAGGCAAACCGAAACGCTCTCCACATACCTGATTACGGCAGTGGCGGGAGAATTCGTCGAAAGACGAGACACATGGCGAGGCATCCCGCTCCGCTACGTGGTCCCGAAGGGAAGGGAGGACACGATCGATCCGACCTTCGCGGATACGAAAGCCATGCTCGACGCTTTCTCTGACCGCCTGAGCGTGAAATATCCATGGGCCCAGTACGCGCAGGTTTTCGTCGATGATTTCGTGGTGGGGGGAATGGAGAATACGAGCGCGACAACGCTCACGGCGCGCAGTCTGGTGAACCCCAAGCTTGCTTCGGAAAGTCTTTTTCGGGCAGACGACCTGCTATCTCATGAGCTCGCCCACCAGTGGTTCGGGGATCTAGTTACGTGCAAAGACTGGGCCGACATCTGGCTGAACGAAGGGTTCGCTACCTACTTCCAGCATTACTGGCGCGAGGTGCGACTGGGAGAGGACCAAGTCGCCTATGACTTTTGGCAGGATCAGAACGGATGGTTCCACCAGGAGCAGCTTTACAAGTCTCCGATTGTTGCGCGGGATTCCGGGGACCTTTTGGAGACTGCTGGAAATATTTACACGAAGGGGGGATGGGTGCTGAAGATGCTGCGCTCGGAACTCGGAGACGAGAATTTCTTTGCGGGTCTGCATCACTACCTGGAGTCCAATCGGGGACAGAATGTGGTGACGGCAGACCTCCAGAAATCCATCGAGCAGGCCACAGCAATCAATGTGGACAAGTTCTTTTACCAATGGATTGACCGGGCAGGGGCTCCGAGGTTTGAAGTGAGCTACAAGTACGACGAGACCGGCCATCAGGCGATCCTGGCGGTGAAGCAAACGCAGAAGGTTGAAGGCCTCGTTCCACTTTTCGACGTGTCCCTGGAGGTCGAGATAGCCACCGCAGCGGGGCGAAGAATCTTTCCGATAAGAGTCAGCAAGGCCGAAGAATCGTTTACGTTTCCGGCGGAAAGTGCTCCTCTGATGGTGGTGTTCGACCGGGGTGACCGCATTCTCAAATCCTCTGCTTTCAAGCGGGACGCTCCCATGCTGGCCTATCAACTGAAAAACGGCGGCACGGTTCCCGACCGGGCTGAGGCCGCCGTGGCGTTGGCGGAATTTAAAGACAGCGCCGAAGCTATCGCCGCGCTGGGGGATGCGGTGCAGCACGATTCGTTCTGGGGCGTTCGGGCCGAAGCACTGCGCGCGCTGGGGAAAATCGGCAAGGTTGCCGCAGAGGCGCAGGTGAAAGGCGCGCTGGGCGACGAACGGCCCTGGCTTCGGCAAATTGCCGTGGAACAACTCGGCAAATTCAAGGAGGACGCGACACTTGGCGCGACGCTGGCCGAAATCGCCGCCAACGACAAGGCCTATCGGGTCCGGGGCGCGGCGCTTCGTGCGCTCGGCGAACTGAAATCGGCAAACGCATTTGATACGCTTGCGGCTGCCGCCAAAGCCGATAGCCCGGACGACACCCTGCGCAGTGCGGCCCTGAGCGCATTAGGACAACTGGGCGACAAACGAGGGGTTCCCATTCTTTCGGACTGGGCCGCGCGCGGCAAGCCTCTCGAGACGCGCTCGGCCGCGATCTTCGCACTCGGCGGTCTGGAAAAAAGCGACAAGGAAATCACCAACGCTCTCATCTCCTTCCTCGCCGAGCCATACACGGAAGTCAGGTTTCCCGTCATCCTCTCTCTTGGCCGCCGCGGAGATCCCGACGCCATTCCGCCGCTGGAGGCTCTCATCAAAAGCGGCGATCTAAGCATCGGCATGAACGGGTTCGTTCAGGGGCAGATCTCCGCGATCAAAGCACAAGCCGGCGGCAAGGAATCCGGCACGGAAAAAGCGGAAGCTGCAGGCAGCGGCCAGGAAGCCCTGCTCGATCATGTGAAGCGATTGGAGCAGCAGATGGAAGAAGTCATCACCCGTTTGGCGAAGATTGAATCCCAGTTGAATGGGCCGAAAAAGTAGTCGCTGGTGGTCCCGACTTGGATGCGAGGCGTGACCTTACACCTGCAGGGCTCGAAAGGAATCCCCATCGCGGTCAGCGAAACGTCACCGTGGCGCCGCGCGTGACGAGGGAGTGCTTCCGGAACTTTTCGTCATCTCGGAAGGGAAAATCACCGCGGTAGTGTCCGCCCCGGCTTTCCTCGCGAGCCAGCGCGGAGCGGACGATCAATTGTGCGAGTTGCCAGATGTGCCGCAACTCGCGTGCGCTGCGCGAGGGCTCTGCGGATTGGGCCGGTTCCAGAGCCGCGAGCGCGTCGAGACCCTCCTTTAAGTCGCGGCCATTGCGAATAATTCCGGCATCCTTCCAGACGATGGCGCGGACTTTCTGCAATTGTTGCGCCTCGGCGCTTGGAGGGTTGGCAGGCGCGGCGGATTTCTTGGCGCCCGGCTTCTCCACTGCGGCGCGGGAAGCGGGCCATTTTGGTTTCTTTCTGGATGAGAATTTGCAGTCCTTGATGATGGCCTGGCCGGCGCGTGCGCCGAATACAAGGCCTTCCAGCAGCGAATTGCTGGCCAGACGATTGGCGCCGTGGACGCCCGTGCACGCCGTCTCGCCCGCCGCATAGAGGCCGGGAAGGGAAGTGCGGCCCTCGAGATCGGTCCTGACGCCACCCATCACGTAGTGCGCGGCCGGCCGGACTGGCACCAGGTCGCTGGTGATGTCCACGCCGTAGCTTTGGCAGGTGGCGAAAATGCCGGGGAAACGCTTGCGCACGTACTCGTCCTTGAGGTGGGTGAGGTCGAGATAGACAAAGTCCGAGCGGGTGCGTTGCATTTCCGCAACGATGGCGCGGGAAACCACGTCGCGAGGGGCGAGTTCGCCCGCTTCACTGTGCTTCTTCATAAATCGCTCGAGATCCGCGTTGCGCAGAACGGCGCCTTCGCCGCGTAGGGCTTCCGAGAGCAAGAAGCGAGGCGCGCCTTTGACAGCCAGCGCAGTGGGATGGAACTGAATGAATTCGAGGTCGGAGAGAACTGCTCCAGATTCGTAAGCGATTGCCATACCATCGCCAGTGGCTACGGCGGGATTCGTGGTCTCGGGATAGACCTGCCCGAGGCCGCCGGTGGCCAAGGTGACCGCGCGCGCAGTGACGTCCATCAATTCCTTGGAGTTCTCGTCCAGGAAGCGGAGGCCGGTGACGCATCCGCCAGCGGTGAGGAGTTCGGTGGTTACGGCGTGCGGCCTCAAAAGGATTCCAGAAAGTGTTCGCGCCTTGGCCAGAAGGGCGCGGGCAATTTCCTTGCCGGTGGAATCGCCGTGCGCGTGAAGGACGCGGGAACGGCTGTGGGCGGCCTCACGCGTGAAAGCGAGTTTTGAACCGGCGCGGTCGAACTGCGTGCCCCATTCAATCAGCTCGAGGATGTATTTGGGGCCTTCCTCGACCAGAACATGAACGGCCGCTGGGTCGCACAGGCCGTCGCCAGCACGCAAGGTGTCCTCGACGTGGAGGCTCACCTCGTCGTCGTCGGAAAGGGCCGCGGCGATGCCGCCCTGGGCCCATTCGGTGGCGGAGTCTGTGAGGCTCGATTTGGCCAGAACCAAAACGCGAGCACCCGCCGAGCCGAGTTCGATGGCCACGCGGAGGCCGGCCACGCCGCATCCCACGACGACAAAATCAGCTTCGATTTCTCCCCCTGAGCTCATGCTGCTCCACGCCCCAAAATAGCACAGGCGCGGTGGAGTTCTAGCCGGAGCTGGCCTTTGGGTCTGCTCGGCGTGGTAAAGTTCCTGAACGAATGGGACACGGTTTGCTGAGCACCTACAAAAATGCCATCGATACCCGTTGAAATTCCATCAGGCCCGTACGCGGTGGAATGCGAGCGCGGGGTGCTTCGCCGCTGGGGCGCGCTCCTACGCGAATTGGGTGCAACGACTGGGATCGCATTTCTCTCTTCGCCGCGGGTGTGGAAACTGTGGGGCGGCGTGGTAGCCAGAGGGATGGGCGCAGAGCGCGGCGCACGAACTGTGTTATTTCCCGATGGCGAGGCCGCAAAAACGATTTCGACGCTCGAGAAAATCTGCCGCCGGCTTGCGGTAGCCCGGCTGGACAGGCGCGGCACGATCGTGGCGGTTGGCGGAGGAGTAGTGGGAGACGTCGCGGGCTTTGCGGCGGCCACGTATCTTCGTGGGGTCCGGCTAGTGCACATTCCGACTACGCTCGTCGCTCAAGTGGATTCGGCCATCGGGGGGAAAACAGGCGTCAATTTGCCCGAAGGGAAAAATCTGGTGGGCGCGTTCTACCAGCCCGCGCTGGTGGTGGTGGACCCGGCGGTGCTCCGCTCGCTTCCTGCCCGGCAATTCCGTTCGGGCATCGATGAAGTGGTGAAATACGCAATTTTGGGCGACCGGCACCTATTCGAATTTCTAGAAAATCGGCTGGCCGAAATTCTGCGGCAGGAGAGTTCCGCGTTGGACTGGATTCTGCCCCGATGCATCGCCTTGAAAGCACAAATCGTTAGCCAGGACGAGCGGGAGAGTGGCCCACGGGAAGCGCTGAACCTGGGCCACACGTTCGGGCACGCACTCGAATCGCTGACGCGGTACCGGCGGTTCCTGCACGGCGAGGCGGTGGGATGGGGGCTGATTGCAGCGGCACGGCTGGCCGAGGCGATCGAGTGGTTGGACGCAGAGGAGGCGGCACGGATTGAAGCGCTGGTTCGCGCGGCGGGCCCGCTGAAACCTGTTCCGCGAATTGCACCGTCGAAATGGATTGCCGCAATGCGCGGAGATAAGAAAACGCGCGGCGGGCGGCTGCGATTCATTTTGCCGCGACAAATTGGCGAAGTACGATGCGCGGAAAATGTGCCTGAAAGGGTGCTGCAGACGGTCCTCAACGGCCTTGGTGGGGCGCGGCGGCCGAAGTAGGGCACCTGCCCGCGACGGCCGGGGCCCCTCGAAGTGCGGGCCATGGCGCCCGAGGCCTTATACTTACAGCCGCGAGAGATGGCTTCCGCAACGCAGACTCCCGTAAAAGGCACGCGGCCGGCAGGCGCGGCCAACGAGCAGGAGGCGCGACAATACGTGCGCCGGATGTTCGGCGACATTGCCTCGCGCTACGACCTTCTGAACCATCTGCTTTCGGGGAACCTGGACCGGTGGTGGCGGGGGCGGACGGCGGCCACGTTCGACCACATCCTGCGGCTTCCCGCGGCGCGTGTTCTGGACGTGTGCTGCGGGACGGGCGATTTGACGCTGGCGCTCGAACGCCGAGCGACTCATTCCTGCAGCGCCGGGGCAAGAATCATCGGCAGCGATTTTGCGCATCCCATGCTGGCCCGAGCAGCGGAGAAAAGCCGGGCGGCGGGCCGCCCCGCCCCAGGCCGCATCGCCTGGCTGGAGGCGGACGCGCTGAATGCGCCCTTCGCTCCCGGCACGTTCGACCTGATCACAATGGGCTGGGGTTTTCGCAATCTGACGAACTATGAATCGGGACTACGCGAATTTTTCCGGCTGCTGCGTCCCCGGGGAGAGCTGGGAATTCTGGAGTGCGCAGAGCCGCGAGGCGCGCTGTTCGGCGGGCTTTTCCGGTTTTATTTCCGGACTGTGGTGCCAAGGGTGGGCGGAGCGATATCGGGGAATGGCGCGGCGTATGCGTATTTGCCGGCCTCGGTGCAGAAGTTCCTGGTACCGGAGGAATTGGCGCGGCTCATGTGCGACGTGGGATTCGTGGATGTGGGCTACAAACTCTGGACCGGCGGCTCGATCGCACTGCACATGGGAAGGCGTCCTGGATAGCACGGTTTCCGCGGTTGGCAGCGCGGCGGTCAATCCGGGATTTCGAGTTCGCGGATTTTGTTGAGAAGCGTTTTGTAGGAAATGCCGAGTTGCTCGGCGGCGCGCGTCTTATTCCATTTGCAGGTGCGCAGAACGGCTTCGATTTTCGAGCGTTCCACGCGGGTGGTGGCGCGCTGAACTACCTCCTCGAGCGTGCCCTCCCATGAAAACTCCTCACCCACGGCGGCGGGCACATCGCCGGGCTCAGGACGCGCGGCGGGCAGGCGAAGATCCTTGGGTTCGATTGCGGCGTCATCGGAAAGAATCACAGCGCGTTCGACGGCGTTCTGCAGCTCACGAATATTGCCGGGCCAGGCGTAGGCGAGCATCCTATCCCGTGCGGCCTCGCTGAACTTCAAGCCCGGCTTCGAGAGTTCGCGAGAGTATCGCTCCAGGAAGTGCGCGGCGAGCAGGAGGACGTCATCCCCGCGGTCGCGAAGCGGCGGGACGGTCAAAGGCACGGCCGCGATGCGGAAGTAAAGATCCTCGCGAAAGGTTTTTCCGGCGACGGCGGCGTCCAGATTCTTGTTCGTGGCGCAGAGGATGCGCGTGTCCACATCCACTGCCTGGGTTCCCCCGACACGCTCGAAGCGCCGCTCTTCGAGCACACGAAGCAGTTTGGCCTGGGTCATAAGGGGCAGTTCCCCGATCTCGTCCAGAAAGAGGGTCCCATGATGGGCCAACTCCATCTTGCCGATTTTGCGCGCGCCGGCGCCGGTGTAGGCGCCCTTCTCGTGGCCGAACAGCTCGTTTTCCACCAGGCCCTCGGGAATCGCGGCGCAATTGAGGGCGATAAACGGCTGCTCGCGCCGCCGCGAGAGGTGATGGATGGCGCGCGCGAACAGTTCTTTCCCCGTGCCGCTTTCGCCCAGGAGAAGGACGGTCGTATCCGTCGCCGCCACTTTCTGGACCTGCTGGCCCGCAGCTTTGATGGCGGCATGCTCGCCCACAATCCGCGGAAAGCCGTAGCGGGCGGCATATTCCTCACGGAGGACGAGGTTTTCGCGTAACAGATCCTGCTGGCGCGCCGCGCGGGCCACCAGCAGCTTGAGATGGTCCAGGTCCACGGGCTTCTGTATGAAGTCGAAGGCGCCCTCTTTCATGGCCGTGACGGCTTCCTCGACGGAGCCGTAGGCGGTCATCAGGATGACGGGGATGTCGGGATCCGCGTCTTTCACCTGCCGGAGCACGTCCAGGCCGGAGCCGCCGGGCAACTTGAGGTCGGAGAGCACGAGCAGATAGCGCATGTGGCGCGCTTTTTCGATGGCCACGGAGGCGTCGGCGGCCTCCTCAACTTTCCATCCCGCGCGCTCCAGCGCTTTGCGCAGCACGCCGCGGAGTTCGGCTTTGTCTTCAACCAGAAGGAGAGGTTCCATCGACGGCAGCGCGGGAACGGATCAAAGGGACCATCACGTCCCCGGCGTCACCAGAGGAGTGTAACGCTAGTCTCGCGCAAGGGGAGGGACAGTGCGTGGCAGGTTCCTTCCAAGAAATAGCGCTCGAAAGCCGGCGAAGGCTTCAGGGCGTCCGGGCCCATCCGGGGGGCAGGCCATCTTTGCGCAATTCGTCTTCGAGGTCGGAGATGGCTTGCTTGTCCTTTTCGATGTCCTGCTTTTTGTCGTCGATTTTCTTCCTCAGGTCGTTTATTTCACCGCCGCGGCCGGAGGGATACTGATATTGCTCGCGCATAGCGGTATTCGGGTCGCTGTAGTACTGCTTTTCCTTGAGGCCGAGCTGTTGCTGCATGATGTCGAGTTCTTGCTCGTCCGCGTCGAGTTTCTTATGGGCGTCGGCAAATCTTTGACGCCATCGAGTTTCCAGTTCGGCCATCTTCTTGTCGTCATCCCCACCGCCCGGGGCAGCACTCTGAGCCGTTTTGTCGCCTCCCGCCGCAGCTTCTCCTGCGCTTCCCGCAGATCCACCCTCATGAGGGGTCTTTGGGATGTTGTCGTCGGTCCAGACCTGCTTCGGGGGAGGCTCGCTCTTTTTCTCGGCACGAGCCTTCCGGGCGGCATCGGCCACCGAAGGCTCCTGGTTCGCCGTGGGCTGATCCTGTGCGGACGCCGCAACGGTCCAAGCGGCGGAGCCAAGGACTCCAACGAGCACCAAGCGGAAAAATGATATGCGCATAGACACCGCCTTCGGGATATGGACCGGGGCAAACACCTGATTACAGTCTAGGCGCGTCCCTCAGGAGAATCAACCGGGGAGCCCGTGGCCGGCTCCGCGGGTACCGTAAGGATAAACTCAGCGCCGCCTCCGGGAAGATTTCGCGCCTCAGCGCCACCGCCGTGATTCACAGCAATCTTTTGAACGACAGCTAGACCCAGCCCAGTGCCATCGGGTTTGGTGGTGTAGAACGGCAGAAAGAGCTTTGGAAGCACGTCTTTGGCAATTCCGGGGCCATCGTCGGCGACGATGATGTGGACCAAAGCGCGGCCGGCGACTTCCGTTTTTTCACCACGAATGACTACGTGTCCCGCGATCGCTCCCTCGCGCCGGAATTGCGATACAGCTTCCGCCGCATTGCGCACCAGGTTGAGCAGGGCTTGGCGGAGCAGGCCCTCGTCTCCCGTGACCGCCGGAAATTCCCCTTGCGCGCGGCACTCGACGCGAGGATGGGATTCCCCGGCCTCCGTTACGACGCGGTCGACAAGCGCCCCCAGTGCGACGCTGCCGCGGGAAACCTCGAGCGGCCGGGCAAAGCGAAGGAACTCGGTGACGACGTGCGTGAGGGTGCGGGCCTCCTGGAGGATTTTTCCGGCGTTCTCCGCCAGTTCGCCGGCGGGAGCCTCCTGCTGGACGAGCTGTGCATAGGCGGAAATCGTGGCCAGCGAATTCTTGAATTCGTGCGCGATGCCTGCGGACATTTCGCCCAGCGTGGCCAGGCTTTCTTTGAGCCGCATGGCACGCTGCAATCCGGTGAGCTCGGTGAGGTCGGTGAGCAGGCACAAGGCGCCGGCAACTTTCTGCGAGTCGCGCGTCACGGGGGATATGGTGAGGCCCAGATGGCGAACTTCTCCGGAGGTGGTGCGATGCTCCACCTCCTCACGCTGGTAGGTCCGACTTTCGCGGAGGCATGTCTCCAGCAGTTTTGTAAATGGGGATTCGGGGCCGAGGACATCGGAGTAGCGGCGGTATTGCAAGGCGCCGACGCCGAGGGTCTGTTCCGCCGCCGGATTGGTGAGGTTGATCATGCCCGTTGCATTTACCAGGAGGAGACCGGTAGGCATCTGACGTGTGACCGCTTCCGTGAGCCGCTCCGTTTGCGCCGCGCGTTCTTTTGCCTCGCGATGGAGCTTTTGGAGTTCCTGTTCCTGGGCGCGCAGACGCTGGATGACCGCCTGCACGGACGCGGAAGCAAAAGCCATGTCGCTGGCGGAGGCGGGGCGCGGCGCGTCGTCCATTGATCCAAGTCCGCCTGCCCCCTTTTTGCGCGCGGCCTGAAACAGGACCCAAAGCGCGAGCAGGAATGCGAAAAACAAAGCCAGTGTGAAAAAGAATCCTGCCGACAGCCAGAAGGGCTGCGGCTGAGGACGAGGTGCCCGTGGGGGAAGACGCATCTGGATCGCGAGCACCAGTTCCAGCGCGTTGTAGTTCGATAAGAGCTCCCACATGGCTAAGCCGTACGCTAGGCAAGACGGCTGAAATACCAGGCCAGAAACGGCGGCCCATAAAATATCGCCAGCAGTCCGCCGGCGGCCAGAAACAATCCGAACGGCAACTGGTAACGCTGGGCCAGCTCGCAGCGAAGCTCGCGGACGGAGCCCAGCTTTCTTCGATGCGCGCGCTCGGCGACCGCATCCTTCCATCCCGAGAAATAGAGGGCGAGAATTTGGAATCCGCCGAGGACGCTGCCGAGCAGGGCCCCCATGACGATGGTCAATAGAGCGGCCTTGGGCCCGAGGAATGATCCCACCATACCCATCATTTTTACATCGCCGAGGCCCATACCTTCACGTCTACGCAGGCGAAAGTATCCTTCCATGAAAATCCACAAAAGTCCCGCGCCGGTGCCCGCCCCGATCAGCGAATCAGCTACCGAAAGAGCTGGCCCGGGAGGAGGGTAGGCGAAGAGGAGATGAGAAAGCCACAGTGAAGTCCCGTCCCGGATGGGGACAAGTCCGCTCCAGGCCAGCCCGAGAATGGCGCCTGTCAGATTCACCTTGTCTGGCAGGATTCGAAAGCGCAGATCGGTGACGGCAAGCACCAATAGTATTGCGGAAAGCACGGCCCATTTTCCGGCATCCAAGGTTGGCCCGAATACGGCAGCGCAGGCGGCAAACAGCAGTCCGTTTAGTAGTTCCACGACAGGATACATGGGTGATATCGGCGCGCGACAATGGCGGCATTTCCCCCGCAGCACGAGCCAGCTCAAAACGGGAACATTGTCGAAGCTAGCGATGGGCTTGCCGCATTTGGGGCAATGGGATGCGGGGAATACGATTGATTCGCCTGTGGGAATCCGCAGGATGCAAACGTTCAGGAAGCTGCCCACCACAAGGCCGAGCAAGAAGGCAAACGTAACGAAGACCTCAGGCATGATTGGACTGTTACATGAGAGGCGCGAGGTCGAAAGCCGAAAGTTGAAGGTCTAAAGTTAAGAGTCACCACCCGCCGAGACGGAGAGCAACGCCGGGCTAGGGTGTTGGTCTCATAGCGTCTTGCGGGGACTGGGGGGTGGGGAACTGCGAAGCCGCCGACGTTCAACTCCGCTGTGGAACAGTCCAGCCAGCGGAAGATACCGTTCTCTGGCCGGAAATTGACACCTCGTGCGAAGGTTTCTAGACTCGCGTGTTTTGCCCCATGAGCTGGCTCGAACAGTATATTCGCCGCTTCGAACACCGCCATTACGCGCGCGACCAGCGCGCGGTGATGCCGTTTGCGTGGGGACTGGAGCATATCGGCGGGCGCGCCGACGAGCGCGATCCCCGCGGCTGGCTGTTCGACTTCGCGGAGCGCACGATCGCCGGGAGCGAGGAGTGGTTTCCCGGGAGCCCAGCCCGCGATTATCAACTGAACGGCGATGAACTCACGTTTACCAGCGCGGTCACGTCGCCCTGGTCTGAAAACAACCGCGTCCACGCGCGATTTTTCCCGGCAGCAAAGGCAGGTCCGGCGGTTCTGGTGATGGCGCAATGGAATGCAAAACCGCACGAGCACGTGGGCATCTGCCAGTGGTTGAACAGGCTGGGCATTACCGCGCTGCGCCTGACGCTTCCTTACCACGACAGCCGGAGAGTAGAGGGGCAGGAACGCGCGTACAAACTGGTAGGACCGAACATCGGGCTGACCATCCAGGCCAATCGCCAGGCTGTGGCCGATGCGCGCGCCTGCCTGCGATGGTTCGAACAGCAGGGCTTCAGCCGGCTGGGGATACTTGGCACCAGCATCGGATCGTCGATCGGATTCATCACGCTGGCACACGATTCCGCGGTGCGGGCCGGGGTGTTCCTGCACGTATCCACGTACTTTGGCGCCGTGGTGAGCACGGGACTGACGACGATGCAGGTGTGGGAACCGCTGCAGGCCAAGGTGTCGCGAGAGGAGCTAATCCGCTTCTGGGCGCCCATAAGTCCGTTTCCGTACGTGCACCGGATCAAGGCAGGGACTCAGCGCGCGCTGATGGTCAGCGGAAAATACGATCCGACCTTCTGGCCGGAATATTCCGAGGAACTCTTCGAGGCGCTGAAGCGGGACGATATCGATGTGGAACGATTGCTGCTCCCCTGCGGCCACTACTCGCTCGCGCTGATCCCGTTTGCCTGGATTGTGGGCGGGCGATTTGCCGCTTTCTTCGTGCGCACGCTGGCCGGTTAGATGAATTTCCTGGCGCGGCATAATGGGCCAGTTGTCCGCGTTCCGTTCTGTCAGGTGCGCAGGACCTCCTTCGCAATCGTTCCTTCCGCAATTACCTGCGCCACGGCAGCGATATCCGGAGCCATACTGCGATCCCGGTCCACATGCGGGGAGACGCCGCGCACTGCGGCGTGCATGCGCCGGGCAATGGCCCCGGTTTGAAGTGGAGCCAGCAGATCAATCCCCTGGCAGGCGCACAGCAACTCGATGGCGAGGATGTTCCGAAGATTGTCCAGCATGGGCCGCAAACGGCGCGCGGCGCCCATTCCCATGGAGACGTAGTCTTCCTGATTGGCCGAGGTGGGAATGGAATCGACGGAATGAGGCGCGGCCAGCACCTTCGTTTCGCCGGCCAGGGCCGCCGCTGTGACTTGCAGCATCATGAATCCCGAGTTCAGGCCTGGATTGGCGACCAGGAAGGCAGGAAGAAGGCTGGTGTGAGGATTCGTCATGTGCTCGATACGGCGCTCGGAGATTCCCGCGAGGGTAGCAATGGCGAGCGCCATCTGGTCGGCGGCGAGGGCGAGGGGCTGGCCGTGAAAATTTCCACCGCTCAAAATTGCTTCGGCGGCGGTTCCGTCCGCGGGAAACACCAGAGGATTATCCGTGGCGCTGTTCAGCTCGACTTCAAGAGTGGCGGCGACGTCTTCCACTACATCGCGAGCCGCGCCGTGGACCTGCGGAGTGCAGCGAAGGCTATACGCGTCCTGGACGCGCGGGTCGCGCGTTGCAGAGCGATGCGACTCCCGAATCTCGCTCCCGGCGTTGAGGCGCCGCAGTCGTTCCGCGACCACCGTTTGCCCGGGGAACGGCCGGGCGCGCTGGATGCGTTCATCGAAGGCCGCCGGGCTGCCACGCAGGGCGTCGAGCGAAAGTGCGGCGGCTGCATCTGCGGTATCGGCCAGCAGCCAGGCCTCGCGAAGAGCCAGCGCGGCGAGGGCCAGCATGGCCTGAGTGCCGTTGAGCAGCGCCAGACCCTCTTTCGCCTCCAACGCCAATAGCGGGATACCGGCGTGGCGCATGGCCTCTCCGCCCGCGATGCGCTCGCCGCGATAGACGGCATCACCCTCGCCCATGACGACGAGCGCCAGGTGCGCCAGAGGCGCAAGATCGCCCGAGGCGCCCACGGAACCTTGTGAGGGGATTACCGGGTGAACGCCGCGGGCCAACATGGCACACAGCGTTTCGATGACCACGGGCCGGACGCCACTCAAGCCTTTTGCCAGGGCATTGGCGCGGAGCAGCAGGATCGCGCGCGTCTCCTGTTCTGTCAGCAGGTTCCCCACGCCGCAGGCGTGGCTTCGGACCAGATTCATCTGGAGTTGACGCACTTCCTCCGGGGCAATGCGCACGCTTACCAGGTCGCCAAAGCCGGTATTGATTCCGTAGGCCGCCGCGCCGGTAGCGAGCAGACGTTCCACCACCGCGCGGGAAGCCTCAACGCGTGCCCGCGCCGCGGGAGCCAGCGTCGCTTCTCGGCCATAGAATACGACATCGTAGAGGCCGGCAAAGGTGAGGTCATTTCCGGTGAGTTGCAGCAAACTCATGCTTAGTACGCCGTTCCCGAGGCCACGTTGACTTCGACATGGAACCGCAGACGGTCGCCGGCCTGATACTTCCGCATGGCAGCGATGACTTCGGCATCGAGCTCTACCCGCTTCTCAGGTGCGAGTCCGGCGATCAGAGGCCGGAAGGGCGCGGCAACTTCCCGAAACTCCTGCCAAAAATCCTCAGGCGGACCCAAGCGCTCGCAGTCAATGCGCAAGGCTTCTTCGTGCACGGGACGAAAGCCCGCTTCCTTCATTACATCGGAGAGCGTACCCGGAGCAGCGAAGCGGAAGATATGAGGAGCATCAGGTTCGGGCTCGGGGATGGAAACGTACTTGCGGAGCACGCCGGCAGTGATGGCAAAAAATGGCTGTTGCGGATGGCCCCAGACGGCGAAGGCGGCGCGGCCCCCCGGCAAGAGAACGCGGCGGCATTCGCGCATTGTGCCGACAGGATCGGCGAAAAACATGGCGCCGAAGCGGCAGGTCACCCGGTCGAAGACACGATCGGGGAAGGGAAGCGACTCTGCCGTGGCCTGCCGGAATCGGATGTTCTTTAGACCAGCCCGCAGGGCGTTTTCTTCCACGATGGACAGCATGCCGGCGCTCATGTCGGTTGCGGTGACGTGGCCCTGCGGGGCGACCGCTGCCGCCAGGGATAGCGCTGGCTGGCCGCTGCCGCTGGCCAGATCCAGGACGGCTTGTCCCGGAGACGGCTCCGCGGCCGCGACCAGCGCGCGCGTAACGCCGGCCAAAGTCTCCGAGTTCGAACGGCTCCATTTCCGCCATGCCGCAATGGTTTCGGGGTCGTCCCAGTCGCGGCGAACGCGATCCTGAAACGCCTCAGCTCTGGACTGTGGCGAGCCGCTCATTTCTCTGCTCCGCGCGTCATCACGCTCTCGAGGGCCTGCACGTATTTCTGGGGAAGGGAACGCACGTTCATTTCGTGATCGGACACCAGGTGGGCCGTTTCGCCCTCGGCCAGGAGCGCGCCATCCGCGTCGCGCAGCACGCTGTAGGCAAAGCGCAGGACCGGGCCGCGCATTACTTTCAGCTCGGTCCGGATGCGCAGGAGGTCGTCATAGCGCGCCGCGCCCTTGTACCGGCAGCTTGCTTCGGCCACAACGATGTAGCATCCCTCTTCCCGTTCGAGGGTACGGTAGTCGAAGCCGAGTTCACGCATCAACTCAGCGCGTCCGACCTCGAACCAGGTGAAATAGTTTCCGTAATAAGCCACTCCCATCTGGTCCGTTTCCGCGTAGCGGACGCGCAATGTGGTTTCAGAGAAGTGTGGCATCGCGCTGGGAAGTGTAGAGTCCTGCCTCGCTGAATTCAACACGCCACGGCCCTCCGCCTCATTCTCGCTGCCAGCGCGGTCTGCGCTTTTCCAGGAAGGACGAGACGCCCTCCTGAAAATCAGTCGTGGCACGGACGGCGGCGTTCGCTTCGATGGCCAGGCTGATTTCGCGGTCAATCGCCGGCTCCTCCGATTCAAGGAGCAGCTTTTTCGAAGCCAGCAAACTGGCCGGGCTGTTGGCCAGAAGCGTTCCAGCCAAAGCGCGCGCGCGGTCGAGAAGGGAATCGGCGGCGACAACCTCCTTGACGAGTCCCAGACGCTGCGCTTCTTCCGCCGGAAAAACACGGCCTGTGAGGATCAAGTCGCGAGCGGCCGCTTCTCCGATGCGCCGGCGCAAGAAAACGGAAACGATCGCGGGCACAAAGCCGATGCGCACCTCCGTGTAGCCGAACGTGGCTTCCGGGGCCGCAAGAGTGAAATCGGGCAATGTCGCCAGGGCGCAGCCGCCGGCTAGCGCGGGTCCGTTGACGGCGGCAATGAGGACCTTTGGGAAGGCCCACATGCGACGGAACAGTTGCGCCATGCGCCGCGAATCTTCCAGATTCTGCGCCGGCGACTGCGAGGAGATGTTTCGAAGCACCTCGAGGTCCATGCCCGCGCAGTAGGCTTTGCCGGCCCCCGTCAGAATGCCAATCCGAGCAGGGCTCGACTCGAGAGCAGCGAGTGCCACAAGTAGATCGTCAATCATTTGCGGGGAGATGGCGTTTCGCTTTTCCGGCCGGCTGAGAGTGAGGAGCGCAATGGGGCCGTCAACTTCGAGTTTCAGTGTTTCGTATCCCATTCCCAGTTTTTCCTGAAGACCGTGTCTCTTGTGGCCCTGCGCTATTGCACCGCGGTACTCGCGGGCTGGCCGTACATCGCCCGAATCCGATTGCTCATCTCCAGAGCGTCATCCAGCCGCCGGGCGTCCAGCCCGGTATCGAGTCCGCGCGCGGCAAGCGTCTCCACGACGATTTCGGTCGGAATATTGCCAACCAACTCATCTCCCGCGAATGGACAGCCACCGAGACCTCCCAGCGCGCTGTCAAACCGGCGGCAACCGGCTTCATAGGCGGCCAGAATTTTCTCGGCCGCTCCTTCGCGCCGGCTATGCAAGTGAACGCCGAGCTCGATTCCCTCGGCCTCTTCCTTGACGGCAGCGTACAGCTCGCCTACCTCCACGGGCGAGGCCGTGCCTACCGTATCCGCCAAAGAAACGCAGCGCACGCCCGCTTTCTTAAGCCACTTGAGGGTGTGTGCCACAATTTCGGCGCTCCAGGGCTCTTCGTACGGGTTCCCGAATGCCATCGAAATGTACACGACCAAGTTTCGCCGGGCCTCCTCCGTGGCCACCCGCAACCGCCCGACGAGCGCGCGCGACTCCTCGCGCGACATGTTCGCATTGGCGCGCCGAAAGTAGGCAGAAATCGAGTACGGATATCCGAAGGTAGTCACGCCCGGAGCGGCGAGTGCCCGCTCGAGGCCTTTTTCGTTCACCACGATGCCGATGATTTCCGGCGTGCCGGCCATTTGTCCGGTGGCAGCGGCGAGCCCGCGCATCACTTCCTCGCTGTCCGCCATTTGCGGCACGTGCTTTGGAGAAACGAAGCTGACGGCATCGATGTGGCGAAATCCGGCCTCAATCAGCGCGAGGTGGTAAGCGGTCTTCGTCTCCCCCGGGATCAGGTTTGGCAAACCCTGCCAGGCGTCGCGCGGACATTCAATGAGTTTGACGCTCTCCATTTCACCTCTTTCCCCATTTGAAACCTTCAAGTCTGAAGCACGCCAGTTCGAAACTCGGGGACGTCCGGGTTGAGCGAGGCGGCCTCGAGTGCCCAGATCAACGCATCACGGGTCTGCGCGGGGTCAATGATGGCATCCACCCACAGACGCGCTGCCGCGTAACGCGGGTCGGTTTGGTGCTCATAGGTGGCACGCACCGATTCAAATAATTGCCGCTTTTCCTCCTCACTCAGCTTTTTCCCCTCGCGCTCCATCTGTTTGAGTTTGATTTCCACGAGTGTGCCCGCTGCGGAATCGCCGCTCATTACCGCATAGCGCGCGGTGGGCCACGCAAACAGGAAACGGGGGTCGTAGGCTTTCCCGCACATGGCGTAATGCCCGGCTCCAAAGCTGCCTCCACAAATCACGGCAATTTTGGGGACCACGCTATTGGCCACGGCATTCACCATCTTCGCTCCGGCGCGGATGATACCGCTCCACTCCGCCTCTTTCCCGACCATGAAGCCGTTCACGTCGTGGAAGAAGACAAGCGGCACCAGATTCTGGTTGCAGTCGAGGATGAAGCGAGCCGCTTTCTCGGCTGATTCCGTGTAAATCACGCTGCCGAATTCCATGCGCTGCTCGCCCGTATGCGGCGCGCGCGTTTGCACGTGTTTGCGCTGATTGGCCACGATTCCCACCGCGTAGCCGCCAATCCGGCCGTAGCCGCAGAGCAGAGTCTGTCCGTACTCGGCCCGGTATTCCTCCAGGCGTCCGCCATCCAGAACGCGCGAGAGAATCTCATGCGTGTCGTAGGATTTCGCAGGGTCGGACGAAAAGATTCCGTAAATCTCGTCCGGTGATTGTGCGGAAGGTTCGGCTGCAATCCGGTCGAAGGGCGCACTCGGGCGATGGCCCATTTTATCCACGAGGGAGCGAATTCGGCGGAGGCATGCATCGTCGTCCGCCTCGCGAAAATCCACGGTGCCGCTAATCTGGGCGTGCATTTTCGCTCCGCCCAGATCTTCCGCCGAAACTTTCTGCCCGATGGCAGCTTGAACGAGCGCCGGCCCGGCAAGAAACAGGCCGCTCCCCTCCGTCATGAGAATGTGATCGCACATCACAGGGAGATATGCGCCGCCGGCCACGCACATGCCCATAATGGCCGTGATTTGGGGAATGCCCATCGCGCTCATCACAGCATTGTTGCGGAAGACGCGGCCGAAGTCGTCCGTATCGGGGAACACGTCCTCCTGCAGGGGAAGGAAGACTCCCGCCGAATCCACGAGATAGATCGTGGGAATGCGGTTTTCGATGGCGATATTCTGCGCACGAATGACCTTTTTGGCGGTCATTGGAAAGAAGGCGCCCGCCTTCACCGTGGCATCATTAGCGATCACTATGACGAGTCGTCCTGCTACTCGAGCCAGGCCCGTGACCGTTCCGGCTGCGGGCGCTCCACCCCAGTCGCCGTACATTTCGTAGGCGGCATAAATTCCCAGCTCAAAAAATGACGTGCGGGGATCGATGAGGCGTGCGATGCGCTCCCGCGCGGTCAGGCGGTTCTTCTTGTGCTGGGAATCGATGGCTGCTTTGCCGCCGCCCTGGCGGATCTGCTCCTCCTCGTTTTTAATCTCGGAGACAAGATCCACCATCCGCCTTGTATTGCGCTCGAATTCGGGAGCATCGCGTCTCGACTTCGGCCGCTCGACTGGATTCGCCACCTCAGTCACCTCGCGTTCCCTATCGTACTCCGTGTTAGAGTCTTTTCCCTCCTGCGAAAACCATGACCACAACGGACTTTGCCGATCTAGCTCTGGCCCGCCGGCTGGAGGCCATGGAAGCTTTCTGCTGCCTGGATACGGCGCGCAACGTGGCGAGAATCCGCCCTGAGATTCCTTCCGCCGCTGAACAAATTGCCGGCGGCTGGGCCGTGTTTACGGGTGTCGGTTCGCCCATCTCGGAAGCCCGCGGGTTGGGGATGGACGGCCCCGTCACACCTGCCGAGATGGACCGGCTGGAATCCTTCTACCATTCTCGAGGCGATGCCATCCGGATTGAGGTGTGCCCCCTGACTGATCCCACGCTCCATCAACTGCTCGCGGCCCGCGGCTACCAGCTGCTGGAGTTTTCCAACATGCTCGCGCGCCCGTTGGCGGCCGGGCAGGGCAGGGAAGCGCGCGCGTCAGACGCGCAAATTACCACGCGCATCGCCACTCCCGCCGAAGGGCCTCTTTGGGCGGATACCGTGGCCCGCTGCTTTGCTGGACAAATGGCCATAACCCAGGAACTCATTGACGTAGTGAGCTGCTGGACCCACTCGAGCATCGGCTCCTGCTATTTTGGCTATGTGAGTGGAGAGATTGCCGGAGGCGGCAGCGTGGCGGTGAATGCTGGAGTGGGGCTGCTGGGCGGCGCGGGCACAGTGGAGCGGTTCCGCAACCGCGGCGTACAGCAGGCGCTGATTGCCGCGCGCCTGGAACACGCGGCCCGGGCCGGCTGCGACCTGGCGATGACAGTGACGCTTCCCGGGTCCGGCTCGCAGAGGAATTGCGAGCGCCACGGCTTTCGCGTGGCCTATACGCGTGCCAAATTTGCTCTGGACTGATTCAGGCTGATTTACCGGCCTCGGGTCCCACGCGCTTGTGAATGAAATCCACGATTTCCTGCGTCGCCGTGCCCGGGAGAAATATCGCCGCGATGCCCACCTGCTTCAAGCCGGGGATATCAGCCTCCGGAATGATCCCGCCAATGATGACGGGAACGTCCTCCATTTGTTTCTCGCGAAGCAGTTCGAGCAGCCGCGGACAGAGCGTATTGTGCGCGCCGGAAAGGATCGACAGGCCGATTACGTCCACATCTTCTTGTGCGGCGGCGGCCGCGATCATCTCCGGTGTCTGCCGCAGGCCGGTGTAAATGACCTCCATGCCGGCATCGCGCAGAGCGCGGGCAATCACCTTGGCGCCGCGGTCGTGGCCGTCGAGGCCGGGCTTAGCTATCAGAACGCGGATTTTTCGTTCCGGCATAGAGAGGGAAGAATACTGCAAGTCACGCGTGGCGAAAAGTGCAGGCAGGTCACGGGACTGCGGCGGGCGGATTCCGAATGAATTCGTCAAGAAGAGAGTTGAAGCGGAAATTCTCTCGAAGTGCGCTGGATTTCGACCTATTACGTTATCGCCGTTTCCTCGTACGTCCCGAACACAGTGCGCATGGCGTCACAAATTTCCCCCAGCGTGGCGTACACCTTTACCGCGTCATAGATAAACGGCATTAAGTTCGCTTTTCCCTCTGCCGCTTTCTGCAGGGCATCCAGCCGGCGCCGAACTTCCTCCGCGGACCGTTCGTCGCGCAACCTTTTCAAGGTGGCGGCCTGCTGCTGCGCCACGCTTTCATCGATCTGGAGCACTTCGAGCGGCTGCTCTTCCGCCGTGAATTCGTTCACGCCCACCACGATTTTCTCTTTCCGGTCCACGGCCATCTGGTAGCGGTACGAGGCTTCCGCGATTTCCCGCTGCGGATACGAGTTTTCGATGGCGTGCACCATGCCGCCGAGCGCGTCAATGCGGTGGATGTACTCCCAGGCGCCCGCCTCGACTTCGTTGGTGAGCGTTTCAACAAAATACGACCCGCCGAGCGGATCCACGGTGTTTGCGACGCCGCTCTCATGAGCCAGAATCTGCTGGGTGCGCAACGCGAGCGTAGCGGCGAACTCGGTGGGCAGCGCCCAGGCCTCGTCGAGCGAATTCGTATGCAGCGATTGTGTGCCACCCAACACAGCGGCCAGCGCCTGGAGCGCGGTGCGCACGACGTTGTTGTAGGGTTGCTGGGCGGTGAGGGAGCATCCGGCTGTCTGCGTGTGGAACCGCAGCGCGCAGGAGCGCGGGCTGCGCGCGCCGAAGCGCTCCTTCATCGTTTTCACCCAGATACGCCGTGCGGCGCGGAACTTGGCAATCTCCTCGAAGAAATCGCTGTGCGAATTGAAGAAGAACGAAAGCTGGGGCGCGAATTCGTCCACAGGCAGCCCGCGGCGCAGGCCCCAGTCTACGTACTCAATTCCGTCGCGCAGCGTGAACGCCAGTTCCTGGATGGCGGTCGAGCCGGCCTCGCGAATGTGATACCCGCTGACGGAAATGGTGTTGAACTTCGGCGTGTGCTTCATGCCGAACTCAAACGTGTCGATCACCAGCCGCATCGAGGGTTCCGGCGGATAGATGTATTCCTTCTGCGCGATGTATTCCTTGAGGATGTCGTTTTGTATCGTCCCCGAAATCTTTTTCCAGTCCGCCCCCTGCTTTTCCGCCACGGCCAGGTACATCGCCCAAATCACCGCCGCGGGCGAATTGATGGTCATGGATGTGGTGACCTGGGACAGGGGAATCTGGTCGAACAGCGCTTCCATATCGGCCAGCGAGCTGATGGCCACTCCGCATTTGCCCACTTCGCCTTCGGAGAGGGGGTGGTCGCTGTCGTAGCCCATCAGCGTGGGCAAATCGAAAGCGGTGGAGAGGCCCGTCTGACCCTGAGTCAGCAGGTAGCGGAAGCGTTTGTTGGTGTCCGCTGCGCTGCCGAAGCCGGCGAACTGGCGCATGGTCCACAGCCGGCCGCGATGCATCGTGGCATGAATTCCGCGCGTGTAGGGCGGTTCGCCGGGCAGCCCCAGGTCTCGCTCCACATCCCAGTCGGCGAGGTCCGCCTGTGTGTACAGGCGCCGGATGGGATGGCCGGAGATGGTGGTGAATTCCGCGAGGCGTTCGGGAGATCTTGCCAGCGTGGGCTGAAGAGTTTTTTCTTCCCACTCCCGCTCGTGCTGCGACGCGCGGCGTTTCTGCGCCGTTTCCACCGTCGCCGCGGTCTTCGTCGTGTCGCTCATGGCATCTCCCAGCCAGCCGGATTTCCTTGGGGATGGTTCGCTTGCGCAATTCTACGGTACGGGGCAGGCAGGGGCAACCAAGGCGGCCGCGGGACGCGCAACGTCCACTACGGGATTGCAGCGTAGCGGATCGTTAGGATGTCCGGAAAAGCGCGCGATTTGCGGCCGCCAAGTTTCAGGAGCCGAGCCTGCGCGTGAATGCGCGTGCGAACTCAAACCTCGGGCGACAGTAGAGAGACGGGCGGAGCGGGGAAACGGCCTAGTAATTCCCGTCCCTCACTCCCCGGTTCAGTTCCGCGCTGGGCGTTCCTGGAATCAGTGGCACGCGCACTGGCTGGGAATGCATGGCGTCGGCAACGTCGATGCGGTTCACGTCGAGTGTGCGTCCGAGGGCGCGGTCGAAGTTC
>JASHSV010000311.1 GCA_030038535.1 Candidatus Acidiferrales bacterium
GCGATGGTCGAGGACGTGGACGGCAACATCTTCCTGGATTACGCCGCTGGAATCGCGGTGTGCGCCACGGGCCATTGCCATCCGGAAGTGGTGGCCGCGATCCAGAAGCAGGCGGCCGAGCTGATCCACATGTCGGGAACGGATTTCTACTATTCGCGGATGGTGGAGCTGGCGGAAAAACTGGCGTCGATCGCGCCGGGCGATGAACCGAAGCGCGTGCATTTCGGCAATTCGGGCGCGGAAGCGGTGGAGGCGGCCATCAAGCTGGCGAAATTCCACACCAAGCGCGATATGTTGGTGGCGTTCCACGGCTCGTTCCACGGGCGCACGATGGGCGCGCTGTCGCTGACGGCGAGCCGCGCGATACAGCGCAAAGGATTTGGAACACTGCTCGCCGGCGTGTTCCATATGCCGTTTCCGGACACCTACCGGGGCACGTACGGCATCCGCCCGGAGCACGCCTCGGAGGATTGCCTGAACTACCTGCAGCACGAGCTGTTCCGGCGGCGCGTGGACCCGGAAGAGGTAGCCGCGATTTTCATCGAGCCCATCCAGGGCGAGGGCGGCTACATCATGGCCCCGCCGGATTTCCTGCAGGGGTTGCAGAGGATTTGCCGGAAGCACGGAATTTTGCTGGTGGCGGACGAAGTGCAGTGCGGCATGGGACGCACGGCAAAATTCTGGGCCTCGGAGTATGCAGGGATCGAGCCGGATATCATCTGCACGGCGAAGGGAATCGCTTCGGGGATGCCGCTAAGCGCGATTATCGCGCGTGCGAGCGTAATGGACTGGCCGCCTGGGGCGCACGCTTCGACGTTCGGGGGAAATCCGGTGTGCTGTGCGGCGTCGCTGGCTACGATCCGTCTGCTCGAGACGCAGTACATGGCCAACGCCGGGCGCATGGGCGACTACATCCTGAAGCGAACAGCGGACTGGACCAAGAAATTCCGCACGGTGGGTGACATCCGCGGCCGCGGATTGATGATCGGGATCGAGTTCGTCCGCGACAAGGCGACGAAAGAGAAGGCCCCGGAAGTGAGGAATCAAATCGTGCAGCAAGCGTTCCAGAGGGGGCTGATCGTCCTGCCTTCCGGAGACACGACGCTGCGGATATCGCCGCCGCTGCTGGTGGATCAAGAGCAGACGGATTTCGCGTTCGATACGTTGGAATCCATCATCACGAGCATCGAGAGGGCCTAGCCGGACGGTTCTAAGACATCGGAGTAGCAACGGCATCCGAGGCCGGCTGCTTTCGGAGGTCGAAAGCAGACACCAGGCCGCGCCCCGGCTGGCTGTGCGGCGTACCTTCCTAGTGCTGCTGGCCTTTCAGGTAGCGGTCGAACCAGGCGACCATGCGTGTGATGGCGTCGATCTGGTTTTCGCGTTTGGCGAACCCGTGGCCTTCCTGTGGGTAGAAGTGCGAGTCCACGGGCCTGCCGATTTCCTTGTAGATGGCCACCACCTGCTCCGCTTCCTCCTTCGGCACGCGAATGTCGTTTTCTCCCTGGAGCACCAGCAGGGGCGCCTTTGCATCGCGGAGGTACTTGATCGGCGAAGCGTTTTCATATACAGCCCGGTCTTTTTCCGGGTCGCCGAGCAGGGACTTCTCGTATTCCTGAAGGAGCGCGTCCTCGTGTTGCAGCATGGTGAACCAGTTGATGATGCCGTATTGCTCGACCGCGGCTGCCCAAACTCCGGGCTTCTTGCCGATGGCCATGAGCGTCATGTAACCGCCGTAGGAGCCGCCGGTGATGCCGATCTTCTTCGCGTCCACGTAGCCGGTGGCGATCAGGAAGTCCGCTCCCGCCACCTCGTCCTCGAGGTCGCCGCCGCCGAGGTCCTTGACGTTTGCATTTTGAAAGGCCAGGCCATAACCCGTGGAGCCGCGGACGTTCGGCGCGATCACGATATAGCCGCGGGAGACGAGCGCGATCACCGTACGACTGAAGGAATCGACAGTCTGGCCAGTGGGCCCGCCGTGAGGGAGAACGATGGCGGGATTGGAGCCGTCACGCTGCAGATTGAAGGGCACCCACAAAAACGCGCTGATCACCATCCCGTCGAAGCTCTTGTAGTGGACAATCTGTGAGGGCGGGATTCTTGCGGCGAGAAGGCTGCCGACCGCCGAGTAGCTGAGCTGCCGCGCCCGTTGTGCTGCAATGTCGTAAACCCAAAGCTCGGTGACCTCCGTGGAGCTTTGATGGCGGAGCAGCAGGCTGCGGCCGTCGGGCGAAAAGGGCGAGGGATTGCCGGCAAACACGTTGAGGCCGGGCGGGAAGTTGAGCTTTTGGCCGCGGCGCGTGGCGGTGTCGGCCAGATAGAGGTCAGAGCGGCCGTCCTCGTTGATCAAGTAGGTGAACTTCGAGCCGTCGGGAGAAAAATAATTCGGACTGGCGTCCCACTGCGTGTCGGTCGCCCACTCGGACTTTCGCGTGGAGATATCGAGCAGCGCAACGTTGGGATAGCCGCCGGGGCGGTCGGCGGAGATCAGCAGCCGCTGGCCGTCGGGGCTGAGCGCGCCGGCGGCGAAGCGCGACTCGCCTTCGTGCGGCGTGAGTTCCTCTTTTTTGCCGGAGGCGGCCTCGATGCGATAGATGCTCAGGTCGGTTTCGCGCACGTTTCCGCGAGTTGCATATAGGTACTTGCCGTCGGGACTCCAGATGGGGTGGGTCCAGACGCGGTCTTTCGACGTCTCCTGAGTCAGATTGCGGACAGCGCCGGAGGCGCAATCGAATATGGCGATATCGACGATGGAGGAAACCTTGGGCTTGTACGCGATGGCCAGCGATTTTCCATCGGGGGAGAAGAGCGCACCGGTTTCCGAGATGTCGTCGGTGTGGGTGAGATTCTTCGCGGGACCGCCGTCTGCGGGGATGGAGTAGATGTCGTAGAGCTCGGCGCCTCCGCGGTCGGATTCATACAAGATAGATTTCCCGTCCAGCGACCAGACCGCGCCACCCTGGCGGTCGTCGGATTGGGTGAGCTGGATGGGCCAGCCGCCGGCGGAATTGACTTTCCAGAGATTCAAGCGGCCCGTAAAATTCGAGATGAACACGATCTCTTTGCCGTCGGGGGACCAGGCGCCGCCGCCGGTGGTTCGGGTGTAGAACAGATCGGCGATGGGCACAGGGCCGGCGCCGGGCATCGCCGCCGAAGTAATTGATTTGGGTTCGGTGATGGCGCGGGTATTCGGGGAAGTGGTGGCGAGCGAAACCAGCGCCACTGCCAATGCCACCAGACTTGTTCGAAGACGCATTGATGCCTCCGGGGGAGCGCCATCTTAGAAGGAATGGAGGCGGGCGGTCAATTTCGAGCTGCCCGTCTGCGGAGCAAATCCGATTTTTTCGCGCCTGATTTTCGGACTCGTGGAGTTCGCCGCGCGCAAGGGTCTATACGACGGCGCCTCGGCCTCTGCTGCCAGTGGCGCGGAGCGGCGCAAGGCAATCCGGCAAGGCACCGGCGTGCGCGGAGAGACGTATGCCTACTGGTATCTGCGGCGGCACGGATACACGCTGATCGCGAAGAACTATCGCGCGCCGGGCGTGAAAGGCGAGATCGATCTGGTGGGCTACGACGGAAAGGTGCTGGCATTCGTGGAAGTAAAGACGCGACGGGTGGAAAAAGCCGGAGACAGCGCACCGGAAGAAAACGTCACGTTTGGAAAGCAAGAAGCGCTGGCCCGGATGGCGCGGCACTTTCTTCGCGAATGGCGATTGAAAGACGTGCCGTGGCGGATTGATTTGCTGGCCATTGAAAACCGGCCGAACCAGCGTCCGGTGGTGCGATTGCACAAAGATGCGATGAGGCAGTCAGGGCCGAGGAGAAAGAGTTAGCGGCCGGACAGCTATTTTTTCCGCGCGTAACTTGTTTCCTGGAATGTGTTGGGCTTGCCATCGGCCCCGGTCATCGAGAAACTCATCACGATGTGGTCGTCGTCCACCTGGCGGACGCGGACGTTCAGCGTGAATTTTGATCCATCGCCGGACGCAGATTCGCCGGAGTAATCCACGACCTTTCCGCCGTCGGTGCTCGTGCCCCTGAGCATGATGATGGCGGGCGACGTAGTGCCGGTAAACGCGGCTTCATACTGGCCGGTGATCGAGTTGTAACCGAAAAGGCGCGTGCCCGTGATAGGACGGCCGAACACCACATCGTTGTATTCCTCCAAAAGGAACCGCCCGCCGCCGATTGCTGAAATCTTTGCGGTGCCCGAAAAAGGCTCGCCCGGTCCGCCGGGCTGGCCGACAAACCGGATGGTGCGAGTCCATTCTCCCGCTCGTTTGGCCAGGAATTGCTGGGGAGTTTCGCCTTTCGCGCTCGCGGAAGCGGATTGTGCGCCGTGAGCTTCGGAGTTGCTCTGTGGAGGGGGCTGCTGCTGGGCGAACGCCGCTGCGGTCAACGCGCCCGCCGTCAGGAGCGTTGTCAGCATTCCGAGCACGGACGCATTCGTTCCCATGAGATGCTCCTTTTTGCGAGTGAACGGCGGGCGTGAAGTATAGCTGATCTCAGAGGGCGTTTGCGGCGCGGGCGATTATCGAGGCGGGCGGCGGGACGAGTGGAAACTATTCCACTACAGGAAGTTCCGTTTTCTTCTGCGCAGGCGCGCGGCGTGGTAAGTTAAGGCCGTCAGGGGAGTTTTGGCGGTTCCCATTCAGATTCCGGAGCGGTCGTCGCGAGGCTCGTGTGCCTGAGCTGCGTAAGGACATCATTACCGGCCGGTGGGTGATCATTTCCACCGACCGCGCGCATCGTCCCACGGATTTTCTGCGCCAGAGCGTGGAAATCCGCGGCGTGGGGGTATGTCCGTTTTGTCCCGGCGGCGAGGGAAAGACGCCGCCCGAGGTGCTGGCCTACGGTCGCAACGGCGGCGCGCCGAACACGGCGGGATGGAGCGTGCGAGTGGTGCCCAACAAGTTTCCGGCGCTGGGGATCGAAGGCACGCTCGACCGGCAGGGCGAGGGAATTTTCGACAAGATGAACGGAATCGGCGCGCACGAAGTGATCGTCGAGACGCCCAACCACCAGGGCTCCCTGGCGACGATGGACGAACATGGCGTGGAGGAAGTGCTGTGGGCTTACCGCGACCGCATCCTCGACTTGAAGCGCGACCGGCGGTTCCGCTACATCCTGATCTTCAAGAACCATGGTGAGGCGGCGGGGGCGACCATCGAACACACGCATTCGCAGCTCATCGCGCTGCCCATCGTGCCGAAGCGCGTGCGCGAAGAAGTGGACAACTCCAAGAAATATTACGGCGAAAAGGAGCGCTGCATCTTCTGCGACATTCTGAGGCAGGAGCGCGAGTCGGGACTGCGGGTGATCGCGGAAAACGAGGACTGCATCAGCTTTTCGCCCTACGCACCCCGCTTTCCGTTCGAGACCTGGCTGCTGCCCAAGCGGCACGGCTCGGCGTTTGAAGATGCGCAGCAGGGGCTGTACAAAAGCTGTGCCGCGATGCTCCGCGACGTCCTGCGGCGGATGGACGCGGTGCTGGAGCGGCCGGCTTACAACTACGTGATTCACACCTCGCCCGTGGGCGAGGAAGCCAACGAGCATTACCACTGGCACATTGAGATGATGCCCCGGCTGACGAAAGTCGCGGGCTTCGAGTGGGGCACGGATTTCTACCTCAACCCCACTCCGCCGGAGGAAGCGGCTCGGTTCCTGCGGGAGGCCGCTGTCCCAGTCTCCTGACCAAGCAAAGAATGGAAACAGCCCTCCGTTTTTGCGCGTATTCCTAAGAGGCTCGGATCCCAAGTCGAGGGGGCGGGCCCTCTGAGCCGAAGAGCGGCAAACGGCCGGACCGCATGATGGGGTGAAATTTGGGGCAATTTCCGATGGAGGAAGAGAACCATGAGCCGTGGCCGTAAATTCTGGATTTGGACCGCAGTGGTGGTGGTGCTGGGCGTGACCATTTACCTGGCGCGCACGGGACGGGTGCCGTCCGGGTCCGTGCTGGTGATCGATCTCAGCGGGCCGATTGAAGAGCAAAAGCCCACGGGTTTTCTCGGCTCGCTGTTCGGCGGCGACATCGTGGTGATGCATCAGGTGCTGGACGCGCTGGACGCGGCGAAGACGGATTCGCACGTCGCCGGAGTGGTGGTGAAGGTGAACAACCCGGAAGCGCGCTGGGCGAAATTGCAGGAGATCCGGCAGCGTCTGCTCGATTTCCACTCGAGCGGGAAGCCCAGCATTTGCCTGCTCGGCGGCGACCTAAATCTCAACCGCGACTACTACGTGGCCACGGGGTGCCAGCAGCTATGGCTTGTTCCTACGGCCCCGCTGACCATCACCGGGCTGATGACCCAATCCCTGTTCTACCGCGGAACATTCGACAAGCTGAAAATCGTGCCGGATTTCTTGCACATAGCGGAATACAAGACCGCGGCAAACCAATACATGGAAAAGAAGTACACGCCGGCGCACCGCGAGATGGCCGAATCGCTCTTGCGCAGCACCTACGACCAGTATGTCGACGGGATCGCGGCGGAGCGCAAGCTGGAACGCGCCAAGACGCAAGCCCTGCTTGCGCAGGGCCCGCTGACCGCCCAGGAAGCGCTGGACGCCAAGCTGGTGGACAGACTCGGCTATTACGACGAGGTGCAGAAATACTTCCGCGAGCGCACGGACCGCTGGCAGCCGGTGGGCCTGGACCGCTACGTGAAACAGATGCGCAATGAAGGCAACTCCAAGATCGCGGTAATCACCGCCAGCGGAGAAATCCTGGTGGGCGAGTCGCAATGGACGCCGAATAGCGGCTTCATCATGGGCTCCGACAGCGTTTCTGCCGACCTGCGACGGGCCCGCGAAGACGACTCCATCAAGGCCATCGTGTTCCGCGTGGATTCACCCGGCGGCTCGGCAGTGGCCAGCGACATCATCGGACACGAAGTGCAACTGGCGGCGAAGCAAAAGCCGGTGGTGGTGTCCATGTCCGACGTGGCAGCTTCGGGCGGCTACTGGATTGCCATGTCGGCCAGGAAAATCGTGGCCGACGGTGGGACGCTGACAGGTTCCATCGGCGTGGTGCTGGGAAAGCTGAACATTTCCGGATTGTACGAAATGATCGGGCTTTCCACCGATCAACTGCAGACCAGCGAGAACGCGACCATTTTCTCCGAGCAGCAGAATTTCACGCCCGCCCAGCGTGAAAAAATCCAGAACATGATGCAGAGCCTTTACAAGGATTTTTGCAAGGGCGTGGCCGATGGCAGGCATATGACGGTCGATCGCGTGAACGAAATCGGGCGCGGGCGGGTTTGGACGGGCGTCCAGGCCAAGGAGATTGGCTTGGTGGATGAAGTGGGCGGCCTGACCCGGGCGATCGCCATGGCCCGGGAGATGAGCGGGATACCGGCCGGAGAGAAGGTTCGGTTGGTTTATTACCCGCGGGAGAAGACCTTCTTCGAAAATCTGCTTGCGGGTGATGAGAAGACGTCCGGCACGAAGATATTGACGCATCTGCAGGGGCTGGCGGCGAGGCTGTCGGCCACCACGGAACTGCGGATGCCGTTCGACCTCGATATTCGCTAGGGGGCTGGGCGGGCTGGGCGGCCCGTTGTGGCGGCCAGGAATTCGAAGGAGCGGGGAACTTCTACAAAATACGGCGACCGCAGTGACTGCATCCCCACGCGATTTGGAAGTCCACCTTGCCGTCGCTATGCAGCACTGCGCGCCTGAGCAGGATCTGCATTTCCTGGCGGCAGCAGGATGGACTCTTACCCTCTGCATTGACTGCCCCAGGCGGTGGGGTGGCCTGGGGCCGGGGAGCTTGGTTCGTCTGCATGCTGACGTCCTCCCTCTGTCGGCCCGGGCGGGAAGCGGCCTGACCATGCCAAAGTAGGCCTTTCCCGATGTGGGAACAATCCATCTAAAGTTTCACTTCCTGGTACTCTGCGCTGTTACCGAAGTACTAGGCCAAACCCATTGGAGTACTGATATGCTCCGAGTGCTCGATTGTCGGCATCAGGGGACAATCTGCTTGCTGGCTGTTTTTGTGCCTTTCTATAATTCTAAGTCGTGCCGGACGGCCTCCCTTCCGCCCCGGCCGAGGATTTGCGCTCCCCACAAACACTGATGCGCCGCCCGGGACTCACCACGCGTTTTCTGGCCGTATCTGGCGGCGTAATTGCCGGGATTTTTCTGCTGGCGGCGGTGCTGGTCCGGCAGTGGAACGAGGCTTCTGCTCGCGCCGCGGACCTGCAAAGGCTCATCTGGATTTTCGCCCTGTTGATCTCCGGAATGGTAATCGCCGCAAGTTTGATTCAGGCCGCGATGGTATTGCCGCGGCTGCGGCGCATCCTGAAAGGAATGGAAGAGGTGCGGGGCGGCGGATATCCCCGGCTGCTCGCCGCAGGCAACGACGAATTGGCGGAAACGGTCCGCGGCTTCAACGAGACGGTGGACACGCTGCGCTCGCGCGACGAGAAGCTGCGTGCCTGGGCGGGACATCGCGAAAGCGAATTGATGAAGCTGTCTCAAGAACTCGATCAAGAGCGGGAGCGGCTCGACACGGTGCTTTCGGCCATCGGCGACGGCGTGATCGTGCTGGACAGCGAAAACAAGGTGCTGATGGCCAACCGGCGCGTAAGCGAAATCTTCGGCATCCCGGTGGAGCAGTTGCAGGGGTGCGACCTGGCCGTGCTGATCGAGCAGGTGCGGCACCGCCTGCTGCGTCCTGACCTGGTGGAAAAAAAGGTGCTCGAACTGCGCCGCGCTCCGAGCCTGGTGGACGAAGTGACCCTGGAGCTGGACGACCCCGGGCACCAGGCCATCCGGCTCTACTCCGTTCCGGTGCACGGTGCCGACGGGCACGTGATTGGGCGGATCGCGACCTCGCTGGACCTGGGGCGCGAGCGCGAAATCGAGCGCATGAAGACGGAGTTCCTGTCCACAATTTCTCACGAGCTGCGGACTCCCCTTACCTCGATCAAGGGTTCGCTGGGTCTGGTGTTGGGCGGCGCGGCCGGAACGTTTTCCGCAGACGCGCGCGAGCTGCTGGACATCGCGCGAACCAACACAGACCGCCTGGTGCGCATCATCAATCAGATTCTGGACATGATGCTGCTCGAGCGCGGGCAGGCCCTCATCCGGCCGGTGCCGATGCCGCTCGGGGCGTGTGCGGAGCGCGCGGTGCGGGCCGTGGCCGCCCCGGCGCAGGAGGCCGGTGTCGAAGTGAAGGTGCAGATTCCCGCTTCGCTGCCCAATGTGCTGGGAGATTCCCGGCGCGTGGAGCAGGTGCTCGTCAATCTGCTCTCCAACGCCATCAAATATTCGAACCGGGGACGCGAGGTGGTGCTCTCCGCCCGCGCGGAAGGCGACACGGCGCACGTAGCCGTGAAGGATTCCGGTTGCGGCATGAGCCCGGAATTCCTGGAGCGGCTGTTCACGAAATTCGAGCATGCGGAAGGCTCGCTGACGCGCGAGAGCCAGGGAATGGGGCTGGGGCTGGCCATTTGCCGCCATGTGGTTCAGGCGCATGGCGGACGCATCTGGGCGGAAAGCAAGGAAGCCGCCGGGAGCACCTTCCATTTCACATTGCCTCTGAGCATCTCCCCGATTGCGGAGCCGGTGCCGCCCAGGGCGCCTGCGGTGGCGGATGCTTCCGGCACGCCGCGTCTGGTGCTGGTGATCGACAACGATGAGGACGTCACGCGGATCCTCTCCTATATCTTCGAGACGCAGGGGCACCAGGTGATCTCGGCGCACAGCGGCAATGAGGCTCTGGAGCTGGCGCGAAGGCACCGTCCGGACCTGATCACGCTGGACCTGAACCTGCCGGACCTGGACGGTTTCGAGGTGCTCCGAATGATGCGCGCGGCGGAGGAATCGCGTCACATCCCTGTAATTTGCATTTCTGTGCGGCCGGACGTGCGCCTGGCGCTGGCGCTGGGCGCGGATTTCTGCATGGAGAAGCCGCTCGACATCGACCGGCTTCGCGAACTGTCCGGGAAAGCTCTGGCCACGGTGCGGTGAAGGAGCGGGAAGTGAAGTTGACTCGCGTGCTCGTGGTGGAAGACGATGTGGACATCCAGAAGGTTATCCGCATGAGCCTGAAGCTGCGCGGAGTTTCCGAGGTCGTGCTTGTGGAAAGCTGCGCGGAGTGCTTCGATCGGCTCGGCGGATTCGCGCCGGAAGTGATTCTGCTCGACGTCATGATGCCCCACGTGGACGGGTACGAAACCTGCCGGCGGCTCAAGCAGGACCCGGCGACCCGCAAGATTCCGGTCGTGTTTCTGACCGCGCGCGTGCAGAAGGCTGATCGCGAGCGGGGCATGAAACTGGGCGCGCTGGGCTACCTGACCAAACCGTTTGACCCCATGACGCTGCACGATCAGATCCTGAAGCTGCTCTTGGAGGATGCCGAAAAGCAGAACGAAAAGGACGGCGACGCGGACGAATGATGGCCGAGCGGAACATCCTCGATTCGCTGGGTTCGGGCCTGCTGGTGCTCGACGCACACGACCGCGTGTCGTTTGTAAATCGCACGCTGGCGGAAATGCTGCACGTTTCGGCCGAGGAGTGCGTGGGCCACTCCGCCGGGGAATTCGCGGTGGTTATGGCGCGTTTTGCGCTCCCCGCGGCCTTGCCCCGGTTCGACTGGCCCGACTCGTTTGGCTCCCGCGACATCGAGTGGCGCGACGGGGAAACGCTGCGGTTCTTCCGCGAGGATTCGGCTCCGTTGGCCGCCGGAATGGCGGCGAGGGGAAGCGCCGGGCAGGGCAAGGTGTTCGCCTATCACGATGTGAGCCACGAAAAAGCGGTGGACCGCATGAAGTCGGAATTCATTGCCGTGGCGTCGCACGAACTGCGCACCCCGATGACTTCCATCAAAGGCTCGGTGGATCTGATCCTCTCCGGGTTTGCGGGCGAGACGAGCCCGGAGATGCAGGAACTGCTGGAGATTGCCCAGAAGAGCTGCGACCGCCTGGTCCGGCTGGTAAACGACATCCTGGACCTCTCCAAAATCGAAGCCGGGCAACTCAAGCTGAACCTCGAGCGGCTGGATGTCACCGAGATCGCAGTGCGGGCCATCTGCGCGGTCAAGCCCCTGGCAGACAAAACGGGGGTGCGTTTGCGCGTTTACCGGCCGCTGCCCCTGCCGATCGTGGAGGCGGACCCTGACCGCATCGAGCAGGCGATTACCAATCTGGTGTCGAATGCGGTGAAGTTTTCGCCCCCCAACGCGGAAGTGGTGGTGGAGCTTTCTTCCGATAACCTCTGGGTGCAGTGCGCGGTGTGCGATCAGGGCGTGGGCATCGCCGAGAAAGACCTGCACCGCATCTTCGGCAAGTTCCAGCAGCTCTCGGAAGGGCGGCGGAGGGGCGGCACCGGGCTGGGCCTGGCGATCACCCGCGGGCTGATCGACGAGCATCGCGGCTCGATTTGGGTGGAGAGCCGGGTGGGAGAAGGCTCGCGGTTTATTTTCCGGCTTCCGATTGCGTCGCCTCCGTCTCCGAGCGCACCGGCACTGGCCGGACAGGCGGTAAAGCCCTAAGAACTGAGCCGAAGTTTGGTGGGCGCGGCGGGGCAGAGGCCTTCGAGGCCTGATGCAAAAGAAAATATTCTGGACGCTGTTTGCGGCGCTGGGGCTGCTGGCAGATCTCGCGCTGCCCTTTTGGTGGGCCGTAGCGGCGACGATCCCCGCAGGTGTTGTGAGTTGGTGGGTGGCTTACCGGAGTGACTGGTTCTAAGCGACGCTCGCCGAACCCAGCGGCCTGAGCGCCTCCACCACCTGCTCGATCTCCTCTTCCGTATTGTAGTAATGCGGAGAAATCCGCAGGGCTGCCGCCGCTTTCTTTTCATCCATATCAATCACCGCATAAGCGCGAAGCGAAGCAGAGGTGTTGATGCCTCGCTGCCGCAGCAGCATCACCAATTCTTCTGGCTCGCGTCCGGCCACTTGCACGGTCACAATCGCCGCCAATTCCTTGCCGCGATCCAGTACGCGCATTCCCGGCAGCTCGCGAAGCTTCTCGCGCACGCGCGCGGCCAGCATCCGCGCGCGTCCGCCCCCGGTTTCCACTCCCACAACCAGTGCGTACCGCACCGCCTCGCCCAAACCCAGAACGTGGCTGTAGGCAAACTCCCAGTTTTCAAACCGGCTGGCATCCGGTTTCGGCTCGAAAGTGTCGGCGGTCCTCCAATTCGCCCCGCGCATATCGATATAGAGTGGAAAATCACCGCGCGCGAGTGCGCGGTCCGAAACAGCGAGAAACCCCAGCCCGCGCGGTCCGCGCAGGAATTTGCGCGCGGTGGCGGACAGGAAATCGCACCGGAGGCGGGCCACATCCACGGGAATCTCGCCTACGGCCTGGCAGGCATCCACCAGGTAGGGCACTCCCGCCTCGTCCGCGATGGCGCCCAGCGCTTCGACGGGCTGAATGAGTCCTGAATTCGTCGGCACCCAGGTGACCGCCAGCAGCCGCACGCGGGGAGCGCGGAGCAGTTCGCGCACCGACTGCGGATCCGCTCCGCCGCCGGGCGAGTCCGCCGCGCGCTTCACCACGACGCCGCGGCGTTTGGCCAGCGACAAGTACGCGAGCTGGTTCGAGACGTAATCGTTGCGCGTGGTGACGATTACGTCTCCCGGGTTGAAATCAAACGCGGAGAGCGCCTGAAAAAAAGCCACGGTCGCGTTCTCCACGATGGCCATGTTCCGCCGGCGCGCGCCCACCAGCCTGGCGAGATCCTCGTAGGCATTCTCCACTTGCGGCTGCGCCTCGTCTGCACTCTCGTATGCGCCCAGCAGGGCTTCGCGCTCGAGATGCCCCGTCATGGCGTGCAGCACGGCTTGTGGCATGAGCCCAGCCCCCGCGTTGTTCAGGTGCACGCGGGCCGCGCACCCGGGCGTATCCTCTCGCCATTTTTTCAAGGCTTCGTTCACTGGTTCACCGTGGGATGGCCGAAGCCGTCCTGAGGAGCGCGGCGTAAGAAAGCGTCACGCGCGGCCGCAGGACCGGGTTTTCACGAGCCGCCTTTGAGGAGTTCCTTCCAACGCGCCCAGGCATCGGCGCGGGCTTTTTTGTCGGTGTCGGTTCCCTCGGGCGATTCGCCGAGGCGCATGAATCCGTGGCGGGCGCCTTCGTAGGTGACCGGCTCGAATTTCTTTCCTGCGGCCTTCATCTGCGTGATTGTGTCGGGCAAAGTGGCGCCGATTCGCGAATCATTTCCCGCGTAGAAGCCATAGATGGGCGCATTGATTCGGGCCATGGCCTCTTTGGCGGGAGGCCCGCCGTAGAAGACGAAAGCGGCGGCGAGATCCGGGCGGTTGGTGGCAAAGCGGAACGACTGGCTGCCACCCCAGCAATAGCCGGTCACAAAGAGCGTGCCGCTGGAGGCTGGAATCTTCTTGCCATAATCGGCAACGGCGTTAAGGTCCGCGGTCACCTGGTCGGGATCGAGTTTGCTCACGGCCTCGAAGGCCTTGCCTTCCGCAAACGAATCGGTCCGCCCGCCATTGGGGCCCATGCCAGAGAGCAGGTCCGGCTCGACGGCGATGTATCCGGCTTCCGCCAGCTCGTCGGCGAGTTCGGCGGACCAATCCGTGAAGCCGAAGATTTCGTGAATCACGATCACTACGGGCCGCTTTTCCTTCGACTCGGGATAAACCACCATCGTCTCGACCGAGCGGCCGTCGTGCTTCAGGGTGACCCACTCGCGATGCCGGGGAGATTTTTCCAACATTGCCTTGGCCCAGTCCTGCGCCCGAGCCGCCGGCGAAGTGAGAAGGAGCAGGGAAGCTGCGAATAGACAAATGCGGTTCATGTGCGTTTTCTCCCCATCTGCCGGAACGTGCGTTCTCGCCCGGCAGGAACGGCGATGAATTCTATACGAGGGCCAAAACGATTGCATCCCGGCGGGTCGGATTCGCCCGCAGAAAGCTCGGCAGGGGCGCTCGCTTGAGATACGCGTTGGCTTTGTAACACGCGTGTAATATCGTCGCCCGATACTAGCGCGGCTCGTGGCGGTCCATCGCGGTGGATTTCGTCGGCTGAGGAGGTTTGATGCGGTTGAGGGAAGGTCTCTCTTGCGTCGCGGCACTGGCCGCCGGCCTGATTTTGGCGGGGTGCGGCGATCCGAAACTCGCGCCCGGCGCGGGAGCGCCGCCACCGCTCAAAGTCGAACAGGTGGAAGACCGCAACCTCTTTACCGTGGACCGGCCGGAGCAGTTTCCCCTGACGACGGCAGTCGAGCATGTGACCACGACGGAGCTGCGCGTAACGGGCACCGTGAATCCAGACATCGCGCGAAGCGTGCCGGTGATCTCGATCGCCACCGGCCGGGTGGTGGAGATCAAGGCGCGCCTGGGCGATACCGTTACGAAGGGCCAGCTCCTGCTTCGCGTGCAGAGCGCCGATGTTGCCGGCGCCTATTCGGACTATCAGAAGGCCGTTGCGGACGAGAAGCTGGCCAACACGCAGCTCGAGCGCGCCCAGCTTCTCTACGCCAAGGGTGCTATTTCCCTCAACGACCTGCAAGTCGCGCAGGACACCGAAGCCAAAGCCAGAGTGGACGTGAAGACCACGGCGGAAAGGCTTCGCGTCCTCGGCAGTTCCGACCTGGAGCAGCCCTCGGGAATTGTGGAAATCCGGGCGCCCATTTCCGGCGTGATCACGGATCAGCAGGTGACTAATGCCGCGGGCGTTCCGGGCCTCGGCTCGCCGAATCCGTTCACGATTTCCGATCTCAGCTACGTATGGATCGTTTGCGACGTGTACGAGAACGATCTTGTAAACGTGCATCTGGGGGAAAAGGCGGAGGTGCGCCTGAATGCCTACCCCGAAAAGGTATTCACCGGAGTCATCAGCAATATCGGACCGGTGCTGGACCCCAATATCCGCACCTCCAAGGTGCGCATTGAAGTCCGCAATCCCGGCCTGATGCGCGTGGGCATGTTCGTCGTGGCCACGTTTCACGGCGACAAGAAGGAGTCGCACGTCGCCATTCCCGCCACGGCGGTGCTGCACCTGCACGACCGGGATTGGGTGTACGTGCCGGCGGTGAACAAGAAATTCAGGCGCATCGAGGTCCAGGGAGGCCCGATGCTCGCCGGCGGCATGCAGGAAATCGCGGCTGGAATCAAAGCAGGCCAGCAGGTGGTGACGAACGCGCTGGAATTCGAGAGTACGGTGCAGCAGTAATGATTCGACATCTCGTCCGTTTCGCGCTGAACAACCGCTTCCTTGTGCTGAGTTTGGCCCTGCTGCTGTTTGTGTGGGGCATCATCTCGTTCAAGCAACTGCCCGTGGAGGCGTATCCCGACGTGGCGAACACCTGGGTACAGGTGATCACGCAGTGGCCGGGGCGCGCGGCCGAGGAGGTGGAACAGCAGGTAACTGTTCCCATCGAGATCCAGATGAACGGCATGCCCTACCTGCAACATGTCCGGTCCGCTTCGCTGGCCGGGCTTTCCGTGGTTAACCTGATTTTCGACGACGATTCGGACAACGACTGGGACCGGGAAAAAGTGGCGGAGCGGCTGGGCCAGGTTACCTTGCCTCCGAATTTGAACGCGCAAATCGGTCCGGATTTCAGCCCGATTGGCTCCATCTACTGGTACACCCTGCAAAGCTCGAATCCTTCCTACGACGTTATGGAGCTTAAGTCGCTGCAGGACTGGGTGGTCGCCAAATATCTCAAGTCCGTGCCTGACGTGGTGGACGATTCTTCGTTCGGCGGAATCACCCGCGAGTATCAAATCCGGATCGATCCCGACAAGCTGGTCTCCTACGGCCTGAGCCTGGCGCAGTTGGAGCAGCAATTGACCAACGCCAACATGAACGGCGGCGGAAGTTTTATCGAACAGGGCGCCCAGCAGATAAACGTTCGCGCCGTCGGGCTGGTTCGCGATGTTCGCGACATCCAGAAAACGGTGATTACCACGAAGAACGGCACCGCGCTGCGCATCAAGGATATCGGCACGGTGACGCAGGGACCGAAGATCCGCCTGGGACAGATCGGGAAAGCCATCCATCGCAGGGACGGCGTGGTGGTGGACGACGACGACGTGGTGGAGGGCATCGTCTTCCTGCGCAAGAACGCGGACACGGCCACGACGCTCGTGGGCATCCATAACATGGTAGACCGCCTGAACAGGGAGATTCTGCCGCCGGGCGTGAAAATTATTCCGTACCTGGATCGCGACGACCTGGTGCACTACACGACGCACACGGTGCTGCACAATCTGGCGGAGGGAATGCTCCTTGTCGTGATCGTTCTCTTCCTCTTCTTGGGCAACGTCCGCGGCGCGCTAATCGTCTCGTTTACCATTCCGTTTTCGCTGCTGTTCGCGTCCATTTGTCTCCAGCAGCGCCATATCTCCGCGAACCTGCTCTCGCTCGGCGCGCTGGATTTCGGGATGGTGGTGGATGGCGCGGTGGTGATGGTGGAAAACATTGTGCGCCATCTGAACCGTCCCGAATCGGATCACCGCACGCCGCTCGACCGCATCCGCGAGGCCGCACACGAGGTCCAGCGCCCGGTCTTCTATGCGATTGCCATCATCATTACCGCATATCTGCCGATTTTTACGCTCCAGCGCGTCGAAGGGAAATTGTTCAAGCCCATGGCCTGGACCGTGGCATTCGCGCTTCTGGGCGCATTGATTTTTTCCGTGCTGGTGGCGCCGGCGCTTGCCAGCATCTTTTTCCGGTCAGGCGTGCGGGAGTGGCACAACCCGGTGATGGCCTATCTGACCGTGCGTTACCGCGCGGCGGTGCTCTGGGCCATCCGCAAACGGCCCATCACCGTCGGCGTCGCGCTGGTGTGCTTCGCCTTGGCGGCTTTTCTTGCGTTCGGCGGCGTGATCGGCTCGGAATTCCTTCCGCACCTGGATGAGGGGGCCATCTGGGTTCGCGGGACATTGGCGCCGAGCACGGGCCCAACCGAAGGCGCGCGCGTGGCCAATCTCGCCCGCCAGGTTCTTTGCTCCTTCCCCGAGGTGCCGCAAGTCGTGGACCAGGTGGGACGGCCGGACGACGGCACCGACACCACGGGTTTCTTCAACACCGAATACTTTGTTGACCTGCTGCCGAAGGACGAGTGGCGACCCGTGTTCCGCCAGAACAAGGAATTGCTCATCGAGGCGATGAACCGCGAGCTGGAGAAGATTCCCGGCGTGATCTGGAACTTCTCCCAGCCGATCTCGGACAATCTGGAGGAGGCAGTCAGCGGCGTGAAAGGCGCTTTGGCGGTCAAGATTTACGGGGACGACCTTCACACGCTCGAAGAAAAGGGTGACCAGGTGGTGGATGTGATGCGGCAGATCCGCGGCGTCGAGGATCTGGGACTGTTCCGCGTCCTGGGGCAGCCGAACCTGAATTTTGAGGTGGACCGCGAACAGGCTGCCCGGTACGCAATCAATGTCTCCGACGTCCAGGACGCCATACAGACCGCAGTGGGCGGCAACGCGCTCACACAAGTATTGATTGGGGAGCAGCGCTACGACCTCGTGTTGCGCTACCTGCCGGAATTCCGCGATACCCGGGAAGCAATCGAGAGAATCAGGCTGCTGGCCCCGACCGGAGAACGCGTGTCGCTGGCTCAACTTACCAAAATAAACGTCTCCGACGGCGGCTCGGAGATCTACCGCGAGGCGAATTCCCGTTACGTCGCCATCAAGTTCAGCGTGCGGGGCAGGGACCTGGGCGGCACCGTGGGGGAGGCGATCGAAAAGGTCCACGCCGCGGTCAAGCTGCCTCCCGGCTATTCCATTGACTGGGCCGGGGAATATGAGAGCGAGAAGCGCTCGGAGCG
>JASHSV010000312.1 GCA_030038535.1 Candidatus Acidiferrales bacterium
TGACGTAGGAATCGGCGATGTACGCGGCCTCGGGAAATCCGATTCGCCGCGTCTGGCCAGTGCGCAGATCGCATACGCGGAGCTGCGGCAACCCCTTTTCTCGCTCATACAGAACATAATGATTCTTGAAGAAGTCGGTGTCCGTGAGCATTACGTCGTCCCGCTGCGGAACCACCTCTTGCCAGTTTTCCCTGCCCGGTGCGCCCACCGGCGCCTTGACCAGCCGGAAATTCCGCCCTGTGTCGTTCACCCGGATGTAGAAAGAATCGCCGTGGTGGTCCGGGTAGTACTCCACGTCCTGCCGCCGCGGTTCCATCACCTTCCATTCTGCCTGCGGCTCCCCTGCCGGAATGTAGCGCGTTTCGGTGGTGGTATGGCTGCCGGAGACGAGGAAGATCCACGCTCGGCTCCGCGTCTTGTCGGCAAATAGCTCAAATCGCTCGTCCTTCTCTTCATAGACGAGCGGATCGTTGCCGGTTGTTCCTGCGATATGCCGGTACAGCCGGTACTGTCGCTTCTGGACTGAATCTTCGACCGTGTAGAAAATGGTTTTGTTGTCGTTTGCCCAGACCACGGAACCCACGCGCTCGGCGTGGTCCGCCAGCACTTTTCCTGTCCGCAAATCCTTCACCGAAAGCGTGTACTGGCGGAAGCCCGTGTTGTCCGTCGTATACGCCAGCCAGTTGCCGTCGTCGCTCACCACAAACTCGCCCACAGAAAGGAACGGCTGGCCTTTGGCCATCTCATTCACGTCCAGCAGCACTTCCTCCGGCGCTTCCATGCTGCCCTTTTTGCGGCAACGGACCGCGTATTGTTTGCCCGCCTCGGTGCGCACGTAATAGAAGTAGCCGCCCTCTTTGTAGGGAACCTCCACATCCGTCTCCTTGATCCGGCTCAGCATCTCGTCGTACAGCTTCTTTTGCAGTGTCTCGGTCGGTTTCATCACTGCGTCCGTGTAAGCGTTCTCCGCTTCCAGATACGCCCTCACATCAGGATTCTTCTTGTCGCGCAGCCAGAAATAGTTGTCCACCAGCCTGTGGCCGTTGATCTCGGTGACCTTCGGAACTTTCTTCGCAATCGGCGGCGCGGGCGGCGAGCTCGTATCCTCCGCCGCAGCCGTGCCCCAGACCCAGGCGAGGACCAGGCACGCAACGCCCAGCCAGCCACGACGCCGCCACGCACGATTGTTCATTTCAGTTTCCCCTCGTGAGTTTTACAACGTGCCGAATACTATCCCGGTATTCCAGCGACCCGACCGCAGTCTATGATGCAGAAAGCCCGGTGCTCGTTCGCCGTTATTTCTTCTGCAAGCTCCGGATATACTCCGTCACAGCGCGCTGTTGTTCTTCCGGCGCGTCCTTCAACCGCCCGCGGACCATTTTCCCAAGCTGCTCGTCCGTTAGCTTTCTCTCGCTCAGTGCGGGGCCGCCTTCGAGCGGCTTCGTGCCGTCCTCGCCGTGGCACTTCGCGCATCGTTCCACGAAAATCTTTTTACCCGCTGCCAGCGCCGTACTCGACGTATCCCCCGCCGCTCTCACTTCCGCCGCCTTCCCGCCGGCAGGTGCCTGCCCGGTCGCGCTGCCAGACTGCCCATGCGCCTGAAACAGCAGGCCGCCCAGCACAAGGAATGCGCTTGCTCCAATCACAAGCCTGTGGATCCTCATTCGCCCCCTCCGGACCTAGTTTCCCGCCGCGCTGGGCGCGCTCCAGCCTCGTTTCCGCCTGACTCTACTGCTTAGACGAAGGGAATTCACCTTCCATTTCGCCTCATTGCCCGCGCTTCATAGAAACATTCGCCGGCGGCGGATTCTGTTCCATTCGGTGCCCCGCCGGTCCGTTGCCCCATCTCCTCACTCCGCCTGAAACACCTCCACCTCCATCCCCTCCATCGCTGCCTTCGCCAGTCCCACAACGTCCCCACCGTCCAAAGTCTCGCTCAACAACACCAGCGACCCCTCCCCAAACTCGCACACGCCGCAGAACAAATAGCGGCCGTAGGAGTGGTGATACGCGTCCAGACCTCGGTGCACCAGTTCTCGCTCCAGTTCGGCGTCTCCGCCCTCCAGCCGTTCCCCCGCGCGCGCCCCAAACGTCTCGCCCTCAAATCGCAGAATTAATTCCTCCAGTTGGTCTCGCGCCGGCTCTGTTATCACCAGCGCGTGTCCCGTGTTCTCGCGCGTCGCTATCCCATGGCGCGCGCAGAATTCACTCACTCGGTTCAAATGGCTGAAAAATTCGATCGCCCACGGCTCCTCGCCCGCAAAAGCCGGCAGCAGCCGCGCCCACACCGCCGCTGATTCCGCTCCGCTTGCCGACTCGCCCTCCTCCGTGCGCAGCTCTAGCCCCACCGCCCGCACGTCCTCTCCCAGCTCCATCCTCCTCACTTCCAGCAGTAGCATCTCTTCCTCTTTCTCCCCGCGAGTCACCAGTCACTTCTCGCCAAACTTCTCCCGAAAGTCCGCAGACGCTTTCCTCAGTTCCAGCCAATCGAAGAACGCCTCCGGCCCCTCGAGCCACACCCGGAACCACTGCCGGATCTCTTCTTTCTCCGCCCTCTTCTCCGCCGCCACCCGCGGATTCCCCGCAATCATCTGTGCCCGTCGCCGTCCCTCCCGCGCAATTTCGAGCACCCCCGCCGCGGCTTCGGAATCTTTCGCCTCTCGGCTCTCGCGCAGCAGCCCATCCAGCCGCCGCAGCGTGGCCTCCGCCTCCTCCAGCGTGCGGAACCGAAGCAGATGCTGCGGCTCCGCTTCCGCCTGCCATGCGTCCTGCGCCTGGGCCCGCGAACTTTTCCTCGGCCCGCTCATTCCGCCGGTCGCCCTGCCGCGTGTGTGCGCGCCTCTCGCCGTGCTTGCGCTTCTTTCTTCCGGTATCGCGCCACGTTTTTGTTGTGCTCCGCGAGCGTCTTACTGAACGCGTGTCCCCCTTCCCCGGTGGCCACAAAGTACAGCCAGTCTCCCTCAGCCGGCTCGAGCGCCGCTCGCAGCGACGCCTCTCCCGGATTCCCTATCGGCCCCGGCGGCAGCCCTCTCTGCCGGTATGTGTTGTACGGCGAATCCACGCGCAAATCCGCAAGCAGCAACTGGCCGTTGTATCGCCCTGCCAGCATCAGCGCGTAAATCACCGTCGGGTCGCAGTCCAGCGCAATGTTTTTCCGCAGCCGGTTGCGGAATACGCTCGCCACCAGCGCCCGCTCCTCCGCCACTCCGGTCTCTTTCTCCACCAGCGATGCCAGCGTCACGATTTGCAACGGCCCGAACGCTCCCGTCGGCCGCATGTTTTCCGGCACTCCCGCCATCGTCTCCGCCCACACCGCCCGAAACCGCCTCACCATCGCCTCCGCGATTTTTTCTCCCGGCTGGTGCCGCGGGAATTGGTACGTCGTGGGAAATAGGAACCCTTCCAGCGACGGCGCGCCCGGCGCCAAATCCGCCACCAGTCCCGTCCCGTGCGACGTTGCCGCCAGAAATTCCGCCTGCGTCGTCACGCCTTTGGCCTCGAGTCCCTCCGCGATGCCAAACATCGTCTCGCCCTCGGGCACGGTCACGCTCACCAGATAAATTCGCCCGTGCGCCAGCGTGTCGAACACATCCTCCGGCGTTTCCGGCCTCTCAAACCGGTATTCCCCCGCCTCCAGCCGCTCGCGCGAGTGCCGCACTTCCAGCGCGCGAAACGAGAGCGCGCTCCGCACCACTCCGCTCGCCGCCAGGGTACGCGCGATATCCGCTTCGCCCATGCCCCGCGGAATTTCCACGAACGCGCCTCCCGCCGCGTATCCTGCGTAGGGCGTCGTCCAATCTGCCCTCAGCACCCCTGCCGCGCACGCCGCCAGCGCCGCCACAATCGCCAGCGCCATCGCGAAGATGACGAACAGCGGGCTCCCGCGGCCACTCACACGCGCCGCGCTCATTTCGTTTCCGCCTCGCCGCGCAGGTACCCCTCCAGAATCAACGCCGCGGCCAGGCTGTCCACTCCGTCCGGCGCGCGTTGCGCCTTCGAATACGCTCGGGTGCCCCCCACGCTGCCTTGACGTGCGGGACCTCGTTTGCCCCGCACCTCGCTGCTACGTGTGGGTTCCCGCTCACTCGCCTCCCAGCTTGTTAGCCGCTCATCCACCATCGCTAGGGGCAGCCGCAGCGCCTTCGCTATGCGCTCGCCAAAGGCGCGCGCCTCCGCCGCAATTTCTCCCTCCGTGCCGTCCAGTCGCGGCGGCAATCCCACCACGAGCTGCGTCACTGCCTGTTCCCGCGCGACCTTTTTCAGCCGCGCTAAATCGGCTCGCCGGTTCACACGCTCCATGGTTCCCAGCGGGCGCGCCACCATCCGTCCTTCATCGGACACCGCCAGCCCCAGCCGCTTGCGCCCGTAATCGATTGCCAGCACGCGCCCCGCTGCCCCCTGCCGTTTCGTCTCTGCCTCCATGCTCCCGAGTATATCGCCTGCCGCGCCACCCTCCGCGCGCCCGAGCCATTGCCGCTCCGTCCATTACGGCAGCGCTCAAAGGTGGCGCGACTTGCAGATTCCACGCAGAATGGTGCATTCGCCGCGGCCCGCTTGCGCCCGGCGCCCGAGCCACGTGAAGCAGCTCATCGTCAACGCCGACGACTTCGGCATGGCGCCCGGCGTCAACCGCGCCATTCTCGAGGCGCATCGCACCGGCATCGTCACCAGTACCAGCCTGCTTCCCAACTCCGCAGCTTTCGACGAGGCTGTTGCCCTCGCCCGCGCCAATCCGTCGCTCGCCGTCGGCGTCCATTTGAACCTCACCGAGGGGCGCCCGCTCTCGAACCCCGCCAGACTCGGCTCGCTCGTCACCGCCTCCGGCGAATTCCTCGGCAATCCCGAAGCGCTTTTCTTCCGCATGGTCGCCGGCCGCATCCCGCTCGACGCCGTCGAACGCGAATTCCACGCGCAAATCGACCGCGTTCTCGCCGCTCGCATCCCCCCCACTCATCTCGACGGTCACCAGCACGTCCACATGTGGCCTCCCGTCTTCGCCCTTACGGCCCGCCTAGCCGCCGAATATGGCATGTTCGGCATCCGTGCTTCCCGCGAACGTCGCGCTGGTTTTCCCGGTCTCTGGCGACGAAACGCCGGTCTTCGAGGTAAAATGTCTGTGCAGGCGGGAGTGGGTCTGGGCCTCGCGTTTCTGGCGGTGGCTTCGCGTGCGGCGCTGGTTGCTGCGGGCATCGCGTCGCCGGACTATTTTTACGGCGTTTCGTCCACCGGCTACCTGGACCGCCGCACGCTCGCCGACGTTTTGCACGACGTTCCGCAAGGCGTCAGCGAATTAATGTGCCATCCGGGCTACGTGGACGCGGCGCTTGAACGAGTCTCGACCCGCCTTCTGCGGCAGAGGGAAACGGAATTTGAGGCTGTGGCCGCGCCCGAGGCTCGCATCCTCGCCGCGCAGCTCGGCATCGAATTGGTTACGTACCGCGCGCTCATGGTGCCGGCGTAGAGTAGCAAGGGCATCGGCAGCAGTTCGCAGTAGGCATCCGCTGTAGGCGCAACGGGCCCCGGTTGAGCCGGCTGAAACATTCTGAAGGAGAAGTCAGCTCTTGGATAAAAAGCGCAAGGAAGAGCCTGTCCGCTACTCCATCGTTGTCCCCTTCTTCAACGAGCAGGAGAACATCCTCCCCCTCTACATGCGCATCACCGAGGTCATGGACGCCCTCGGCGAGCCCTACGAAATGATCTTTGTGGACGACGGCAGCCGCGACCAGACCTTCCGCATCCTGAACGACATCTACGAGAACGATCGCCGCGTTCACGCCGTCCGCCTGCGCCGCAACTTCGGCCAGACCGCCGCGCTCAAGGCCGGCTTCGACTACGCCCAGGGCGACATCATCATCTCCATGGACGGAGACCAGCAGCACGAGCCCGAGGACATCCTCCTCTTCCTCGAAAAGATCCGCGAGGGCTTCGATATCGCCTCCGGCTGGCGCGCCGACCGCCAGGACCCCTGGCTCACCCGCCGCCTCCCCAGCCAGGTCGCCAACTGGCTGATGGCCAGGCTATCCGGCGTGCCCCTTCACGATTTCGGAACCACCTTCAAGGCCTATCGCCGCGACATCATCCAGCAGGTCCAGCTCTACGGCGAAATGCACCGCTTCATCCCCGCGCTGGCCAAAATCACCGGAGCCTCGATCGTCGAGGTTCCCATTCGAAACTACAAGCGTTCGGCCGGCAAGTCGCACTACAACCTTTCGCGCACCGCCCGCGTGTTCTTCGACCTCATCAGCGTCAAGTTTCTGCTCGATTACATTTCGCGGCCACTCCACTTTTTCGGCAAACTTGCTCTGGCTTCCTTTTTCGGCGGCGCGGCCATCGGCGTCTTTCTCATCTGGCAAAAGCTCGCGCACCACACTTCCATCATGGTCGAGCACGGCCCACTCATGCTCACCGGCATGTTTCTGCTCGTCTCCGCCGTCCAGTTTCTCTCTCTTGGCCTCATCGGCGAGCTGCTCTCGCGCACCTACTACGAATCCCAAAACAAGCCCATCTATTCCGTCCGCGAGATTCGCAGCCGCCGCGAAGCCGTCGAATCCGCCGGCCGCGATTCCGGCTCCTCCGGCCCCTGGCAAAACTAGGCAGACGGCAGGTCGGCGGGCCGGTTTCTGGCCGGCTGTCATTCCGAATCCCCGGCGTCCTCGCCGGGGTCGGGAATCTGCTGTTCGCCTCTCCTCCCCGTGTGCTCCGCCCATCGGCCGCGCCCGTGCAAGTCTTTTCCCCCGTTTGCCGCTCCCTCCTCTGCTTCCTCTCGCTCCTTTACTTCCTTTACCTCGCCTTTTTCCTTATCCCCTCCGCCACTCTCACCACCTGTACCATCTCCTTCACGTCATGCACCCTTAGGATGTGCGCCCCGCCCAGCACTGCCGCCGCCACCGTCGCCGCTGTTCCCCAGATTCTCTGATCCTCTCCCGCGCCTCCCAGCAGTTTCCCAATAAACGCCTTCCGCGAACTTCCCACCAGCAGCGGGCAACGCAGCCGCGTCAGTTCCGGAAGTCGCGCGAGTAATTCGCAGTTCTGCTCCGCGCTTTTCCCGAACCCGATCCCCGGATCCAGAATCACGCGCCCTCGCGGAATCCCCGCACGCCGGGCCCTCTCGAGCGCCTCGCCGAGCCCGCGCATCACGTCCCGCATCACATCCCGTGCAAACGGACCTCGCTGCATCGTCTTCGGACGCCCCCGCATGTGCATCAACACGATCGGTACGCCCGCCCGCCGCACCGCCTGGCCCATCGTTTCGTCACCGCGCAGCGCCGAAACGTCGTTCACCATCTCCGCCCCTGCCGCAATCGCCGCTTCCGCCACGCGCGCCTTCTGCGTGTCAATCGATATCAGGATCTTCAGCCGTCCGCGCAATCCCTCGACGACCGGCAGCACCCGCTCCAACTCCGTTTCCGCTGAGACTCCCTCCGACCCCGGCCGCGTCGATTCCCCGCCGATATCGATGATGTCCGCTCCCTCTGCCTCCATCTCCAGCGCGCGCCGCACCGCTTCTCGCGGCTCCTGCCATTTCCCTCCATCCGAAAAGCTGTCCGGCGTCACATTGAGCACACCCATCACCAGCGGCCGCTCGCCCAACTCGAGCGTCCGCGATCCGAGCTTCATCCTGTATTTGTTTCGGTGCGCCACTGCGCAATTAAATCACAGTGAGGCGCGCTGAGGATTGGTAACCCGCGGCCGGGGGAAATGGCGGATGAGTCAGGCCGCTTTTCGTTTTTCGGTTTCGCCCTATTCCAGGTCGAAATCTCTCACGGGCTTTTCTGCCGGTCCCTCTTTCGCCTTCTTCAGTGCCTCTTCGAATTTCCTCGACAGTACGTCCTCTTTCTTCTTCTCCGCTTCCCACGACTGCCGGAATTTATCCTCACGAGCCGCCGCCTGCCGCTCGAGGATGTTGTCCGCATCGTTCAAATTCACGTCGGGCAGCACCCGCGGCGGCGCCTCGTGCGCAATCACCTCCGACAGTTCCGCGTCCACCTTCAGCTTCGCGTGGCAGCACGGACACTCCACATTCACAATCGGATTCTGTTTCTTCCCCATGACTGGATTGTACGCCGCTGGACGTAGCCTAGCTACTTCTGCCCGCCTCGGTAGCCGTGGTTAGTGCTCCGCTGACCCCGGCTCTTGCGGGCAGGTTGAATCGCTGGCTAGTACAGCAGCAGGCGGGTCGGACGAATCTGCTTCTTCACCGGGTCCACTTCCAATCCCATCGATTCGAGCGCCACCACTCCCAGCACCGCGGCGTCTCCCTCCTCCCCAAAAATCACCGGAGAGACCGCCTTGCGCCCGTCGTAGAAAAATCGCGCCTCTCCAACGTCGCGCTGGATTGGCTCGCCATTAGCCATCTCGAATTCGAGTCGGCTCACAGGCTGAATTCCTAGCTCCCGAAGCAGCGCGCCCGGCACCATCGAATAAAGCGCACCCGTATCTACCATCAGTTCGAGTTCCTTGCGCCTCCCGCCCTGACGGACCTCTTCGAGGCTCACTTTTGCATTAACGAATCCCATGGAACCGATTTATGCGGTCGCCGGATGCTCGCCCTTCGCAAATCCGGGCAGCGGCTTCGTCTCCGGACGCGCCGGCGCTTCCTTCCCCGGCGTCGCCGGAGGAGGAGCGGGTGGTGCGGGTTTCACGCGCTCCGGCAGCGGTTTGCCCTCGATCAGCAGCTTCAATTCGTTTGCGTCCAGCACTTCGCGGTCTAGCAGCGCGGCCGCGATGCTCTCCAGTGTCTCTTTGTGCCCTTCCAGCACGCCCCGCGCGTACGTGTACGCGCTCGTCACGATCCGCTTCACTTCCGCGTCGATTTTGATCGCCGTGTCCTCGGAATAATCCCGGTGCTGCGCGATCTCGCGCCCCAGGAAAATCGCTTCCTCTTTTTTCCCGAACGCCAGAGGCCCCAGCGTGCTCATTCCCCACTCGCACACCATCTGCCGCGCGATTTCCGTGGCCCGCTCGATGTCGTTCCCCGCTCCCGTCGTCAG
>JASHSV010000313.1 GCA_030038535.1 Candidatus Acidiferrales bacterium
AACTCGGCGCGCGCGTCCGCGAGCGTTTTTCCGGGCTTCAGCCGGCCCATCACCAGGAGCCACCGGTCGCGCCGCGCCGCTGCCGAAGAGTCCGCTGACTGGATCACCAGCGGAAGCCAGGCCTCCACGGGCGAGCCCATCAGCTTGAAGCTTGCCGGCATCACGCCGATCACCGTGTAGTTCTCGCGGTTCACACGCACTGTGCGGCCTAGCACCGCAGGGTCGCCGCCGAATCGGCGCTGCCATAGCGCATGGCTCAGGATAATCACGTGGTCCCGCCCTGCCTGGTTCTCTTCGTCCGCAAACGCGCGCCCGAACTGCGGCGAGACTCCAATCAGATGGAAATAGCCCTGCGATACCACGTCGGCGTAAATCGATTCGGGAGCGCCCGCCGACGCCGCGGCACCCGCGGTGGCGGATTCACCCGCTGTAGCGGGCCTCTCCGCCTGGGCGGAGTTTTCTGCGGCGGCCAAGCTGACCCGCCGGGATTCGTCCACTGCCGCCATCTCCGCAAACACATCGTTCGCCGCGCGCCATGCCAGGTAATTCGGCGTGGATACGCGCGTGGCATCCGTCTGGAAGGCGCGGCCAGGATCCACGGTGGAAACCACCACGATGCGGACTGGATCATCCACCGGCGGGCGGCGCAACAGGAACGCGCTCACCAGACTGAACATGGTGGCGTTGACGGCGATGCCGAGCGCAAGCGTGAGCACGGCGACGAAAGTGAATCCGGGATTCTTCAGAAGAGTCCGGTAGGCAAGTCGAAGATCGTTAAGCAGCGCTTCCATGATATCCCCCCCGTGCCGCAACGTCCGAAGCAACTCACAGGGGATGTACGCAAGCGGACGTCTGGGGGTTCCAGCCCGCAACAACGGACATGGCAATAGGATATTAGTTGGTCGAGCGGACGAGCAAGGAAGCGCGAAGCTGCAGCGGTTCGGGCCTGAGCTTGGCGCTGCGACAGGCTACGGGAGCGGCGCAACGCCTCCATACATCACGTGGACATACACGCCCGTGTGCACGTTGTAGAGCAAGTACCAGCCGGGGTGGTCCGGATCGTCGTAGATCACAAAGTCGTCGCCGCAATCCCAGCACCAGTCGGCGCAGAGGGGCCAGTCCCAGAGGGCGACATCAAAAAAGAACCCGCCGGGGAACCAGAAGCGATGAAGTCCAGGATCGATGCGCACAACTCCATACCTGTACGAAGGACCGGAGTTGACAAAGCGGCCGTGCTCGAAAGGCTGGGCCACACGATAGCGCGGATCGTTCGGCCGGTCATGGCCGTACCAATGGTCGTTGTTGACGTGGGGAGTGCTGTTGACCGCATTGTCTCTGCCGCGCTCGATATCCGGCTTGGCGCGCGGATTAGTTCGTGCTGGAGGCGGCGCGGGAATGCGACCGGCATTGGCGCGAGGCGCGCTCGCATGGGGCGCGGCTCCGCGCTGGGCAGAAAGACCAAGCGCACTGAGAGAGGCCAAGATGAGCATGAATGCAAGACGCGGTTTCACATCATCCTCCTCGATATCCAGCGGCCGCGACCGGCAGCGAGGAATTGTCGGAGGCGAATCAGGAGGCTGGGCCCCGGGATCCCCGCTTGCTGCGCATCGCGGGCCGAAAGCAGCTATCTGAATTGCCGCTTCCATTGTTGGCGAGGGCGAAGTGCCACGATATGACCCGGGTCACAGAACGGAGTGAGAATGGCCATCGGTGCGGATGGGGTGTAGGGGAATCGGGAGAGGGCCAAAGACCTGCCCTTCGAACGGCCAAGCCCCTGTTCGATTCTGCGACAGGCAATCCCACGAGCGGGCAGAAAGTGGCAGTTTTAGAGCGGGGGATTGGACCTATCCTTTTGAACAGATTATAGTTAGGGGAGAAAGGCGGGGGAATCCGGTGTGCATTCCAAACCGAGGGAAGCGATGGATATTCAACGGCCAGAATCTGTTCTGAGACAGAAGAAGCTCCGGCGACTGATTTACGGCGCGTCCGTGGTGGTCGCTGTTGTCGCCGTTTCTGTGGGGCTTTCCCGGCTGAAGCCCGCTGCGCCGACGGTTGAGAGGTCCACGGTATGGATTGAGCCAGTGAAGCGCGGGCCGATGGTGCGACAGGTGCGCGGACTAGGCACGCTGGTGCCGGAAGATATTCGCTGGATTCCCGTACTGACCGATGCGCGAGTGGACGAGCTCGTTCTGCGCCCCGGGGCCATCGTGAAGCCGGATTCCATCATCCTGAAACTCAGCAATCCGGACCTCGAACAAGCCACGGAAGACGCGACTCTGCAGCGTAAGGGCGCGGAGGCAGACCTGCTGAACACCAAGGCGAGGCTGGAGAGCGACTTGCTTACCCAGCGAGCCACAGCGGCCACGGTCTATTCCGACTACGAACAAGCCAAGCTAGACCTGGAGAGGAAGGAAAAACTCTACAAGGACGGCTTGGCGCCCGACATGGACCTGAAGATAGCGCAGTTCAAGGCCCAGGAGCTGGAGAAGCGGAACCAAATCGAGTTGGATCGCGTAGAAACCCAGAAGAAGGCTGCGGAAGCGCAGATTGCGACTTCAGTGGCGAAGGTGGAGCAATTGCGCGCCCTGGAGGCCTTGAAGCGGAAGCAGATGGACGCGCTGAACGTGCGCGCGGGAATCAACGGCATTCTGGAACTGGAACCAGTGGAAGTCGGCCAGAGGGTGACTGCGGGGACGAATGTGGCGCGCGTGGCGGACCCGACGCGGCTGAAGGCGCAGATCCGCATCGCGGAAACGCAGGCAAAGGACGTGCAGATTGGGCAAAGCGCGGAAGTGGACACCCGGAATGGTGTGGTGGAGGGCAAGGTTTCGCGCGTGGACCCTTCGGTGGTGAACGGGACGGTGACCGTGGACGTCATCTTTAGCGTCCCGCTGCCCGCCGGCGCGCGCGCCGACCTGACCGTGGACGGCACGATCGAGCTGGAACGCATGGCCGATGTAATCTACGTGGGGCGGCCGGCCTTCGGACAGGAGCAAAGCACGGTAGGATTATTCAAATTAACTGCTGACGGACAGTATGCGAACCGCGTCCAAGTAAAGTTGGGGCGGAGCTCGGTGAACACGATCGAGATTCTAGGGGGCTTGCAGCCGGGCGATCAGGTAATCCTGTCGGATATGTCGGCGTGGGACCGTTTCGACCGGATCCAGTTGCGTTAGGACCGGAATGACGGGGCTGGTTGTTTGGAGAATGCGGGAGCCAGTGGAAGGAAATCCGAAACGAGGAGAAAAGGGATGGCAACCGACGGAACTGCGCTGATTCACCTCGACGGCGTGACCAAGGTCTTCTACACGGACGAAATCGAAACGCATGCGCTCTCGGGAATCCACCTGGAAATCCGTCCGGGGGAATACATCGCGATCGCGGGCCCGTCGGGGTGCGGCAAATCGACCTTGCTTTCGATCCTGGGCTTGCTGGATTCTCCGAGCGGAGGCGAATACCGGCTGAAGACGCAGCCGGTGGCGCAGCTATCGCTTTCCGAGCGGACGCGGATCCGGAACCGAGAGATCGGGTTCATTTTCCAGGCGTTCAACCTGATCGGGGATTTGAACGTGTACGAAAACGTGGAGCTGCCGCTGACGTACCGGGGCATGTCGTCCGCGGAGCGGCGGAAACGCGTGCAGGAGGTGCTGGAGCGCGTGGGCATGGCGCACCGCATGAAGCATTACCCATCGCAGCTCTCCGGAGGCCAACAGCAGCGCGTGGCTGTGGCACGCGCGCTGGTGGGGCAGCCGGCCATCCTGCTGGCGGACGAGCCGACCGGCAACCTGGATTCGAAAAACGGCGAGGCGGTGATGGAGCTACTGAACCAGCTCCACCACGAAGGGGCCACAATCTGCATGGTGACGCACGACACGCGCTACGCAGGATGCGCGGAGCGCACCGTGCATCTCTTCGACGGGCGCGTCGTGGAAGAAACTGCGGCCGCGGGGCAACAGGCGGTGCAGGCATGAGCGCGGTGGCGCGGGAAGTGCGCGCGGCAGGGAGGCGCGTGGCAGGCGCTCCGGCAGCGATGTTTGTGGCCGTGCTGACGGCGGGCTTTGCTCTGGCCTCAACCGCGCAGCACCTGGGGCTGTACCGCACGACAGGCGCGGCTTCGCGGCGATGCCCCGTGGTCCTGGCCTGCCCGCGCGCGAGCGCAGCGAAGTCCACGGCGACGGGCGGCCGGGCGTCGAACCCCGCAACCGCACAAACCTCTCCGGCTGCGGCCCCGCAAAACGGGGCCGGCGTTCCCTCGGAAAAACAAACCGCTGGAAAAACCGGCGGGCACGTTCTTTCGGTGCCGCTGCCGGATTTCAGCGCGCCGGAACTGAGCCGGTTCATTTCACCGCTGTAGAGCAGATTCAAAAAGCGCGGCCGGAACGCCCACAGCAACGGGCGGCATCGGGCTGGGTGTTTCCAGACGCGCCGAAACCGCGGGAGGCCATATGTGGCAGGCGATGGCGCAGGATCTCCGCTACGCGGCGCGAACACTCCTAAAAAATCCGGGATTCTCTCTGGTGGCCGTGCTGATGCTGGCGCTCGGCATTGGCGCTAACACGGCGATCTTCAGCATCGTGAACGCAGTGCTGCTGCGGCCGCTTCCCTACCCGAATCCGGACCGCATCGTGGTGCTGCACGAGACCTCGCGCGGAGGATGGGGCTCGGTATCGGCTCCCAATTATCTGGACTGGAAGGCGCAGAGCAGCTCGTTTGACAGCATGGCCGTGTACCGCGTGGGCGGACTGAACCTGACCGGAAAGTTCGCGCCCCAGCGGGTCGAATCGGCAGAGGTCTCCGAAGGGTTTTTTGAGGCGTTTGGAATGCAGCCAGTCGCGGGCCGCCTGTTCACAGACCAGGAATGGAAGCCCGGAGGGCCGGACGTGGCAGTGATTGCGGAGGGGACGTGGCGCGGCGTGTTCGGCGGCGATCCGGGGCTGATCGGAAAGCCGGTGGAGTTGAGCGGGGTGCTCTACACCGTGGTCGGTGTGGTGCCGGAATCCGATGCGTATCCCAGCACGGCGCGCGTGTGGCTGCCCAATCATCTCGATTCTCCGTTTGCACGGAACCGCGACACTCACTTTCTTGGTTGCGTCGGCCGGCTGAAAGCAGGCGTCGGTGTGGAGCAGGCACGCGCAGAATTGGCCACCATCGCCCAGCGGCTGCAGAAGCAGTACCCGGAAACGAACCGTGGCCGCGGCATCCGGGTCACCCCGATGCTGGAGCAGAGAGTGGCGTATATCCGTCCGGCGCTCGTGGTGTTGCTGGCGGCCGTGGGATTCGTGCTGCTGATTGCGTGCGCCAACGTAGCGAATCTGTTGCTCGCGCGGGCTATAGGAAGGCATCGGGAGATGGCGGTGCGCGCGGCGCTGGGGGCCGGCCGTCGCCGGATCGTCCGGCAATTGCTGACGGAAAACGGGCTGCTGGCGTTGCTGGGCGCAGCGGCGGGACTGGCGCTGGCGGAAGCGGCAGTGGCCGGGCTGCCGGCCATCATTCCGCGGGGCATGCTGCCGCGGACTGGGGGAATCACGATCGATGCGCGAGTGCTCGCGTTCACGCTGCTGGCCGGAACGCTCACAGCACTGCTGTTTGGCCTGGCGCCGGCGATCGCGGCGGCGCGAGTGGATCCGTACGCCGGAATGCAATTGGGCGGAGGGCGGGCGACGCAATCGAAATTGCTGGCGCGGATGCGCCACGCGTTGATGGTTACGGAAGTGGCGCTGGCCACGCTGCTGCTGGTGGGCGGCGGACTGCTGATCCGCACGCTCGGAGCGCTGCTGCACGTGAACCCCGGATTCGACGCTGCGCACGTGCAGACGGCAGAGATTTATCTGCCGAAAATGACCCCCGCAGAAGTGCCCAAAAACCTGGACCGCGTGGATCAGATCACGGCGCGGCTCGCTCAACTGCCGGGAGCGGAGGCGGCCAGCACAGCAGCGCTCCTGCCGCTCTCCGGATACAACATCAATTCGGACGTGCAGATCGAAGGGCGGCCGGTCGAGGACGTTACGCAGCGGCCCATGGTCGAGATGCGGTTCATTGGCCCGCAGTTTTTCCGGGTCTTTCAAATTCCGCTCGTGCAGGGCCGTGAATTCGAGGCGCAGGACAACGACCGGTCGCACTTGGTGACCGTAATCAACCGGCACATGGCCCGCCACTTTTGGGGCGAGGAGAGTCCGATCGGGCGGCACATCGCGTTCACCAACGTGAATAACACACCAGAATGGATGGAGGTTGTGGGCGTGTGCAACGACGTGCACACCTTTGGGCTGGGCGACGACGTGCGCGACGAGGCCTATATCCCGTTCCGACAGCAGCGCGCGGAGGACATCAGCTATCTATCCGGCGAGATACCGGTGGAGTTTGTGATTCGCACCAAGGGCGCGCCGGAGGCGCTGACCTCGGCGATTCCGGAAGTGGTGAAGGCGGAGGACGCGTCCATGCCGGTGTCGCGGATCGAAAGCATGTCGGCGCTGCTCGACGATTCGCTCGCGCGGCAGCGATTCGCGGCGCGGCTTTTGGGCGCCTTCGGAATTCTGGCGCTGCTGCTGGCCGGCGTGGGAATTTACGCGGTAATGGCCTATCTGGTGACGGAGCGCACGCACGAGATGGGAGTGCGCATGGCGCTGGGAGCAGAGCCGGGCGACGTGCTGCGGCTGGTGTTGAGCACGGGCATGCGGCTGGCGCTCGTTGGGGTGTTCGCCGGCCTCTCGGGAGCGCTGGCGGCGGGACGGTTGCTGGCGAACCAGCTTTTCGGCGTGACGGCTACGGACCCGGCAACGTTTGCATGCGTCGCGGGAGCGCTGGCGATGACGGCGGCGCTGGCGTGCGCGATTCCCGCGAGCCGCGCGGCGCGCGTGGCTCCGTTGGTGGCATTGAGATACGAGTGACCGGTGAAAGGGAGGCGGGCGACCGTGCAACGACTGCGGCAGGACATTCGCTACGCGGCGCGAACGCTGCTGAAGAGCCCGGGATTCTCTCTGGTGGCCATGCTGATGCTGGCGCTCGGTATTGGCGCGAACACCGCGATTTTCAGCGTGCTCTATGGAGTGCTGCTGCGGCCGCTGCCGTACAGCGAGCCCGGCCGCATCGTGCAACTGGCCGAGACCGACATCCACAAAGGCATTTACGACGAGATGGATGTGAACTATCCGGAGCTGGAATACCTGGAGCAGCACCACACGCCGTTTGAAGCGCTGGCGGGAACGACGGAAGAGGGGCTGACCGTAATCGCAGGGAACAGCGCCGAACATGTGAACGCGCTGCGCGTGTCGCCGGAATATTTCCGCGTGTTCGGGGCGCAGCCGCTTGTGGGGCGCACCTTCATTCCTGAAGACGACCGGGAGACAGGCAGCAATGTGGTCGTGCTGAGCTACGGGCTGTGGCAGCGGCGATTCGGCGGCGACCCGGCGGTGGTGGGCCGGACGGCGATTCTGGAGGGAGCAGCGTACACAATCATCGGCGTGATGCCGGCGGAGTTTGCATCGATGCCGGCGGTAGACGTGTGGACCACGCTCGCTCCGATAGCGCACACGGTGGGGAGCGGAGAAAACATTGCGGTGGTGGGCCGGCTGGCGCCGGGCGTGTCGCTCGAACAGGGAAGCGCGGCGATTGAAGCGACCGATGAGGAGTTCCGCCGGCTGTTCCCGCAGACTTTGGGGAGTGAGTCTGGCCTCACTCTGTTTCCCATGCTGGAAATCGTGATGCACGACGTGAAAGCGCCGATCCTGGTGCTGTTCGGCGCGGTGGGACTGGTGCTGCTGATCGCCTGCGCCAACGTAGCCAACATGATGCTGGGGCGTGCGGAGTCGCGCAGCCACGAAATGGCGGTGCGGGCGGCGATGGGCGCGTCTTCCGGCAGGCTGGTGCAGCAATTGCTGACGGAAAGCACGCTCATCGGACTCGCCGGAGGCGTGCTGGGAGCCGTGCTGGCGGGATGGGGGCTCTCCGCGCTGCTCTCGTTGGCGCCGGAAGGGATCCTGCATGCGGCAGAGATTCACCTCGACGCGCGCGCGCTGGCGTTCACGCTGGGCATTTCGCTGCTCACAGGGCTGTTGTTCGGGCTGGCACCGGCAATACACGCCTCGCGAGGGAACCTCAACGAGCCGCTCAAGGAAGCAGGGGGGCGCGTGGGATCGAGCAGGCGCGGGGGCCGGCTGCGGGACGGGCTGGTGGCGGGCGAAGTGGCGCTCTCGCTGATATTGCTTGTCGGGGCGGCGCTGCTGCTGCGTTCTTTCCGCAATTTGATGAGCAACGCGCTGGGATTTGATCCCGGACGGGTGCTCGCCGCGGAAGTCTGGCTGAACGGCACTCGTTACGACACAACGGAAAAAATGGATGCCTATTTCCGCGAATTGAACTCACGGCTCGCGGCGCAACCAGGCGTGAGCGCAGCGGCCGTGGTCGAAGCGGGACTGCCGCTCCAGCGCGGCGGAAACAACCTCGTGGAGCTGGACGGAAAACCGATTCATGCAGCGGTGGACTACCGCGCAGTGACGCCGGAGTTCTTCCGCGCTCTCGGCGTTCCGGTGCAGATGGGCCGAGGAATCGCGGAGGCGGACGGCACGGCCGGGGCGCCGGTGGCCGTGGTAAACGCCTCGTTCGCGCGGCGATTCGCGGGAGGGGATGCGCTGGGCCACGCCGTCATGGTCGGGGGAGCGGATGCACCAAGGACGGTAGTCGGAGTGGTGGGCGACGTGAAATCGTTCGTGGGACTGCCGGCGGCGCCGACAGTGTTCATTCCTGTGGCGCAGACTCGGTATCAACTGTTCCAGGTGTTTGAAGGATGGTTTCCGACGCACGTGCTGGTGCGGACGGAGGGTAATCCGCTGGCGCTCGGGACGACAGTGGATAGAACGCTGCGGCAATTGGATCCGCAGGTTCCTGTGGGGCGGATTCGCTCGATGGAGCAGGTGCTCTCCGCCTCTCTCTCCCTGCAGCAATTCCTGATGGTGCTGGTGAGCGTATTCGCGGGGCTGGCCATCGCGCTGTCCATGATCGGCGTGTACGGCGTGATGTCGTATTTGGTGGCGCAACAGACGCGTGAGATTGGGATCCGGCTGGCGCTGGGCGCGCGTCCTGCGGACGTCTGGCGGCGAGTGCTGGGCCGCGGAATGTCGGTAGCGGGCGTGGGGGCTGTGGCCGGGGTTGGAGGCGCGCTGGCGTTGACCCGTTTACTCGGAGATCTGCTGTTCGGCGTCGAGGCGAACGACCCCCTGACGTTTACGGGCGTGGTCGTAGCGCTCGCCGCAGCGGCTGCGCTGGCATGCGCGATTCCAGCGAGCCGAGCAGCGCGTACGGATCCGATGGTGGCGTTGCGGTACGAGTGACCGGCGGATAGGTGAGGAGAGGTGGCCATGGACACGGTGCTGAAAGACATTCGATTCGGGATGCGGACGTTGGCGAAGAAGCCGGGATTCACGGCGGTGGCGGTGCTTTCGCTGGCGCTGGGAATCGGAGCCAACACGGCGCTGTTCAGCCTGGTGAATGCCCTGCTGCTACGGCACCTGCCGGTGGAACATCCGGAACAGCTTGCCGCCGTGGGACTGACTTCGCGTGTGAATGGAGTGTCGGAGGGAACGCCAGAATTCAGACTGTACTCCGTGCCACTCTATCGGGCGGTGGCGGAAAGCAGCCAAAGCTTCGACGGACTGCTGGCCGCGGGCAGAGCGGAAAAGCTGGACGTGAGGCTCGAGGGGATGCCGGCGAGCGGGGAGGCCGAACATCCACGCGGGCGGCTGGTTTCGGGAAATTATTTCAGCGTGCTGGGAGTGCGGGCAGCGATCGGGCGGACGTTCACGGACGAGGACGACAAAGAGGGTGCGACGCCCGTGACGCTGCTTTCCTATAGTTATTGGCGGCGCCGCTTCGGGCTCGATCCCGGAGTACTGGGGAAGCGGCTGACCATCAACAACGGCCAGTTCGCTGTGATCGGCGTAGCCGCGCCGGAGTTTTACGGCGAGGTGATGGGCGCGAGCTACGACCTGTGGTTTCCCATTCAGCAGGAGCCGCTTGTGAATGGCGGCAGAGACTGGCTGCATGATCCGGCCACAAACTGGCTTCTGATGATGGGACGGCTGAAACCGGGGGTGACTTTGGAGCTGGCGCGCGCGGAGTTGGATCCTCTAGCGCATCGGCTCGTTTTGAATCTTCCCGGCGTCAAGCTGAACGCGGACGATCTGGACGCAATCGCCAAAGAGCATGTGAATGTCTCCCCAGGCGGCGTGGGGTTTTCAGCTCTCCGCGCGCGATTCTCGCAGCCGCTGCTGCTCCTGTTCGGGATGGTGGGGGTCGTGCTACTGATCTGCTGCGCAAACATAGCTAACCTGCTGCTGACACGGGCGTCTGCGCGCGCCCGCGAGATCGGCGTGCGGCTGGCCATGGGGGCGGGGCGCGGCCGGCTGTTGCGGCAGCTCCTCACGGAGAGCTTTCTGCTATCCCTGTTGGGGACAGCCTGCGGAGCGCTGCTGGCGGTTTGGGGAACGCGGGTGCTTCTCGAGGTGGCTTCCTATTCCTCGGATCCGGTTCCCCTCGACGTGCACCCCGATTGGCGCGTGCTGGGATTCACGCTCGGGCTCGCCGCATTGGCTGCGGTGCTCTTCGGGCTCGCGCCGGCCGTCCGGACCGTACGGGTGAACATACTGTCGGCGCTGAAACCGGGGCTGGCGCGCACCGGGAATGCGGCGGGGACGGGCGGGAGATTTGGGCTCGGAAAAGCGCTGGTCATCGGACAGGTAGCCGTTTCGCTGGTACTGCTGATCGCATCGGGACTGCTGTCGCGCAGCCTGACGAATCTAACGCGCCAGGATGTGGGATTCGATCGCAATTGTCTGTTGGAGGTGAACACTGATCCCGTGAGCGGGGGCTACACCGAACAGCAGATGAATGTGTTAATGCGCGAGGTAACGGGCTCGCTGGCGGAGCTGCCCGGTACGTCGGGCGTGGTGGCCTCCTACAACGGCCTGTTCAGCGGCACGGAAAACACCACAGTCCTGGGCGTCGGAGACTTGAAGCGCACCTCGCAGGACGATCGAATGGCCAATTACGACATCGTGGGACCCGATTACTTTCAAATTGTCGGCGCGCGAGTTCTCGAGGGCCGCGGAATCGGTCCGCAGGATTCAGAAACCTCGCCGAAGGTGGCCGTAATCAACCGGACGATGGCCGAATTCCTGTATCCCGGCGAGAACCCCATTGGTCACCGATTGATCACCGGCGATGCGGCAAACCAAGTGCCGGTGGAAATCGTGGGAGTGGTGAGCGATATCAAAGAACGCGATCTGGCCGAGCAGCCCAGCCGGCGGTTTTACGTGCCCCTGGCCCAGCGGCAGGACACGATCTATTTCCTGCGGTTCCTGGTGCGCACGGCAGGAGAGCCCGGGGCCATGCACCATATGGTGCAGGCACGGCTGGCAGAACGCTTCCCCAATCTAAAAATCCTGGAGATTTCGCCACTGACCGAACTGATGCGGGACGACGTGGCGGAACAGAGGCTGCTGGCGGAATTCTCATCACTGTTCGGCGGACTGGCCGTGCTGCTGGCGGTGACAGGGCTATACGGGGTGATGTCGTACACGACGTCGCTGCGGACGAGCGAAGTCGGGATCCGCATGGCGCTGGGAGCGGACCGGGGAAGCGTGTTGCGCATGGTGCTCGGCGAATCGCTGCGGCTGCTGGGGGCGGGCATACTGGCGGGCCTCTTGTTGGCCATGGGCGCCCTGCGCGTGCTGACGAACCGCTTGTTTGGCCTGTCGGCGACGGATCCGCTGACTCTTGCCGCGTCGATATCGGTTCTGGGGATTGCGGTGCTGCTGGCGGGCTACCTGCCGGCGCGGCGGGCTTCGCGCCTGAATCCGATTACAGCGCTCCACGAGGAGTGAGGAGTGGACGATGGATACGCTCTGGCAGGACCTGAAATTCGCGGCGCGGATGTTGGTGAAAAACGCGGGGCTGACGCTGACCGCGATTGTGACGCTAGCCCTGGGCATCGGCGCAAACACGGCAATCTTCAGCGTGCTGAGCGCGGTGCTGCTGCGGCCGCTGCCCTATCCCGAGCCGGAGCGGCTGGTGAAGGTGTGGGGACGATTCACGGGCATCGGCCTGCCGAAAGACCAAATGTGGTTCTCCGCGCCGGAGTACAGGGACCTCGACGAGCTGAGCCGGAGCTTTTCGGAGATTGCGTGCGCCACGACGAATTCGTTCAACCTGGGCGTGAACGGAACACCCGAACAGCTCGCGGGAGCCAACGCGACGCCGAGCTTGTTTCGCGCGCTCGGCGTGAACGCGCAAATTGGCAGAACGTTCACGGACGACGAAGGGCAGCCGGGACAGGATTCCGTGGTGCTGCTGAGTCACGGGCTATGGCAGCGCGGGTTCGGCGGAGACCCGGGTGTGGTGGGCCGGACGCTTGCAATCAACAGCCGGCCCATGACGGTGGTGGGAGTGCTGCCGCAGTGGTTCACGTATCCGGGATTCAGCGGGATCGAAATGTGGGCGCCTCTGGCATTCAAACCGTCGGACCTGGATCCCAACAATCGAGGCAGCCACGGATACGAGGTTGTGGCGCGGCTGAAGCCGGGAGTGACGCTGGCTCAGGCACGGGGAGAACTGACCGGCGTCGCGAACACCATCATCGAACAGAACAAAAACTACCCATACAAGAGGTTCAATTACACGCTGCTGGCCAATCCGCTGCTGGATGAAGTGGTGGGCGACGAAATGAAGAGTTCGCTATGGATCCTGATGGCGGCCGTGGGTTTTGTGCTGCTGATTGCGTGCGCCAATGTGGCGAGCCTGCTGCTCAGCCGGGCGGCGGCGCGCGACCGGGAAACGACGGTGCGCATGACTCTGGGCGCCGGGCGGGGCCGGTTGATTGGCCAGCATCTGACGGAAAGCGTGCTGCTGGCCCTGGTGGGCGGGGCGGCAGGAGTGGCCATGGTGCCCCTGGCGCTGCGAGCCCTGGTGGCGCTGAGCGCGGAAACGCTGCCGCGTCCGGTGACCACGAACGTGGACCTTCGCATACTCCTGTTTACCCTGACTCTGGCACTGGGCACTGGAATTCTCTTCGGACTGGCCCCGGCACTTAGGGCGGTGCGAGGCGTGCGGTATTCCATCTTGAAGGAAGGCGGCCGGAGCGCCTCCTCGGGCACACGCGGCATCCTCAGCCTGCGAATGCTGGTCGCGGGAGAAGCGGCAGTCTGCCTGATTCTGCTGGCTGGTGGAGGATTGCTGCTGCGCAGCTTCTTGCGGGTTCTCGATGTGGATCCGGGGTTCCGTCCGGCGGGCGTGCTGACCATGCAGATCACGCTGCCACAGCAGAAGTACAGCAAACCTGAGCAATGGCGGACTTTTTTCCGCACTGCGCTGGAGCGCATCCGCGCGCTTCCGGGAGTGGAGGCGGCTGGCGCAGTTAGCGCACTTCCTTTGAGCGACAGCTCGAACTCGGGAACTGTGACCGTGGACACCATGGCCGTCCCGCCGGACCAGCGAGGGCCCGAGACGGATTACCGCGGCATCATGCCCGGATACATGCAAGCAATGGGAATCCTGCTGGTGGAGGGACGCTACTTTGACGACCACGACACGGAAACGTCGGCGCCGGTCGCCATCGTGGACCAGAGCATGGCGCGCCTGTACTGGCCGAAGGAGAGCGCCCTCGGAAAAAGGATCAAACTCGGAGGCGGGGGTTCAACGTCGCCGTGGATGACGATTGTCGGCGTAGTGCGGCATGTGCACTATGCGTCGCTCGAGGCGCCCTCCCGCGTGGAACTCTACTGGCCGGATGCTCAAGGACCGGTGCAACGGATGGATTTGGCCGTGCGAACCTCGGGCGATCCGCGCGGACTCGCTGCGCTGATCCGGCGGGAAATCCAGGCAATGGACCCGGACCAGCCTCTGTTCCACGTGCGCACTATGGAGGACTGGATGGCGGACGCGGTGGCGCGGCGGAAGCTGGCGTTGGATCTGCTGGTCATTTTCGCCGGGCTGGCGCTGGTGCTGGCGGCGGTCGGGATCTATGGGACCACGTCGTTCGCAGTGGCGCAGCAGACCCGCGACATCGGAGTGCGGCGGGCGCTGGGAGCACAGATGGGGAGCGTGCTGACGATGGTGATGGCGCAGGGTCTCCGCGTGGTGGGCGTGGGAATTGTTGCGGGAGTCCTGGGCGCTTTGGCCGTGACGCGACTGATGAAGCAGTCGCTATTCCAGGTGAGCGCGGCAGATCCGGTGACGTACTTGGTCGTCATCGGAATCCTCGCGGCGGTGGCGCTCGCGGCAGCGGCATTGCCCGCGTGGAGAGCGTCGAAGGTCGATCCGCTGGTGGCGCTTAGACACGAATGAGGGCATGAAGAATGGACACGCTGATTCAGGACATTCGTTTTGCGCTGCGCATGCTTCGTAAATCACCGGGATTCACGGTGGTCGCAGTGCTGACGCTGGCGCTGGGCATCGGCGCGAATACGGCGATGTTCAGCGTGGTGAATGCCGTGTTGCTGCGGCCTCTGGGCTACCCGGATTCGGACCGTATGGTCTTTCTGAGCGGCTGGTCGGACCACGTGCCGTACATGAGCATTTCCATGGCCGATATGCGCGACTGGCAGTCCATGAACACCATGTTCGAGAGCATCGCGCCGTACAGAACGGAAAACGTGGTGCTGACGGGCACGAGCGATGCGGAGCAGCTCGCCGAACGGCAGATCACCACCGACTATTTCTCCGTCACACGGCTGCAGCCGGTGATTGGCCGCGCAATGACCGCGGAGGAAGACAGAGTGGGCGGCGAACGCGTGGTGCTGCTGGGTGAGGGCT
>JASHSV010000314.1 GCA_030038535.1 Candidatus Acidiferrales bacterium
GAGTGCGTGATTGTTCAATCGAGGACAGCTAGCGAGCGGGGGAGCGGTCCGAAGGTAGGACCGCTAGTGCGAGGGCCTGGGCCATTTGCGAGCCTGCGGGCGGCAACAACGCAATCCAGCGGTCGCGCTCGGCAAGAAATTGCGGGAGTTGCGCGTGCGAAACGGGATCGGCGGGCGGCAGCTTGAGCGTCTCGAAATTGCGGAACACTCCGTTCTGCTTGATGCGGAAATCGAGGTGCGGACCGGTGGCCAACCCCGTGTGGCCGACCAGCCCGATGCGCTGGCCCTGCTCGACCTGCTGCCCGGTGTGGACCAGGATGCGCGAGAGGTGCATGTACATGGTTTCGTAGCCGTTGGTGTGGCGGATGCGCACCAGATTGCCTTCGCCGCCGCCGCGCCCCGCAAAAATCACGCGGCCGCCACCGATAGTTTGCACCGGCGCCCCTTCCGGGGCCGCGTAATCAATCCCCAGATGCGGCCGGTAAACTTTGAGGATGGGGTGAAAACGGCTGTAGCTGAAGTGCGAGGTGATGGGCGCGTGGAACTGGAGCGGTGAACGCAGGAAAGCCTTCTTCATCGCCTTGCCATCTTCAGCGTAGTAGGCCGGGTGGCCTGCAGCGTCGTGGAAGAGAACGGCTTGATAGCGGTGGCCGGCGTTGACGTACTCGGCCAGCAAGATGCGGCCATAGAGCGCGAGCGCGCCATTTGCGTATTTCTTTTTTTCCACCACCAGGCGGAAAGCGTCGCCTGGACGCGTATCTGTGTTGAAGTCGATGTCCCAGCCGAAAATATCGGCCAGTGCAAGCGCCAGCTCAGGGCGCTCGCCGGCGCTGGTGACCGCATTGAACAGTGAATCCTCGACGCGGCCGGTGATGCCCGCATTCTCGATGGAGACGGGGATCGGTTTGATCTCGGCGTGGAACCCGCCCAGCGAGGGAGCGATCCACAGGTCGTGTTCCGCGTCGATGCGGTAGCTGACCGCGCGCAATTCGCCCATCACCGAGCGGCCGATGGAAAGTTCATGGCCGGCGCGAAAATGACGAAAGTCGAAGACCGACTGGGCCGCAGCGAGGATGGGGCCGATGGCATCGGGCTCGACGCCCATTTCCGCGAGCGAGCCGGCGAAGATCTCGCCGGAGCGCGCGCGCCCGTGGAAAAAAAGCACAACGTCGCGCTGCATCTCCACGGCGAGCTGAGCGGCCAGCGCCGCTTGCCGCGATACCTCCTGTTCCGCAGCCCGCCGGACGGAAGCGGACCAGGCAAGCGCGCCGAGGGCAGCCACGACGATGAGAACAAGAATTGCGCGGATAAATTTCCCCATGAATTTTCCGGCCCCGCTCACGAGGCGTCTCCCCCGGCACATTAGGCTAACCCGATACGGATGCTGGAAAAAAGATCGGAGTGGGCGCACGCGTTCCACACCAGAACGCCCGCGAACGGCAGGGGGGAGACCTGATATTTTGGCGGACGTTGCCGATATCCCTGAGAGAGATTCCGTGAGTTCCTTCGACCACCCAGCCCGGACGCGGGGCGGCCTGCCGCCGAATCAGGCAACCACCATCACGCGGCAATTGCTGTGGAGAGCGCTGCTGGTGATGTTCCTCTCCGTGACCCTCTCGGATATGACGCTCGACTACTTTCGGGAGGGAACGGTTCACTACGACTCATTGTTTACGGGCATTGCCGCCGTGGTGATTGCGCTCCCGCTGCTGTTCATCGAGGTGGTGCTGCCCGCGGTGAAGCTGGTGGCCACGGAAGCGGAGAGCGGGGCCGAAAAGCGCCTCGAGGCCATCCTGGAAGCGGTGAGCGATGGTGTAGTGGTGAGCAGCCTGGAGGGCACGATTCTGTTTGCCAACCGGGCCATGCATCAACTGCTCGGGCGGCCTCCGGATTCCATGCGAGGCCAGCGAACCGGAGATTTGTCACCGAGTTCGCATCGCGAGGTTCGCGCCGCGGACATCGCGGCGTTTCTGGCCGGAGAGCCGGGCAGGCTGCTGAACTGCGGGCCGCGGGAAGGGACGGCGCTGCGGGCGAGCGGGGAGGAGTTTGCGGTGGAAATCACCTGGAACTCTCTTCCGGCGTTGAACCCATCGGAAAAGCCGCAATTCGTCGCCATCCTGCGCGAGATCACGGCCCGCAAACGCCGCGAGGCTGCCCTGCGCGAGAGCGAAGCCCTGTTCCGCACACTGGCGGACATGGCTCCGGCCTTCATCTGGATGGCCGACATGGGAGGCCAACTGAACTATCTGAACAAAGGCTGGCTCGACTTTCGCGGGCGCACGCTGGAACAGGAGCTGAACTTCGGCTGGGCGGAAGGGCTGCACCCGGATGACTATCAGCGCTGCCTGGATACGTACGACCAGACGGTGCAGACGCGCACGCCGTACGAGATGGAATACCGCATGCGCCGGCATGACGGAGAATACCGCTGGCTATTGGACAGGGGCGTTCCGCTGTGGGATGCGGATAGAAAATTAGCGGGATTCATCGGGCTGTGCGTGGATGTGACGGTCCGTAAGCAGGCGGAAGATTCGCTACGAGCCAGCGAGCGGAGGTTCCGCGAGTTGCTCGAGGGCCTGCCGGTAGCGGTGCGGATCGTGCAGGACGACAAACTGGTTTTTGCCAATCTGGCCGACGCGCACCTGCACGGCTACTCGCGGCCGGAACAGGAACTCGGACTCGATCCGAGCGGGCAGGTGGCCCCGGAAGAAGCGGAGAGGCTGGCGGACCTGCACCGACGCCGAATGGCGGGCGAGCCGGTACCCCGGCGGTGCGAAGTGCGCCGGCGCCGCAGGGACGGTTCCGAAGTGCTAACGGAAATCGAGGCCGAAAGGACGTTCTTTGACGGCCGGCCGGCAAGTCTGGTGGTTATCCGAGACCTTACGGACCGCAAACGAGTGGAAGTGTACGAAAAGCTGCTGCCGGTGTGCTGCGTTTGCGGGAAGATTCGCAGCGACGACGGGGCACCCCAGGGCGAGGGAGCCTGGCAGCGGCTGGACCAGTATCTTTCCCGCCATTCTGATGCCGAGTTCAGCCACACGTTTTGTCCCGATTGCTTCCACGACTACAAGCAGAAAAATCTTCCCGGACGCTAGAACGCCCGGGGGCTCCGCGCGAGACGATGAAAAAAGAAGAAACCCGCCCAGACGTGCGGGAGAAGCGGGCAGACGTATCCAGCCTATCGGTTGCCGGTGAACGTGGGCGCGGATCTCTCTTCGGCGGCTACGTCGGGGGCGGGATAGTTCAGGGCATGGAGGCGGTGGTAAATCTTTCCGGCTACAGCGCTGGCCGTGGGCCCATTGATGCGGTGACGATAGCCTCGCAGCAGCACCACCACAACCAGCCGGGGATGCTCCGGGTTGCTATAGGAAGCGTACCAACCGAGCCGGCGGCCGTCGTCCGAGCAGGTGCCCGTTTTGCCCAGGATTTCATCGCCATTGGGATCGAACGCCCGCTTCGCTGTGCCGTAGAGCACTGCAGCCAGCATCCCTTCACGGACGTCAGGCAGCAGCTGCTGGACGTCCAGCTTACGATGGACGAGCGGGGTGAAATTCCTGCGTTCCTCGTCGGTGCGCGGGTACTGGAGGTAGTAAAGGGTGCCTCCATTGGCCAGCGTAGAAGCCACGCCAGCGAGCTGGAGCGGCGTGATCCGGAATCCTTCGCCAAAGCTGGACATACGCGCCACGCCACCGCGCTCGGGTGGGACTTGCGGCACTTCTCCCGGGCGCTCCTGGGGGATGTCGCGGCCTACGGTCTCACCCAGCCCAAATTCCCGGGCGTACTTGGTCACGGTGTCGAAGCCCATCTGGCTGCCCAGCGACTCGAAAAAGGTGTTGTTTGAGTGCGCCAAAGCTTCCGTAAGATTCATATACCGGCGGCGAGAGACTCTCAACATAGAGTCGCGGGTCAGGATACCCTCGTTCAGGGCCGCGACGGCGATGACCGGCTTAATCGTGGAGCAGGGAATGTAGCCGGCGCCAAAAACCAGCGGCTGGTTGACTGCGGAGAGGATCCTCCCGGTGTTCGGGTCCACCACAACCACCCCGCCATCCTCGTGTCCCAGCGCTTCGACCACCGCTCCGCGGACTACCTGGTCGTCGAAAGTGGCCACATCGTCTTTGGTTGGATCGATCAGGACGGGGCGGCGGTGGTGCACTGGCGTGGTTGAATTGACGCCAGTCGCTGCAGGCTTGGCGGGGGTGCTACCCGGGGCGGCGACAACCGCGCCGGGAACAAACACGGTGCCCGCAAAGAGCACTGCAGCAGCCATAGCTTGGCATGCTAGCGAGTTCATCGTTCGTCCCAAATGGAGGCCGTGCGAATGGCCCCTGACCTCGGCAAAGTGTAGAGAAGAAAGAGGTCTATGGCAAGAAGAACGTCGTACAGTGTTGCCGAGACCGATGGACAGCCGTCCAGTCGGCCTACTGTCCCGTCTGTTGCGGCGGGGCGTGCCTAATCAGGGTTGCAAGCAGGAAAGGTGCCTGCCGCTGGGCAGGTGGCGGCCTCTACCACTACCTTCAGCGGGCCGCGCGTGCCTTGACGGCAGCGGCCGGATGCGCCGTCGCCAGAGTCGGTTTGCCCGGTTCGGGCTCGACTTGAGGTCCCGTGACGATGCCAAGCGACTTGCGGACGGCAGACTCCAGCTTGTCAGCGATGTCGGCATTCTCTTTCAGCAAAACACGGGCACTCTCGCGGCCCTGGCCCAGTCGCTCGCCACCGAAAGATAGCCACGTGCCCGACTTCTCCAGAATCCCCTTCTCTAGGCCGATATCGAGCAGGTCGGTCTCCTTGGAGATGCCTTCTCCATAGAGGATATCGAATTCGGCTTCGCGGAAGGGCGCGGAGAGCTTGTTCTTGACGACTTTGGCGCGGGTTCGCGAGCCAACCACCTTGTCGCCCTCCTTGATCGCCTGAATGCGGCGGATATCCACGCGCACCGAGGCGTAGAACTTGAGCGCGCGGCCGCCAGTGGTCGTTTCCGGGTTACCGAACATGACGCCGATCTTTTCGCGGATCTGGTTGATAAAAATGAGGCAGGTCTTTGACTTGGAAACGATGGCAGTCAGCTTGCGCAGAGCCTGGGACATCAGCCGCGCCTGGAGACCCATCTGTGGGTCGCCCATGTCGCCTTCCAGTTCAGCTTTGGGGACCAGCGCGGCTACCGAATCCACCACAACGATGTCCACGGCGTTTGTGCGGATGAGCGTCTCGGTGATTTCCAGCGCCTGCTCGCCGTTGTCCGGCTGCGAAACGAGCAGATTGTCCACGTCCACACCCAGTTTGCGGGCATAAACCGGGTCCAAGGCATGCTCGGCGTCAATAAAGGCTGCCTGACCCCCCAGTTTCTGGGCGCTGGCGATGGCGTGCAGCGCCATAGTGGTCTTGCCACCCGATTCGGGGCCGAAAATCTCGATCACGCGTCCCCGTGGGAAGCCGCCTACGCCCAGCGCGGCATCGAGCGATACCGACCCTGTGGGGATCACGCTAACGGGCACAAAGACGTCCTTGCTTCCCAAGCGCATGATCGAGCCCTTGCCGTATTGCTTCTCGATGGCGCTGATCGCCGAGTCCAGCATCTTCTGTTTTTCGTCCGCCATGGCTGCTCCTCGCGTTCCAGGTGTTTACCGGCCGGATACGTCCCCAAGGTCTAGAGGCCGGAGTGTACTACAATGGGCCCTTCCCGGTTCGGGAATCTACAGGGGCATCCTAGCCGAAAGGCGAAGAAAAAGCAAAGACTTTCTCGCCCCCAGTTCCCTGCCTCAAAACACTAGGAATACCGGTAGAAACCCCGCCCGGTCTTCCTCCCCAGCCACCCCGCCGCCACATACTTTCGGAGTAGCGGGCATGCGCGGTAGCGCGGATCGCCGAACCCCCTGTAGAGCACCTCAAGTACGTCCAGGCACACATCCAGCCCGATGAAGTCCGCCAGTTCGAGCGGCCCCATGGGATGGTTCATCCCCGTCTTCATCACTGCGTCCACGGCTTCCGGCGTGGCCACTCCCTCCATCACCGTGAAGATGGCTTCGTTGATGAGCGGCATGAGCACCCGGTTGGAGACGAAGCCGGGAGAATCGTTGACGGCCACCGGCTTCTTCTCGAGCCTCTGGCACAGTTCCATGGTGGTTTCGAACGTCTCGTCGCTGGTGGCCAGCCCGCGGATCACCTCGACCAGGGCCATCACCGGAACCGGATTCATGAAGTGCATGCCCACAATGCGTTCGGGGCGCGAGGTGGCTGCGGCAAGTTGAGTGATGGAAATCGATGAGGTGTTGGTTGCCAAGATGACGTCCGGCCGCAGAGCGGCATCCGCTTCCTTCAACACACGGGTCTTCAGTTCTGCGGATTCCGGCACGGCCTCAACGCAAAAGTCGGCCGCCGCGACAGAGGCGAACTCCGTGGTGAGCAGCAAGCGCCCCAGGATCGTGGGCCGCTCGGTCTCCGCCACTTTTCCTTTTTTGATTTCGCGGTCCAGATTCCTGCCGATAGTTTCCAGCGCGCGGTCCAGAAAGCGCTGCTCGACATCGCGGAGGATCACCTGAAAGCCGCAGCGCGCAAAGACATGAGCGATGCCGTTGCCCATGGTGCCCGCGCCGAGCACGGCAACTTTGCGAATCTCGCTGGTTGGCACGAGTGTGTCTCCGGCGGTAAGCCTGCGGAGAGTAACACAGCTCGGAATTCCGCGCGCGCGGGGTTCTTGCGCCCCTGCTACTCGTCCCGTCCGTGTTATTGCGGGCGCGCCGTACAGGGAAGCACGGCAGCATCGCCGGTGCGCGGGCCCGAGCGTGGCGCCACCGAAGGGTTGCTGCACGAAGTGGTCTTCGTCGCTATCGGCACCACCACCGCCGGCACCACGATGCTCACCACCGCCGTGGTGATGATCAGCGCGCTGTGCGACACCGCCGTGGCCACTCCCGCGCCTGCGGCCGCTCCGCCTCCGCCCGCTCCTCCGGCCGCTCCCGCCCCGCCCACCGAAGTGTTCTGCACGCTCGCCACCGACGCGCTCGGCGGCGTCGGCGTGGCCGCCGAGGGCGTCCCGTTGCCCCGCACCGCGGCCGTGAATCCCGCCGCGATCGTCACGCATTGCCCCGTCAGATTGCACAGGTTCACCGAGCCCTCGAATACATGTATGCTCGTTATTTCGTTCGCGAATTCCGCCGCGAAGTCCGTCCCCACCACTCCCGCCACCGCCGTCGGCGTGCGCACCTCGAAACTCCCTCCCGGCTTCGTCAGCCGGATCGCGCTGGCACGCAGCCTCCCGTACGCCAACTGCACCTGCGTGCGCTGATTCGCCGCATCGTGCTCCACCACCCGGATCTGCGAGTTCGACCCCACGTTCAGGATCGACCCGTCGTCCAGCACGATGCGCGCCCGCCCGGCGTTGTCCGTCGTCACCAGATCCCCCCACGCCACCTTCGCGCCCGCGTTCGCCAGGTGCACCTTGGCTCCGTGCTGCAGGTTCACGTCGGGTATCATCCGGCTAATCTGCCCGGCGCTCTGCTCCTGCGCCGCGAGTGCCGCCGGCAGCGCCAGCGCCAGCCCCACCCCTGCGGCCAGCAGCCCCCACCCTCGAGTTCGCCTGTTCATACTCTTCCTCCCTCGCGGCACCGGCCCGCGCTCGCCTCACTGGCTCCGTTCCTTCGCTCTCCCTCGCTCAGGTCACGTTGATCGTCAGCGTCAACGTCCTCACCACTCCGCCCGGCGCCGTGGCCGTCACCGGCAGCGTGTACGTCCCCGCCGGAGTGGTCGGCGCGCCCGGAATCGCCGCCGGCGGATCCTTGACGCATGCCGCCCAGGTCATCACCAACAGCACCAGAAGCACCATCGCGCACGCCGGCGCCATCCGCCGCACCCATCCGCGTCCCGAGCCCAATGAGCGCCCGCGCCACTGGACCGCCAGCAGCACGGCCAGCAGCAGCACCACACCTACCGGTGGCGCCGTCCACGGCGGGCCCGTTGAAGGCGCCCGCGGCCCCACCAGGCTCACTGTGCAGTTCGTCTGGAACGTCAGATACACGATCATCGCCGCGCTGGGACTCGTCGTGATGGTCACCGTCGGCGTCGGTATCGTACACAGCACCGTATTCGTCGCCGGCGTCACCGTTCCGCACGCCACCGTGACCGGCCCGATGAATCCCGTGTTCGGCGTGATCACCAGCGGGAAGATCGCCGACTCGCCGGGTGTCAGTGTGACCACCGCCCCGTTCCCCCCCAGCGCGGTGGGCTGAACCGTGAACGCAAACCCCGCCGCCGTCGAAGCGCCGACGCCAGTCAGGGGTATGTTGATCGGGCTCCCCACCAGGTTCGTCCCCGCGATGACCAGCGTGGCATTCTCCGTCACGCCAGCCGACGGGGTGAACGTCATGGTCACCACGCAAGTCGTGGTCACCGCGCCCCCGTCAGTCGGACACGTGGTCATGGCCGCCACGATTACGAAGTCGTTTGGCCCCGCTCCCGTCCCCGGCATGATCCCGATGGAGGAGAGCTGCAGCGTGCCTGTCCCCGCCGCCACCGACACGGTTACCGTCATCGCCGCGCTGGTCGTGCCCGGGGCTAACGCCCCGAAGTTCACGCCCACGGCTGCCGTGGGCGCAAACGTCACGACCGGCAGCGTGCCCGTTCCGGAAAGCATTGCCGTCTGCGGGCTGCCCGGAGCATTGTCTGTGAGACTCAGCGTCGCAGTCTCCGCCACAGTCGTCGTTCCTGCGGCCGGCGTCGCGGTCGGCTTGAACACCAGGGTTACCGTGCAGTTTCCCCCGGGCGCCACCGGCGACGGCGCAGCCGCCGTACCCACCATGCAGGTCCCGCCGGTGACTGTGAAGTCCGTATTGTTCGCCGGGCTGGTGCCGGTCACCGAAATCGCCGTGAAATTCAGCGGAGCGGCGCCGGTGTTCGTCACCGTCACCGTGACCGTTGCGCTCGACGTGCCGATGGGCACTGTGCCGAACGCCTGGCTGGCCAGCGCACCCACCACAGGTTCGGTTCCGGTCCCGCTCAGCGACACCGTTTGCATGGCCGGCGTGGCGTCATCCGTGAAAGTGAGTGTGGCGGTCTCCGAGCCCATAAAGGTGGGCGTGTAGCTCACGATCACTGTGCACGTTCCACCGTTGGACGCCACCGGAGTGGCCAGAGCGCATGTGCCGCCGGTAACGGAGAAATCCGCGTTGCCCGTGAGCACAGTAATAATCGGCGGGCTCTTCAGACTCAGCGGAAAGATCCCCGAGTTGGTCAGCGTGACGGTCACTGGAGCGGGCGTTGTGCCCACCGGCACGCTGCCAAAGGGCACAGTGGCCGGAGTGGCGGTCGCCACGATTACGGTGGCAAGGCCGCTTACTTGGCGCACGCGGTAGTTTTCCGTGTCCGCAATCAGCAGGTCACCCTCAGGATCAAAGCCAATGCCGGAGGGATAGTTCAACGCGGCCGAGGTGGCAGGACCGCCGTCGCCGTTGAAGCCGGGTGGCTGATTAATATCCCCCGCGACGGTTTTGATATCGCCGGTTGACTCCACCACCTCACGGATCACCTGGTTGCAAGGCCCACCGTCTGTGGCGAACGATCCGCAGTCAGAGAAAAAGATGTTTCCCGCGGCGTCCACAGCTACGCCGTAGGGACCGCTGGTGGTCGCGCTCACGGCAAGCCCGCCATCGCCCGTGTAGCCGAATTCGGTGGGCGTTCCAGCCACGCTCTTGATGAGTCCCGTTGCAGCCACGACCTCCCGGACCACACCGTTTCCTCCGTCGGCGATATACAGGTTTCCGGAGGTGTCCACGGCTACGGCGCTTGGATAGTTCAGATCGGCGGCAGTGGCGGCGATGCCGTCGCCGTTATAGTCGGCGGTGTAGAGCACTCCCGCGGCTATATTTATGTAGCCAGCCTGGTAGCCCGCGGGCGGCGTACAGGTGAGGGCGGGGTTCGTGCAATACACGACGCGAATCACCTGATCATACGAATCGTTGATATAGAGGTTACCGGAGGAATCCATGGCCAGTCCCAGCGGATAGTCGACGTAAGCCTGATTCGCCGGGCAGCCGTCGCCGACCTCGTCGGTGGCGCCGTCGCAAATCTCGGAGTCATACAAACCGACCACGATCTGAATCTGGCCGCTGCCGGCCGGAACCTCCCAGACGAGATCGTCTTCGCTGTCGGCAATGAACACATTTCCGGAGACATCCACCAGCACGCCTCCGGGATAACAGAAGGCGGAGCCTGTGATAGGCGGGTCACAGATGTCGTTCGTTTGTCCGGGCGTTCCCGCGAAAGTGCTGAGATTGGCGGTCCCTACGTTCACCTCGCGAATCACCTGATTGTCGGTGTCGGCGATGTAAATGTCGCCGGCGGAATCCACGGAGACTGCGCCGGGGTAGTCCAATGCGCCACTGGTCGCAGGGTATCCGTCGCCGCTAAAGAACTCGTAGGTGTTTCCAGCAACTGTATTGATTTCTCCGGCCGTGGTCCCTGCCGGGGGAGTGCAACTAATCGATGTATCGCCGCAATAGACTTCCCGGAGGACGTAGTTGTACTCGTCGGCGACCAGAACGTCGCCGGAACTGTCCACGATAACGCCTCTGGGATATTCAAATTGCGCGCTGGTGGCGGGACCGTCATCACCGGAATAGCCGGGGCCCAGAGCGTTGTCGCCTGCGATGGTCTGGATGGTTCCCGTCTGGGAGGAAATCTCACGGATGACGTAATTGAACGTGTCGGCGATGAAGATATTTCCGGCGCTGTCCAAATAGACGCCTTCGGGATAGTTGAGGGTGGCGCTCAAGGGCGAACCGCCGTCACCGCTGTAAGCACATTCTTGCCCAGCCTCTCCCGCAATGGCTTGAATGATTCCAGTTGCGACGACAATTTCGCGGACCAGACAGTTTCCGGTGTCCGGGAGGTAGACGTTACCGGAGGCATCGAGAGCGGGCTGTCCTGGACCGAACTCCCCGAACGTGGCGCTGGTGCCCGGGCACCCATCACCCACTACGTCCGTGGCGTTCTCGCAAACCTCCGAGGCCCCTCCCGCAAGGAGGTACATGTTTCCCGCCACGAGGCCGGCAGGAGGTGTGCAGGCGACCGCGGGATTCGAGCAAGGCACCTCGCGGATCAATTGATGTCCTGCGTCGGCGATATACATGTTTCCGTGAGGATCCACGACAACTCCGTAGGGATCGTTTAGCAATGCACTGGTGGCCGGGCAACCGTCGCCATAGGCATCGGTGGCACTTGCGCAGACGTTGCCCGCAAAGTTTCCGGCCACGCTGCTGATAACGCCGGCGGCGTTCACCTTCCAAATCACGTTGTCCCCGAAGTCGGCGAAGTAAACGTTTCCCTGAGAATCGATCCAGAGGCCCTCGGGGGTGGCGATCGTCGCGCTGGTGGCCGGGCCACCATCGCCGGCGTAGCCGTAAACGCCGTTGCCCGCGAAGATGGTGAGCGTTCCAGCCGGAGTAATTTTGAAGACGAAGCCTTCGTTGTAAACGGCGACGTAGAGGTTTCCCGTCGCGTCGTAGGCCATGCCGTACGGGCCATTGAGGTTGGCCGAAAGCTGGGGCAGATTGTTCGGGCCGCCGCCGGCGACGGTGCTGATGGTGCCTACCTGCGCTTGCGCGACCGGGGAGAGGAGCGCCAGGCAGGCGAGCAGGGCGAGCAACGCGGTCGAGCGTGTGCGCGCGTTCATTGCGGCCTCTGCGGAGGCAAACGCCGGAGGGGTATGGCGCGTGCCACTTCGTGAGCGCCCGCGGATTGAAGAGCAACCTGTAGCATCGGCCGCGCCCCTTTGCTCCAGCTCTGATACTCCCATTTGGAGATGACGAACTGTTGCTCCACGGTGGTCACTTGCCGCGGTTGCAGGGTCGTCCAGCCCGGCACCGGCGACGGTCTCCCCTGCGCATGCAGGTCGTGCAGGGAGAGGTGGGTGATGGAAACATTCTGGGACGTATTGTTGAGCAGACGGATGTGCAGGGAGACGCGCACCTGCGGGCCCAGGTCGGTCACCTGTGTGACCCGGTAGAAACCGGTGACCTCATAGCCATCCGCTTTGACTGTGGTTGCCACAGCCAGCAGCAGCAGCAACACCAGCGCGAGAGTGGCAAACCAAGACCGGCGCGCCATCGTATTTCCTCCCCCGCCTGGATCTTCCGGGGAAGAGAC
>JASHSV010000315.1 GCA_030038535.1 Candidatus Acidiferrales bacterium
GTGAAGGGCCTCAAGAAGGCCAAGAAGCGCGCCAGCTCCAAGACTCTAATGACTCCCCCAGTCCGTGCTGATCCTGGTGCGAGGATTTAGCCGAGCACTGGCTGTCCCGCCGGGGCGAAGCGCCGGCTACCTGACCGGAGCTCTTAGGGTCGAGTAGCAAAAACCGGCGCGCACTGTCCTTTTGTCCCTGTCTCAAAATTTTCTTGACACGCGCCTCCCCGCGCGCCATACATGCCGCACCAGCTCGTCGCTAGGATCGGTGCACGAGCAGCCCGCCTCCGGATCTCCGGTCGAGCGAAAAACCAAAGAGTTGTTCTAGGTCAGGCGCTACGGGTGTGCCCGGCCTCTCCTGTGCCCCGGCCGGAGCAACGGGGAAGGGGAGCCATGTCAAAAAGAAGGGGAGAGGTGTGCGCGGACGTTGCGCGCAGCGCCTCCGCAGTACGCACTGCCGCCATCAGCCTCACGCTTCTGTTTTTCTCGCTGGCTGTGGCGCTGTCTTCCCAGGGACAGTCCAGCGCTCACGATCCCGGTGTGCGCGCCGGAGCAGTTGACGCCGGGACCCCGTTCAGCTCGTTATCGGCAGCGGAGCTTGCCGCGTTCGTGGACGGCCAGAGCCGGTTCGTGGCCGTGGATTCGGTGAGCGGAACCATTGCCGGGGAGCCAAACGGCGGACTCGGGCCGCGCTACAACTCGACGAGCTGCGGAAGCTGTCACGCCCAGCCCGTCACCGGCGGCACGAGCCCGAGCACCTCCGCGTATCCTTACATCGGACCCAATCCGCAGGTGGCAGCCGCCACCGCGGAAGGAGCCACAAACTCAGTCCCCTATTTCATCCTGGCCGGCGGGCCCGTGCGTGAAGCCCGCTTTCCCTATGTGGTGGGATCCAACGGGAAACTCACTACCACAGCGGATGGCGGCGTCCACGACCTGTTCACCATCACCGGGCGTCCCGACGCCACGAACGCGCCCGGCCCCACCGGCGCGCTCCAAACGTGCACTCTCGCGCAGCCCAACTTCAGCCAGATGGAGTCGCTCGGCAACATCATCTTCCGCATCCCCACGCCTGTGTTCGGCGCCGGCTTGATTGAAAATATTTCCGACGCCGCGATCCTGGCAAACATGGCCGCGACGGCGCAGAATTATCCCGGGCTGGGCATCTCCGGCCAGCCGAATCGCAGCGGCAACGACGGCACCATCACGCGCTTCGGATGGAAGGCGCAGAACAAATCGCTCGAGATTTTCGCGGGCGAAGCCTACAACGTGGAAATTGGCGTCTCGAACGAGCTTTTCCCGAACGAACGCGCCAATCCCGGCGAGACGCTTCCTTCGTCTTGCATCTTCAACGCCACTCCGGAGGACGCCACGAATTTCGGCGCCTCTTCGGTTGCCACGGAGAGCGATGTGGTGGCGTTCGCCGCATTCATGCGCTTCCTGAATCCGCCCACGCCATCTCCAAACACGCCCGGAGGCCCTCAATCCATTGCCAATGGGCGAAATCTGTTTGTGAACGTGGTGCAGTGCGCCGCCTGCCACACACCGCAACTGACCACCGCGGCCTCTTCGCTTACCGCGGGGCTGAACTACCAGACCGCGAATCTCTTCTCCGACTTGCTGCTGCACCACATGGGCACAGGACTGGCCGACGGAATCTCGCAGGGCGCGGCCGGACCCGACCAGTTCCGCACCGCGCCGCTGTGGGGGCTCGGGCAGCGGGTGTTCTTCCTTCACGACGGGAGGACTACCAATCTGCTCCAGGCCATTCAGCAGCATTCCAGCTCCGGCTCGGAGGCCAATACGGTAATCCAGCAGTTCAACCAGCTCTCGCAGAGCCAGCAGCAGGACCTGCTGAACTTCCTGCGCTCGTTATAGGCGAGGCACCGCGGGCAGGGACGCGCTCTCGCATCCGCGGCGCGCCCCTGCCGCCTCCTCGGACGACGCGGCGCACATCGAGTACTCCCGCCTTGCAACTCCCCGGTGTCCCCGGCATCCTAGTGCATCGTCCAACGGATGACCTACGACCTGATTTGCGTCGGCGCCGGCCCAACGGGACTGGCCTGCGCCATCGAAGCGAAGCGCGCGGGTATGAAGCCGCTCGTGCTGGACAAGGGCTGCCTCTGTAATTCGCTCCTGCACTATCCCACGAACATGCTGTTCTTTACGACCTCGGAAAAGATGGAAATCGGCGACCTGCCCATGGCCATCTCCGCCGACAAGCCCACGCGCACCGAAGCGCTCAAGTATTACCGCAAGACAGCCGAGCATTACGGTCTCGAAGTGCGCCAATTCGAAGCTGTCGAGGACCTGCACCGCACAAACGGGGCGTTCCGCGTGCGCACGCGCCATCCCAGCGGCGCTCCCGACGAGCACCGTGCCACGCGCGTGGTGATCGCCACGGGCTACTACGACATTCCGAAGCCGCTCAACGTTCCGGGCGAGGATCTGCCGCACGTCTCGCATTACTACACCGAGCCGCACGCCTACTGGCAGCGCGACGTGGTGGTGATCGGGGCAGGGAACTCGGCCGCGGAGGCGGCGCTGGATCTGTTTCGCGCGGGCGCGCGCGTCACGCTGGTGCATCGCGGCGCGCAGGTGAAGCGCACAATCAAATACTGGGTGCTGCCCGACATCGAAAACCGCATCGCCGCAGGCGAAATCCAGGCGCGTTTCCACGCGGCGGTCACGCGCTTTGAGCCGGGGTCTGTCGCCATCCGCTCGGCGGAGGGCGAGCACGATTTGCCTGCCGCCGCCGTGTTTGCCCTCACCGGCTACCGGCCCGACTTTGCGTTCTTGACGCGACAGGGCATCGAGCTCGACCGCGGCACGCAGAAACCCAAAGTCAACGACGAGACGCTCGAGACCAATGTGCCCGGGCTCTACGTGGCAGGCGTGATTGTGGGCGGAGAGCACACCAGCGAAATCTTCATCGAAAACGGCCGGTTCCACGGCAAACAAATCGTCGCGTCGTTCCGCTAGCCGGGGTCAGATGTGCGTCTTCTCGACGGTTGCCGGCGCCGCGCGCGCGACGCCTGCGGTTGATGCTTATTGCGGGCGCGCCGTACAGGGAAGCACGGCAGCATCGCCGGTGCGCGGGCCCGAGCGTGGCGCCACCGAAGGGTTGCTGCACGAAGTGGTCTTCGTCGCTATCGGCACCACCACCGCCGGCACCACGATGCTCACCAC
>JASHSV010000026.1 GCA_030038535.1 Candidatus Acidiferrales bacterium
ATGAGTGATGTAACTGTGAAATCTAAAGGACTTAGCAAATGCAGTGGCTAGTGACTGGTGGCTAGTGACTGGTGAAGAGCCAAAGCGGGAGGGTTGGGAAAGGCAGAAATGGGAAACCGTGGTGACCATGAGGAGAAGGGTAGAGCAAACCGGCCGAATTGCCTACCCCGTATAAAATCGAAAAAAAAGGGCATTTATTTACGTACTGCGTTTAAGGCAGGAGACCTAACTGCAGAGGGAGGCAGCGCCAGAGGGAAGGACCCACGGTGAATCCCGACCCCGATCCCGAGGTTTCGGGATTCGGGGAACGGGAGCGCTGGTCGCGGCTACCCCGATGAGGAGAGGGCCTGCCGTGATATAAATCGGCACCGACCCCAGGCCACCAGCGGAAGGGGAGTTCATGACGGCACGATACAGCACTGTGGCGATGATTTTGGCGTGCCTGTACGCGGCAGGCCTGGCCACGGCATTCCGCGCGCAGGATAGCCGCCCGGCCGCCGACCTCGTTTTGCTGCACGGCAAAATCATCACGGTGGACGCGAAAGACTCGATTGCGGAAGCCGTAGCGATTCGCCAGAACAAAATTGTAGCCGTGGGCGCGGACGGCGAAATCGCGCCGCTCATCGGCAAGGGGACGCAGGTGATCGACCTGGGCGGGCGCACGGCCACGCCGGGGCTGATCGACAGCCATTGCCACTTTGCCGACGGAGGCGAGACCGAGCTCTATGACGTGAATCTGAGCGACGCGGCGAGGATTGACGACGTGGTGCGCAAGGTGCGCGAGCGCGCGGCCACGCTCAAGCCCGGCGAATGGCTACTGGGCAGCGGATGGGACGAAGGCAAGCTGGCGGAACTGCGCTACGTGCACGCCTCGGACCTGGACGCCGCGACGCCGAACAATCCTGTGTGGCTGACGCACACCACCGGCCATTACGGCGTGGCGAACAGCTATGCACTGAAGCTAGCGCACGTGAAAGCGGGGACCCCGAATCCGCCCGAAGGCACGATTGACCGCGACGCGCAGGGCCAGCCCACCGGCGTGCTGAAAGAAACGGCGATGGCGCTGGTGACCAAGCTGATTCCTCCCACCACTCCGGAGCAGATGCGCAACGGCGCGCTGCACATGATCGAGGGGTTCCACCGGGAAGGGATGACGGCGGTGAAAGACCCGTCCATCTCCGCACTGGAGTGGGACGCGTACAAGCAGTTGCTCGACGAGGGCAAGCTGGGCGTGCGCGTGTTCGTTCTGTGGTACGGCGGAAAAACGCTCGCATCGGGGCATCAAATCATCAGGCGGCTGGGCGGGTTGCCGATTCCGCCGCATTCGCTGGGCGACGGCAAGCTGCTCTCCGGCGGCGTAAAGCTCTACATGGACGGGAGCGGAGGCGGGCGCACGGCATGGGTGTACGAGGACTGGCACAAGAACTCGACGGACACGGACACCGGCAATCGCGGCTATCCGGCCATCGATCCGAAGATCTACCGGCGGATGGTACACATGTTCCACCAGGCCGGGCTGCACGTGGGCACGCACGCGGTGGGCGACCGCGCAATCGACTGGGTGGTGGACACCTACGCGCAAGTGCTCCGCGATACGCCGACCAAAGGGCTGCGGCACAGCATCATTCATTCGAATATCCCCACCGACCACGCGCTCGAGACCATGGCGGCGCTCCAGCGGCAATACGACGCGGGTTATCCCGAGCCGCAGGCGCCGTTTATGTGGTGGATCGGCGATACGTACGCGGGAACTTTCGGGCCGGAGCGCGCGGCGCGGCTGAATCCCTTCAGGACCTACCTGGCGAAGGGGATTGTGTGGGGCGGGGGCTCGGACTTCAATGTGACGCCGTACCCGGCGCGGTACGGAATCTGGGCCTCGATCGCCCGGGAGACGCTGAAGGGCGTGTACGGCGCGCATCCGTTCGGAACCGCAGAGTCGGTGGACGTGCACACGGCGCTGCGCTCGTACACGATTTGGGCGGCGCACCAATTGTTCCTGGAAGACAAGATCGGCTCCCTCGAGGCGGGAAAGATGGCCGACATCGCCGTGTGGGACCGCGACCTCTACAGCGTGCCGGCGAGCGCGATCAAAGAAATGAAGTGCGAGATGACGATCTTCGACGGGCGAGTAGTTTACCGGGCGGCAGGAACAGGCGTCACTGTGCAGCAACGGTAGCCTGCGCTCACGCCCGTCGCAGAGAGCCTAGTCGACGGTGCTGTCCTCGGTTTCGTCGGAGGGGTCCTGGCAACTGCAGGCCACGCGCTGGATGGTGATGCCCAGGATGTGGCGATTCACGCGTGGACCGCGGATTTCTCCCTTGACCGTGCGCGAGTAGGTGCCATAGCGAACGCCGACCAGCCGGAAATGCAGCGCCACTTCCTCGCGATAGGGGGCGCCATCCTTGTCCACACCCTCCGCGGCGAGGCGGGCGTCAATCTCAACGGTGACGCGCTCAGCCTTGGCCCTTCTGGCGTCGGCGTCGGGTGAGACAGTGGTGGTCACGACATAGTAGGTGTGGTCCGAATCTTCCGATTGCACCTCGACCGTGGCCCTGGCGTCGCTGCATCCATCCGCGAGAGCGCGTGCGGAGGCGCAGAGAATCAGAGCCAGGAGAGTGCACAGGGTCAGAATCCTCATCTTCCGCTCCGCCGGTAAAATACACCGGAAATTCCGCGACTTCCACGGCCACCTCTAGGGCAATCCTGCGTGAGGAACATCCACCCTGGTCATGAGCACCGACCCCTGTAGGCGGGCAGCCGCTTCAGCTGCGCGAAAGGTGGGCGCAGTGCAGGCGAACAGTGTGCGCCCATCGTCACCGCCAAGCATGCAGGCGAAGACGCCGACTCCCTCGACGCTCCGCTCCTCGAGAATCCGGCCGCCCTCGGCCACGCGGAGCAGGCGGCTCCGCAGCGCATCCGCCACCCACACCGCGCCTTCCGCATCGAGACAGATTCCATCGGGCGCGACGGTCAATTGCCGCATGAGAGTGGCGATATCCGTTGAAGACGGAGGATCGCCAAACGCCGCCCACGTCCGCCGTTCGCCCAAAGACCCTCCCGAGACCGCAAATGCGCTCAGCCGGCTCATCGTCGTTTCCGCAACGATCAGAGTGCCGCCGTCGGGAGTCAGCACCATCCCGTTAGGGAAGCCTAGGCCGTCGGCCGCAATCCGGGCGCTGCCGCCGGGCTCGACGCAAATGAGCACAGTGCTTGACGCCGGGCCCCTGCCCTCGAGATCGAAGCCGAAGTTGCCGACCCAGGCGCGGCCCTCGCGATCCACCACCATGTCGTTCAAGTGCCAAGGGGCAAGAGCGAAGAGATCGGCGTGCACCGCGAGCGAGCCATCCCTCTCGCGGCGCAGCACCTTGCGATCGCGCATGGAAACGATCAGCAGGCGGCCGTCGGGCAGGAAGCCGAGCCCGGAGGGTTGCTGGGGAACATTTGCAATCGTCTCTGCTCTGCCGTCCAGCGAAACAGCGAGGACACGATGGGTGTAGAAGTCGGAGAGATAAAGCCGGCCATCGCGCCAGCGCGGACATTCCGTGAAGGCCAAGCCGCCGATGAGCGGAGTGAAAATGGAATTTGCTGCCATTTCGTCGCCGGGGAAAAACCGCGGGTCCCGAAGCCTCGGGACGCCCCGCGCTCCAGGTCAATTCCCGCCTTTGTGCTCGGTGATCTTGGCGACGTCCGCTGGAGTGCCCCGCAGCAGATCGCGAAGCACGGCCACCTCCGCGGCGATGCCGGCGCGGAGGCTCGGGTCCGGGACCGGGGCGAAGAACGGCGAGTGGTTCGAAGGCAGCCTCTCGCCGCCGGCCTGCGCTTGCGCCCATTTTTCCGGGTCGGCCACACCTAAAGTGAAGAAAAACGATGGAACGCCCTGCTCGATGTACACGGAATAGTCCTCGGAAACAGGCCAGGCAGGCTGAATTTTCGCGTTGCCCTTACCGAGCGTAGATTCCAGCACCGGCAGCAAGTGT
>JASHSV010000316.1 GCA_030038535.1 Candidatus Acidiferrales bacterium
GCGCCCGTATTCGCCGCGGCCTTCGCCACGCGAAATAGTTGGGACGCCTTCGCCGTCGGCCTGGCCGCCTCGGTAGGCGCCGGAATCAGCATGGGGTTTGCAGAGGCGCTCTCCGACGACGGCAGCCTGACGGGCCGCGGGCGGCCGCTGCTGCGCGGCGTGGTTGAGGGCCTGATGACCACGCTCGGTGGCATCGGACACACGCTTCCCTACCTCATCCATGATTTTCGCGTGGCCACGGTCATCGCCGTGATTGTAGTGGCTATCGAGCTAGCCATCATTTCCTGGGTGCGCCACAAATACATGGACACGCCGCCGCTGACCGCCGCGATGCAGGTCGGCGTGGGAGGGGCGCTCGTTTTCGCGACCGGCATCCTGATTGGGAGTTCGTGATGCCTGCGCTGCTGGGAGACTGTGCTATCGTTTCTGCAATTGCGCACCATCATCCAGGGGGAAATGAATCGTGAGACAGGTGATTACAACCGACTCCGCACCAAAGGCTATCGGTCCCTATTCGCAGGCCATTCGCTCGGCCGGTCTGTTGTTCCTGGCGGGACAGGTTCCGCTCGATCCGGCCACGATGCAGCTCGTCGAGGGCGACATCGCAAAGCAGACCGAGCGCGTGCTGGAAAACGTCAAAGGCATCCTGGCCGCCGCGGGCAGCTCGCTCGACCGAGTGGTGAAGACCACCGTATTTCTCAAGGACATGAACGAATTCGCGGCCATGAACGAGGTTTACGCGAAGTATTTTCCGCAGAGTCCGCCCGCGCGTACGACCGTCGAAGCCGCGAGGCTGCCGCGCGACGCGCGCATCGAACTCGAAGTGATCGCGCTCGCGTAGCATCGGCGGCAGGTAATCCTGACAAAGAAGTGGTTAGGCACGGAGCCAAGGGTTCAGCAGCGAATCGGCTGTGTGTTACGATAAGAGTCTTCCGAACGGGCCTGTAGCTCAGGTGGTTAGAGCGCGCCCCTGATAAGGGCGAGGTCGGATGTTCGAGTCATCCCAGGCCCACCAGCGTTTTGCCGAGGCAGTGCGCTTCGGGTCGAGGAGCAGTTCGTCGTACGCGCACATAAAAGCTCAAAAAAAGCGTGCTACGCTCGTGACGTTCGCATATTATCGCGCGCCATGAGGAAATGGATACTAGCGACGCTGTTGGTGGCCACTGCGGCGCTGGCGCAGCAAACCCACGAACAATACGAACCATCGAACGCGCCGGGCGTCGGCCAGAAGCTGCTGGCGCAATTTGCAGGCGACTGGGACGTCGTGAAGACGTTTTTCCCGGCGAACGGGAAGCCAATCGAGACGAAAGGCGCGTGCAAGCAGTACATGATCCAGGACGGGAAGTTTCTGCAGTCGGATTTCACCTTCTTCAATTCCGATGGAACGAAGACGACCGGCACGGGAATCTCCGGATTCGATTCCAAAACGAACCGCTTTACCACCGTTTGGTACGACTCGCGGCAGACGACCATGTCGATTCGCCAGAGCGACGGCACGTTCGACGGGAAGAACATTGTGCTATGGGCCACGGCGCTCGATCCCGACCGTCCCGGGCGGAAGACCGTGGCGCGCGCACACCTCGAGGACAACGGCCGCGTACTCGTCCATCGGCATTTCCTGATCGACGACAAAGGCGAAGAGCGGATGATGCTCGAGCTGCGGTTGACGCGAAAGTAGCTCCTCCAGTTGACCGAAGTTTCTCTCGGGCGAGTGCGGAAGAAAGCTTCCGGTGAAATCACGGTAAAACGGCGCAGAACAGCTTTACCTCTGAAAGATCTGCCAGCGCTGGATCGACTGCCGAATCATTTCTTCGAGCACCGCTGCTGTAACCTCGCAATTCGAGCGTCACGGCGAAACGCGCTTAAAGAAAACATTGCGGACACGCCCTGCAAACAAGTCGCATCCCGTGACGTGTCCCGCGGCGTCACGGCGAAAGACGACCGCGGAACCGGCAGCGCCGAACGGCGCCTGAAACTCGTCGCGCACGCTCGGCTCCAGAATCACGGGTTCCTGCCAACCTACCGATAGGTTCAGCTTTCCGTCCTTCGCGGCGAACTTATAGGTCGCTTGCAGCTCGCTGCTCTGGTATTCGCCCGCATATTGAGCCAGTTGCTCTGCCGAGGGCGTTGCCGATTGAAAGCGCTGGAAGGCACGCGGTTTGCTATCGGGGTACAAAATCGTAAAGCGAGGTTCTCCTCCGCCTGCCGAATCGAATTGCACTTCCGTGCTCAACCCCACCCGATACCGGCCCGGCCCCACGGGCATCAGGTGCTGGCCAAGCAGCGTCAAATCACTGCCCTCTACGGTGACTTTGTAAACGGCGTGCGATTCCGCTTCCCAGTACGAGCCCACCCAGACATGCGGATCCCGCTGCTCCGCCGCCGCCGCTTTCTCCGTCGTGGCCTCGGGAGCCAACTGCGCATCCAGATAGATGCCGGCGACTTGTTCCGCGAGGCGGCCCGGATCGGCGCTGCCGAGATTGCACAAACAAATCACCGAAAATCTCTGCTCCGGAAAGCGCAGCAGTGCGGTGCGATAACCAAACAGCGCGCCATTGTGCGCAACAATGGGCAGCCCGCGATACCGGCTGATGTTCAATCCCAGAGCATATTCAATCGTCTTGCCGCTGTTCAGAACCCCTTTGGTCTGCAACTCCTTGAGCAGAGTCCCTTTGCCCAATCTGTTTTCGTAGAAGTTGCGGTCCCAGAGCAACAAATCGTCCACGCTGCTCAGGAGTCCTCCATCGCCAATTTTGTCGAAATTGGTGGACCACTCCACGCGGAAACCTCCGCTTTCTCGCGGCGCATAGGCGGGAACGCGCCCGGCCACAATTACGGTGTGATCGTCATAAAAGCGTGTGTGCGTCATGCCCAGCGGCTTAAAAATGTTTTCTTCCGCGAAGGCCGAGAGCGGCTTGCCAGTGGCGCGCTGGATCACCACGCTCATCAGAAAGTAGTTCGTATTGCTGTACAGATATTCATCCCCCGGCGAGAAGTTGAGCGCTTTTTGGCGCGAGAGCAGGTCCAAAAGCTCAGGCGTGGCGTGAACGTCCTCAAAATTTCTACCGGAAAGAGCCAGTAGCCCGAGCACGTCGCGCAGGCCGCTGGTGTGGTGCAGCATCTCCCGGAGCGTAATGGGCTTATCGTAGGCGGGAATTTCGGGCACATATTTGCGAATGTCGTCGTCCATCGACAAGAATCCCTGTTCCGCCGCGAGCACCACGCTTGCCGCCGTGAACTGCTTCGAAACGGAACCCATGTAGAAGACCGACTGGGGAGTCAAGGGCACGCCCAGCTCCAGGCTTCCCATTCCGTAGCCCTTTTCGTAAACGAATGCGCCGTTCTGGACGACTCCCAGCGCGCAGCCCGGCGAATCCGTCTTGTCGTACGCGGCAAACAACTGGTCGACGTTGCGCTCCAGTTCCGCCGGCGTCTTCTGCGCCACACAAATCGGCGGGATGACTGCGGCAACCAACAGCGGGAGGTATCCGAACCGGAGGAATCGCATGCGTGACACTCCTCGCATTCTCAGGAATCGCCAGGTGCTCCACATTTCGTTTGTCCGTGGACTCCGTTCCAACGCACTCGGGCGCCAACTCAGGAGGCCAGGAGCGAAGATGCCATGAAGGAAAGCGCGCCGGAGCCCATTATGCCGCGGCAATGCTAGGCTGCGGGTTCGGCGGAGTCAACGACTGCAATATTTCGAAGAGATGGCCGGCGCGCGTATTCAGCGAGCGCAGGGTCGTCGGCCGAAGACCGCCAGTTCCCAACACGGTGGCGCGTGATTCGCAAGAACTACTCAACGGTTAGAGCGAGGGTGACGGTGTGACTCACGGCGGAACTTCCCGTGCCACCGGTGGCCGTGATCATGACAATAGAGCTACTGGAGCCGGGCGCCGTGGTGGTGGTCACAGAACTCGAGCTGCTGCCGCCGCAGGCATTCATCAGGGCGATCCCTCCCAGGAGTAACAGAAGCGCGAAGTGACGCGCGTAACGGCGGCTCCACGGCCAGGGCAGCAGGAGCACAAGTGCCAGGCTGAAAGCGGCGAGCGGAGGGGCAAAGCGGAACATCGGAGGGTGAGCCACAGCCGCGGCGGAAGTGACGGTGAACGTCACCGTGTCGGTGACCGAAGCCATACCGTTGAGCGTGACCGATGCCGGTTGGAAGCTGCACGCGACGGTGGAGGGGAGACCCGAGCAGGCGAAGGTGATGGGCTCGAAATAGGGAAGACCCGGGGCCTGGCTGACGACCAGTTCGGCGGAGGCCGGAGCGCCACTGGCCACGGTCAAATTGCCGGGATTCGTGGAGAGCAGGAAATTCGGATTGCCGACGGTGAACGTCGCAGGGGCGGAGGTGGACGACAGGAAATTCGTATCGCCGGAATAGATGGCGGTAATGGAGTTCGTGCCGTTGGGAAGCTGATTGGTGGTGAAGGTGGCCACGAGATTCTTGACCGGCACCGGGTTTCCGAGACTCGTGCCGTTATCCAGAAAATTAACAGTACCGGTAGGGCCACCCTGGCCGCCCAGCGGAAAAACGACGGCCTCCAGAGTGACCGTGGCGCCCGGGAGGGCACCTTCCGGGACCAAGACGATTGTGTCGGTCTGGTCCTGGCTGATCACGACGCTCACCGGCCCGGCGCTGCTGGCCATGAAACTCGCGTCGCCGGAGTAGCTGGCCGTGATGGAATGATTCCCGATGGCGAGCGATGAGAACGGAACCGCAGCGGTGGCCTGAATGTTGAGCGGCGTGGAGACGAGCGTGGAGGTGTTTCCATTGAACGTGTCGGAGAACGTCACCGTGCCCGTGGCGTTTCCCTGACCCGATAGGCCCGCCACGGCAACCTGAAAACTCAGAAGGACGCTGTAGGAAGCTGAAATGACCGGAGGGCTCCCGCTCTGTGAGCCGCCCAGAATGGAAAAGGAAAGGGTGCTCGCCTCCGGCTGGACATTGACGGGGACTGCATTCGAAGTGCCGGCGCTGAAGACGGCGTCGCCGCTGTACGCCGCGGTGACGGAGTAGGAGCCGCCGGGAAGCGTGACGGTGGAGGAGGAAACGGCACCGTCCGCGAGCAAGCCGAGATTCACGGCCGGTCCGCTCGAGGTGAGGAGCGAAACTTCGCCGGTGGGAGTTCCCGCTCCGGCGGCGGGAGATACGGTAGCGGCCGCGGTGACCGGCTGGCCGTGCGTGATGTTGACAGGAGAAATCTGCAAACTCGTGGCGCTGGCGCGCAACGACGAATTCGACCAATCGGCTGCCAAGTTTGCCGCGTTGATCGAGCCCCAACCGGTAGACAGGTCGTAACCTGGCCCTGCGGAGTAGCCGGTCTGTCCGGGCACGCTGTTGTTGCCCTGCGTGATGTCGTTGAAGACGCATTGGCTCTGGGGGAATCCAGGCCCGCCGGTGGAATTGCAGTTCGCGGCATTTTGAGCGGCGGCCAAAGGATAGATCACGAAGTTGGCCTGACCCTGCCGGGAATGGATGGCCTGGACGATGAGCGCCATGATGGCGGCGAAGGTCGGCGTGGCGGCCGATGTCCCCCCGACAATCTCGGCATTGATGAGCTCCCCGCTTCCGTCGGTGAGACAGATTCCGTCCTGACAGAGCAGGTAGCCGTCGTGGCCGGCGGCGGCGGCCAGAGCGACGTCCGGCAAATCGCGCTTGCCGTCATCGGGAACGCCGGGACCAGCCTGCCAAGGGGGTTTGCCGTAGAGCGTGCTGACTCCGCCGCCCGAGGCATAGAGCAAAGTGGACGAGCAGGAGCCACCGACGAGGCAGCTTTCGTTCCACACATCCTCAGGGATATACCCGAGCGCGGAGGACTGGTTCGGCCCGTTGGTGGGCGACCAATAGGAGCTGTCGGCGCCGTTCTCGTTGAACTCGGTGCCGCCCACGGCGATGTTGAACGGCGTGGAGGCGAGGCCATTGACAGCAAGGCCGCCCATTGCCGAGGCGCCCGAGTCGGGGTCGTCACAACCGGCAGCGCCGCTGTCGTCGCTGGCGACGGCCACGGTGATGCCCTGGGCCGCGGCCTGCTCCCACAGATTGTAGAAGAACGCGCTTTCCGCCGCGCCGAGATCGGCTTCGCATTCGCTGAAGCTCGCGCTCATAACGGGCGAGAGATTGTTGTCCACGATGTATGCGGCGGAAAGATCGACGCCGTCGGTCGTATTGGTGCTGGCAGAGACGACCATGTTGACGGTGGCGCCGGGGGCGATGGCGCCGGACCACTCCACGTCGAGGTCGGCCTCCGCTTCCTCGTCGCCGAAAAGATTGCCGGGGTCGGGACCATCGAGAATGATCTGCGGGTCGTTGACGGGCAGGCCGAAGGCGAGGCGGAAAATCTGGACGTCGGAGAGATTGAGGTTCGAACGGGCCACGATGGCGATGCTCTGGCCGGCCCCATCGGTGCCGGCGGTGTAAAGCCCGGCGGTGGAATAGATATTGGAGAAGTCGCCGGGAGCGAGGAAATGCTCGGGGCCGGATTCGCCGTTGTAGGTGAAATTGGGCTGCCAGAGGCTCGAATTGCCGATGCGCGAGGCGCTGCCGAGAACGATGGCCGCGGGGTGTTTTTCGAAATTGTGCAGCGTACTGACGCCGGCGACGACGGGCGCGAGCGCGGAGGGGATTTGCGGGTCGGCGGCATTGGCGTAATGCGTGCGGCCGTTTGCGGTGTAGATATGAATGGGGGTATGGAAGGCTTCGTCCACCTGCCCGGCGGTGCCGCTGAATTCGACGACCATTCCGCTGCGGGCGATCCTGCCTATCTGGAAGCCATGGGACTGGAGCCAGGCAGCGACTGTTTGAATGTCGGCGGTGGCGGGCCCGAATTTCTGGCCAATTTGCGCGGGCGTGAGCCAGGAATGGAACGCGGGCGAATGGCGATCGTGCTGAGCGACTACCAGACGGTCGAGCGCCGATTGCGCCGCGGCATCGCGCTTCAAGACCAGGAGCATGCGTTGCATGGGAAGAGTGGAAGGAGCCGCGCCGCGGTCGCTCGCGGCAGTGGCCAGCGGATGGCGATTGCCAGGAAGCACGACGCGCGAGGATTCGTCGATG
>JASHSV010000027.1 GCA_030038535.1 Candidatus Acidiferrales bacterium
TCCTGCTCGGAGACGGTCAGTTGCTGCTGCAACTGATCCACGCTCGCGCGCAACGTCTTGGACTCAGCGGAGGCGGTCTGCTCCGCATCGCGCGTGGCCTGGCGCGCGTTGCCGCTCGCCCACAGCGCCCAAACTGAAATGGCCACCGGAACGATCAACGCCAGCGACAACCAGCGCGGCACTCCGGAAACTTGTGGGGTAAAGTCCTTACTTTCCTCGCTCATTTCGGGGGATCTCCTTATCTCCCACTGTGGGAAGGGCATGCTGGATGCCAAACCTGTCCCGACGGACAGCGTGCTATTAACCGCATGAAAATGGAAGAGTTAGCTTGGATCTGTCGAGGGGAGTCGTCGGCCTCGCCAGACGGCTGTGGCTGTAATCTTTACGCGACTCGCGCCGTTTTTGCGGGGCCCTGCTCAGCGCGTAACTACCATCTGGCGCAGCGCCGCGATACGCTCCTCCAGCGGCGGGTGAGTGCTGAACAGATTGGCAAACCCGCCGGCGGTCAACGGCTTCACGATGTAGAGAGAAGATGTGGCCGGGGAGGTCGCCATCGGGATTCGCTGATTGTAGGCGCCCAGCTTTTCGAGCGCGCTGATCAGGCCCTGCGGGTAGCCCACCAGCTTCGCGCCCGTTTCGTCTGCTGCTAATTCCCGCTTTCGCGAAAGCATCATCTGCAAAATCAGAGCTGCGATGGGGGCCAGCAACACCATCAGGAGCATGGAGAGCGCTCCGCCGCCGCCCCGCCGGTCATCTTCGTCGCGCCCGCCGCTGAAGATCATCGCCCAGCGGGCCATCTGGGCGAGATACGTGATTGCGGCAGCAATCGTCGCCGCGATCGAGGTGGTCAGGATGTCGTAGTTGCGCACGTGAGAGAGTTCGTGGGCAATGACCCCTTCCAGTTCTTCGTCGTTCATCAGTTGCATGAGGCCGGCGGTGACCGCCACGGACGCATGACTGGGGTTGCGGCCGGTAGCGAAGGCGTTGGGGGCGTCTTCGGGCGTCATATACAGCCGCGGCATGGGCAGATTGGCCTTGCCGCACAGGCGCTCCACGACCTCGTAGAGCCTAGGCTGCTCCTCACGCGTTACCGGCCGCGCTCGGCTCGAGGCCAGGGCGATCTTGTCGGAGAAAAAGTACGCGAAGCCATTCATCAGGATGGCAAAGCCCAGCGCCATCGTCAGCCCGTTCGGCCCCCCGTAATTATCTCCCACCAGCAGCAACAGCCCGGAGAGCGCCCCCAGCACCAGAACCGTCTTGATCCCGTTTCCCGAGTGCATTGTCTTCCCCTCTGTGCCTGACTCCCAATCTACCTCGAAAGTGGCCCGACCTCACTATTTCGATGCCACAGCCGAGCGCTGGTCCACAGCCGAAAAGCGCAGCTCGCCGCTCTTCTTGTCGCGGTCCACAACGACGTGCGCCCCGGGCAGGATGCGTCCTCCGAGGATCTGCATGGCCAACGGGTCTTGGATCAGCCTCTGGATGGCGCGCCGCAGCGGTCGCGCCCCGTAGGCCGGGTCGTAGCCGTCGCGGAACACCGTCTCGCGCGCCGCGTCCGTCAGTTCCAGCGTGATGTGACGGCTTTCCAATTGTCGCGCTGCCTGCGCCACTTGCATGTCCACGATCTGTTCCAGCTCCTTGCGGCCGAGCGGGTTGAAAAACACCACTTCATCGATCCGGTTCAGGAACTCCGGCCGGAAGGTGCCGCGCAGCGCGTCCATAGCCTCATTGCGCGCGCGCTCCGGATCCGTTGCGTAGAGCTCCGCCAGAGCGCTCGAACCGACGTTGCTGGTCATTACGATCACCGCGTTCCGGAAGTTCACCAGCCGCCCCTTGCCATCCGTCAGCCGGCCATCCTCCAGAATTTGCAGCAAGACGTTGAATACATCGGGATGCGCCTTCTCGATTTCATCGAGCAACACAAGGGCATAGGGACGGCGCCGCACCTGCTCGGTGAGCTGCCCGCCCTCGTCGTAGCCCACGTAGCCCGGAGGCGCGCCAATCAGCCGCGCCACCGAGTGCTTTTCCATGTACTCCGACATGTCCAGCCGGATCATGGCGTGTTCGTCGTCGAACAGGAATTCCGCCAGCGCCCGGGCCAGCTCCGTTTTTCCCACCCCCGTCGGTCCCAGAAAGAGGAACGAGCCGATCGGCCGGCGCGGATCGGAAAGGCCCGCGCGGCTCCTGCGGATGGCATTGGCGACCTTCCCTAGCGCCTCATCCTGTCCCACCACGCGCTCGCGGAGGCGATCTTCCATTTTCACCAGTTTCTGGACCTCGCCTTCGAGCAGCCGCCCGGCGGGGATCCCTGTCCATTTGCTCACCACGCGGGCGATGTCCTCTTCGTCCACTTCTTCCTTCAGCATGTGGCCCGACGCTTGCGCCGCCGCCAGCTTCTTTTCCGCCGCGGCAAGCTCCCGCTCTTTCCCCGCGATCACTCCATAGCGCATCTCCGCGACCTTGGAGAGGTCGCCCTGCCGCTCGTAGCGCTGCTCGTCCGATTTGGCTTGATCAATCTCTTCCTTGAGCTTCCGGATACCGAGAATGGCGTCCTTCTCCTGCTGCCAGCGGGCCTTCAACCCCGAGGATTTTTCGCGCAGCGCCGCCAGTTGTTTCTCGATTTCCTTCCTGCGCTCCTTGGAATGCGCGTCGGTCTCCCGCAGCAGCGCGTGCCGCTCGATTTCCAGCTGCATCACCTGGCGCTCGATCTCGTCGATCTCCACGGGAAGGGAATCAATCTGCATGCGCAGGCTCGCGGCCGCTTCATCCACGAGGTCAATTGCCTTGTCCGGCAGAAAACGGTCGGAGATATAGCGGTGCGAGAGTGTGGCCGCGGCGACGATGGCGGAATCCTTGATCCGCACTCCATGATGGACCTCGTACCGGTCCTTCAAACCGCGAAGGATCGCAATCGTATCCTCGACACTGGGCTCCCCGACCATCACCGGCTGGAACCGCCGCTCCAGAGCCGCGTCCTTCTCGATGTATTTCCGGTATTCGTTCAACGTGGTGGCGCCGATGGCCCGCAGCTCGCCCCGCGCCAGCGCCGGCTTCAACATGTTCGAGGCGTCCATGGCGCCTTCCGCGGCTCCCGCGCCGACGAGCGTGTGCAGCTCGTCGATGAACAAAATAATCTGTCCGCCGGCTTCGCCGATTTCCTTGAGCACAGCCTTCAACCGGTCTTCGAACTCGCCGCGGTATTTCGTGCCTGCGATCAACGCGGCAAGGTCCAGGGCCACGATGCGCTTCGGCTTCAGCACTTCCGGCACGTCGCCCGCCACCACGCGCTGCGCCAGCCCTTCTACGATCGCGGTCTTCCCCACTCCCGGCTCGCCGATCAGGACGGGATTGTTCTTCGTGCGCCGCGCCAGGATCTGCATCACGCGGCGAATCTCCTCGTCGCGTCCGATCACGGGGTCGAGCTGCCCGCGGCGCGCCTGTTCCGTCAGGTCGCGCGTATATTGCTGCAGCGCCTGGTAAGTGGACTCGGGCGCCTGCGAGGTCACCCGGTGACTTCCGCGCACCGCAACGAGCGCTTCGAGAAGAGCGTCGCGCGTCGCGCCGTGTTTGGACAGCAGGCGCGACGCCGCGTCTTTGCCCCCGGCCAGGGCCAGCAGCAAATGCTCGGTGGAAACGTATTCGTCCTTGAACTGACCGGCTTCGTCGAACGCGCGCTTGAGCAAATCGTTCGTCGCCGGGCTCAGGTACTGTTGGCCGGCGCCGGACACCTGTGGCAGCTTGGACAGTTCCGCCCCGGTTTCGGCCGCAAGCGCGTCCATGCGGACCCCCAGCTTGCCGAGAACAGGGGCGACTACGCCTTCCTGTTGCGACGTCAAAGCCGCGAGCAGGTGCAAGGGCTCGATTTGTTGATTGCCCAGCGTCGCCGCACGTTCCTGAGCATCCGCCAGCGCTTCCTGCGCTTTAATCGTGAATTTGTCCATCCGGACCATGTTTCGCCTTCCTGTCTAACAGCCTCTACTACCTCCGCGCGGCCCCAAAGACAAGAAGAGCCGGGAGACAGCAACTCCCGGCTCTCCCTGGGATCGCAGACTTACTTCCCATTGCCGATCGCGATTTTGATCTGCTTTGCCTTCGCTTCCTCGCGCTTCGGCAGCTTCACGGTCAGCACGCCGTTCTTGTACTCCGCCTTGATGGCCTCCAGCTTCACCGTGTTCGGTAGCGTGAAGGTGCGGCTGAAGTTTCCGTAGTACCGCTCCGTGCGGAGAGCGTTTTCCTCTTTGAATTCCTTCTCATACTTGCGCTCGCCGCTGAGCGTCAGCGTGTTGTTCTCGACGCGAACGTCGATGTCCTTCTCCTCCATTTCCGGCAGTTCGGCCTTTAGAACCAGTTCATGTTCGGTCTCGAAGATGTCCACCGGAGGCGTCCACACAGTGAGTGAGGTGGGGGTGCGGAAGCCGCGGAAAAGTGGCTCATCAAAGAGCCGGGTCACTTCATCCTGGAACTTGGCCAGGGTGTTCACCGGGTCCCAACGGGCAAGGGTGGTCATGAGCAAATCCTCCTGAAAAGGTGTCTAACAACGCACGGATAATATAATATGCGCGCATTTCTGTCAAGTCTTTTGTTGATTTCCCCGATTTCACCCTAACCTCTGAATTACGAAGCATTTAAGATAGATTGTCTCCGGCACTGTCAGCAAGATCGGGTGGTCGCGCGACTGGCCTCTTCGCTCCACTACCCGTGTCAGTGCTCCCACGTCCACGGCCGCCTCCCACAGCAATTCCGCGAACTGGGATTCGGCCAGATGGTGCGAGCAGGAGCAGGTCACCAGAATTCCGCCCGCGCGGAGGAGCTTGAGGCTCCTCAAATTGATTTCTTTGTATCCGCGCATGGCGGCCTCGAGCGCGCCCCGGCTTTTGGCGAAGGCAGGGGGATCCAGGATCACCGCGTCGAATCGGCGTCCTGCCTGGTCGTATTCTTTGAGAATGTCGAAGGCGTTGCCTTCTCGGAAAGTGAGGTTCCCAAGCTGATTCAGTTCTGCGTTCTGCCGTGCCGTCTCCAGGGCGGTCCCGGAGACGTCCACCGCTTCGATACTTTGGGCCGCTGACGCAGCATGCAGCGCGAACGCTCCCGTATAGCTGAAGCAGTCGAGCACCTCTCCGCAAAGATAGCGGGCGGCGGCCCTGTAATTCTCCCGCTGATCCAGGAACGCGCCGGTTTTCTGCCCGCGACGCAGATCCAGCCGGAAGCGAACGCCGTTCATTTGCACGATAGTCTCTTCCGGCACCTCCCCGTGCAGCACCGATACAGTTTGAGGAAGGCCCTCCAGCAGACGTGCTTTTGGCTCGTTGCGCTCTAGGATTCCGCGCGGGGCGAATTGGTCTGCCAGGATTTTCACGAACTCGGCCTTCCGTTTTTCGGTGCCCTGGCTCAGCGTCTGAATCACCAGGTAGTCGCCATAGCGGTCTACGATGAGCGAAGGGAGCAGGTCGCCCTCACCGTAGATCACTCGCCAGGCTTCGGTGTTCTCCACGACCTTCGAGCGCAGTTCGGCGGCCGCGAGGATTCTGCGCTCGAAAAAGGCGCGGTCGACGGCCTCGTCCTCGCGTGTCAGAAAGCGCAATGCGATCTGGGATTTGTCGCTCCAGAAGGCGCGGCCCACCATACGCCCGCGCTCATCCGTCACGCGCACCACCTCTCCGGGAGCAGCCTGTGTGCTGCGCACGTCGCTGCGGTAGATCCACAGATGACCCCCGGCGATGCGCTGCGCGCCCCGCACGGTCACGACGGCGCTTAGTTCGCTCATCGGTATCCAACTCCAACGCGGGCGGACGCACAGCCCCTTCGGTACAATGACGGAGCCGCGCCATCGCCCCTCGTTTTGGCCGGGCATACGATAGCGCAGGACGTTTGCCGGAAGCCAACCAGCGCATGCGTCTCTCCGATTTCGATTACGATCTGCCGCCGGGCCTGATCGCACAGCATCCGCCGGCGGAACGCGACGCCGCGCGGATGCTGCTCCTCGATCGGCGCACGCGATCCTGGGAGGATCGGGCTTTTCGTGAGCTTCCGGAGCTGCTGCGCGGCGACGAACTGATCGTCGTGAACGACGCGCGTGTCCTCGCCGCGCGACTCTATGGGCACCGCCGCGGCACTCGCGCCCAGCCTCCACCGCGCCGCCGCCGCGGTTACCTGACATCCGAAATCGAAGTGCTCCTTACTCGCCAGATCGAGCCTGGCCTGTGGGACGCTCTGGTGCGTCCGGGCCGGAAAATTCGCATCGGTGAGTGGATCCGATTTGAGGTCACAGAGCCGCACGAGGAATCGCTCGCCTGCGGGCGGCTCGAAGCCGAAGTGGTTGCACGGGGAGCCTTCGGGGCGCGGCGTATCCGCTTCCCGGATGCAGCCGGACTCGAAGCCGCGCTCGACCGTCTGGGCCACATCCCGCTCCCGCCCTATATCGCCCGGCCGGACGAGCCGGAAGACCGCACCCGGTACCAGACGATCTTCGCCTGCCGTCCCGGCGCCGTCGCTGCGCCCACTGCCGGACTCCACTTCACCCAGAGCGTGATAGAACGGCTCCGCGCGCGCGGGATCGAGCTCTGCGCCCTGACTCTTTACGTCGGCCCCGGGACCTTTCAGCCGGTTCGCACCGACGAGGTCGAACGCCACCAGATGCAGCCGGAAGCCTACGAACTCCCCGAGGCCACGGCGGCGGCGATTCATCGGGCCCGCTCCGCGAGGCGACCGGTCCTCGCCATTGGGACGACGGTTGTCCGCGCCCTGGAATCGGCAGCTCGTCAGGCCGCTCGCGCGGGGGCTTTGCGCCCCGCGTTGCCCTCCGGCTCTGGAGAGGCCAGGGCATATCTCTATCCGGGCGCCGAATTTCTGGTGGTTGATCAGCTCCTCACAAATTTCCACCTGCCCAAATCCACTCTTTTGCTCCTGGTGAGCGCTTTTGCCGGACGCGACTTCGTCCTCGAGGCCTATCGTCACGCGGTCGCTGCGCGCTACCACTTTTACAGTTATGGGGACTGTATGCTAATCCGTTAGGGGAGCGCAGGTGGCCCGCGGAATATGCGGTGCCGCTATGCGGCGCACTTTGCCGGGTTTATAATCCCGGGGCACTGCCGAGCCCAGGGCCGGCGCTCATGCGCTATCTCATCCTCAGCGATATTCATTCCAACCTCACCGCGCTCGAAGCTGCACTCGCGGCGGCCGAGGGACGCTGGGACAAAGCCATTTGCCTGGGGGATCTGGTCGGCTATGGTCCGGATCCCAATGAGGTCGTTGACC
>JASHSV010000317.1 GCA_030038535.1 Candidatus Acidiferrales bacterium
ATGGCCGGTCTTCACGTAGCGTCCGTAGAACCCTCCCCGGTACACCGTCTTCCTCGCGCCAGTCGCCAGGTCCAGGATTTCCAGGCTCGCGTCCTCGAACGTGTTCACCTGCGTCGCCGCCGTGAACAGCACTGCCTTCCCGCCCGGCAATACTTGCGGCCACCGGTGTGTTCCGGATCCGGGATTCAGCTTGGTAAGCTCTTCAGCCTTACCGCCTGCCGAGGAAACCCGCAGCAAGCCGCCGACAGCGAGCCCTTCAAACACGATGGTTCCGTCTTCTCCCCAGGCCCCTCCGCGCGAGGTCGATGCCTCGCAGATCGTGATGGCCCCGCCCGCATGCACGGAAATCTTCTTCAGCAGGCCTCCGGCAAAGAATCCGATCCACTCCCCGTCGGGCGAGAAAAAAGGATCGCGAGCGGTGTCCGTCCCCGGAAGGGCCGTGGCCTGCAGTTGGTCGAGGGCGCGTAGGTAAAGCCGCCGGACCCCGTTCGGCTCTGTCACCACGTAAACGATCCGGGTCCCATCGGGCGAGAAAACCTCGGAGGCGCCGTAGTCCGTGTAAAGTTTTCCCTCCGCGCCAATATCGCTGTTCAGGCGCACCGGGAGGCCCGCTCCCGACCGGGTACCGCCCGCCCACGGCCGCCAGAACCCCAATGCAGCGAGCAGCGCGCATAGTGCGGCCACCGCCCACGTCATCGCGAGCCGCCACGCCGGCTCCGCCGCCGCAGGCGCCACCGCGACGCCGGAAACCGCGCTCGCCGCTGCCTCTGCTCCCGGATTCGCCAAATAATCCTCAATCGCGATCCGCGCCTCGCCGATGTCGCGCAGCCGCCGCTTCGGGTCTTTCGTCAGGCAGCGCTCGAGCAGCCGCCGGATTCTCGGCGGAGTCATGGCCGGCAGCGCGTTCCATTCCGGCTGCTTTGTAATCACGTGCGCCATCGTTTCCGGTGCCGTCTCGCCCGTGTAGAGTGTCTTCCCCGTCAGCATCTCGTACAGCACCACGCCGAACGACCAGATGTCCGCCCGCCGGTCCACCGGCTTTCCTTTGGCCTGCTCCGGCGACATATACGCCGCCGTCCCCAGGATGATCCCCGCCTTTGTGGCCACCGCGCTCAGCGTCGGCGAGTTGGAGATGTCCTGCATGGCCGGCGAATCCTCCATCGCCTTGGCCAGCCCGAAATCGAGCAGTTTCACCTGCCCTTCCGGCGTCAGCTTCACATTTGCCGGCTTCAAATCTCTGTGAATGATCCCCCGCTCGCGCGCGTATTCCAGCGCCTCCGCAATCTGCTTCGCGATGTTGAGCGCTTCTTCGAGGGGTATCGGCCCCTGCGCGATCCGCTCCGCCAGCGTCGGCCCCGGCACCAACTCCATCACCAGTGCCCGCGTCGTTCCCGCCTCTTCCAGTCCGTGAATGGTCGCGATGTGCGGGTGGTTCAGCGCTGCTAGCAATTGCGCCTCGCGCTCGAACCGGGCCATGCGCTGCTCGTCGCTCGCCAGCGCCGCTGGCACAATCTTCAGCGCCACATCCCGGTTCAACCGGGAGTCGGTGGCGCGATACACCTCGCCCATGCCGCCCGCTCCCAGCTTTTCCGTCACGCGGAAGTGCCCGACGCTTTTTCCGATTAGTTCTTGGTTTTCACCAGTCACAAGTCATTAGTCACGGGTCGCGTCGATGCTGTGGCCAATCATCAGGCTATCGGTGGGCAAACCCGCGCTCATCTTAGCCACATCCCCTAACCCGCGCAACGCCGTCCCTCGCTCCTTACTTCCTTGCCTCCACGCCTCCTTACCTCTAAAATGTTTTTATGTTCAAAGACCTGCTGCGCAGCGTCTTTTTCGGTGATCTCTGGGAAGGCATGCGTCTGACTTTCCGTTATCAGGCCCCGAAAAATATTTACACCGAACAGTACCCTCTCGAGCGGCCCATGGTCGCCGAGCGCTACCGCGGCGCACCCCGGCTCAACATCAACCCGGAGACCGGCGAAACGCTCTGCATCGCCTGCAACCTCTGCGCCCTGGCCTGCCCGGAAAATTTGATCGTCGTCGGCTGGCAGCGCGACGAGGCCACTCGCCGCAAGGTCCTCACTCACTTCACTTACGACACGTCCCGATGCATGTTCTGCGGCCTGTGTGAGGATGCCTGCCCCACCGACGCGCTCGAACTAACCCAGGACTTCGAAATGGCCAGCTACTCCCGCGAGGGCGCTATCTGGGACCGCAACCGCCTCGAACAAGGCCCGACGCCCGCCCACTACACGCGCTAGTGGCGCAGCGACTCTTCGCTGCGCGCTCTCTCCTCCGCACACTCTGCGCACATTTCTCCGCTCATTCGCTCGCATCAATTGGCCCGCGCGGTAAAATCATGGAGGAGTTTGCGTTAGGGCACGGCTTTAGCCGTGCCGAGATGTGCAAGAAGGAATAAGCGGCTTTAGCCGCTGAGGTGCATGCGTCACGCCTGCTCGAATTCCAGCAGGCGATGATTACCCGGACCTCGCATGGAGCTGCGAAAAGATCCCATCACGCGCAGTTGGGTGGTTGTCGGTCACGGGGAGGAAGTGTCCCGCCCCGTCGAGCCCTGCCCCCTTTGCCCCGCTACCGAGTCCGGCCAGACTCTGCTCCGCCTGCCCGCCGA
>JASHSV010000318.1 GCA_030038535.1 Candidatus Acidiferrales bacterium
GTCGATTTTTCCGAAGGCGGCCAAGGTGGAATCGATCACTTTCCGGATGTCGTCGGGGTTGCGCACGTCGCAGCCGAGAGCCAAGGCTTTCACTCCGAGAGCTTCCAGTTCGGCGGCAGCTTGCTCGCAGCGCTCCTTCTTTCGAGCGCAGAGCACGACGCTAGCGCCCATTTCCGCCAAGCCTTCCGCCATTTGCCGGCCGAGTCCCGTGGAGCCGCCGCTGACGATGGCCACGCGGCCGGCAAGGCTAAAGAGTTCAACCGTCTTCATAAGCCGACAAATTCCTGCGCTCCCCGCATGCCGCCGGGGAGAGTCTCGTTTCCTGAGCGCGGCCCGGAAAGAGCCGGCCGGAAGCGTATAGCATTTTGGGCCGCTGCGGGGGCCCGGAGTGATCCGGGCTCGCCGCAGCGAAACAGCAGGTCAGAAATTAACCCGCAGGCCGAGCTGGAATTCGCTCCTCGGAAACGCCGAGGTGAACGCGAGCGGGGTACTCGGCGTGATCACCTGTCCATCCGGAAGCGTCCTGCCGGGCGTGAGCCCGTGCACGCGGAAGTTCGTGTTTCCTGTTACGCATTCGCCGGAAACCGGGCAGGGCGCGCCGATGCCGAACAACGGGCTGACCTCATTGTTGACCGAGGCAAAGTTCGTGCGGTTGCCCAGATCGAACGCTTCCGCGGTGAGAATCAGTGTGGCTTTCTCGCCGAGTTTGTGATGCCAGGTAAGGCGCATATCGAAGTCAATGTAGTTCGGTCCGATGCCGCTGTCGCGCGGAGCGCCGATGGGCCGCTCGTTGGTGGTGTGATTGTCGCCATTGACTTCGCCGCCCGCCAGAAGATCGAAGGGAAGTCCGCTGTGGTAATTGAAGATGGGGCTCAACTGGAAACCGGAGAGAATCGGCTGAGACCAAGGGCTGTCGAAGACGCCCGCAATCACGACCTTGTGTCGTTGGTCAAACGAGGAATTCCCGCGGTCCAGTCGCAGGTCGGTCGGGTCCTGCGGCCCGAAGTCGGTATTGAAATCGGTGGCATCGTCGATTCCATGGCTGTAGGTGTAATTGCCAAAGAGGGTGAAATACTTGCTGAAGCGCTCCTTGACCTCCAAGATGCCGGCTGCATAGACGGCGGATCCCGCAGCCGTGTACTGATTGTTCTGAATAATCAGCGGGTTGACAAAGCAGGCAAACGGATTTGCGCAGGGATACCCGGCGGTAGCGACAGGCTGGCCCGCGTCGGGACCGCTGACCAGCACCTCCGTACCCCCGAGTGGATCAGCCGACGCGACACAAGGCGCGGGCGCACAACCATTCCAGTTGCGGTATTGGACGGTTTTTCCGTTCGCGAGCTGGACGGCGGTCATCGGAGTGGTCGGGTACAAGTTGGTGTCGATGGCGACGGGCAGGCGCAGAGTGTGGGTGTATATTCCGCTGACCGCAATCGTCAAACCGCGCGCAATTTCGCGCTCGACGCCGAGGGAAGCCTGCTCCGAGTAAGGAGGCTTATAGTCCGGCGGGTTGCTGAACAGCACGGTGAGCGGGGAGAGTTGACCGCTATTGGCGACAAAGATGCCCGAACCCGTGGGATTGGGGAAGAGCCCGCCCAGGGACATGGGGAGGAGGGACTGAGGCGTGATGCAGGCCTCGTTTCCCGCCGTGGGCGTGGTGCACTGAATCAGCCCGGCCGCGAACAAAGTCTGAAAGACGGTGGCCGAGTTGGCGATGGGGAGGCCGGTGGCAGTAAGCGGGTCCACGTAAATGGAAATGTAGCGAGTGCAGGGGCTGGTGCCCGTTCCCGGGAAGATGGGAACGCCGGGGAAACCGAGACCACAGGTGTTGACGACGTTGTTGACCTGATCGGGCACCTGCGACGTGTTGTTCATGTTCTCGACCGTGGTGTGATTCTTGTTCAGAACGCCGAGGCTCAGGTCCACCTGAGCAATCTGGGCATCCACCGGTCCATAGAACATCCCGAAGCCGCCGCGGATAACGGTCTTGTGATCCCTGAAGGGATCCCAGGCAAAGGAAACGCGCGGGGCCACATCACCGTAATAGGTATTCAACGGATCGAATTGGCCGTCGATGTCGTAGCGCAAGCCGTAAGTCAGGGTGAAGTTGGAGGCAATGGCCCAGGCATCCTGCGCGAAGAAACCGGTGAGCGGCCGCGTATAGGCTGGATAGTCGGGGTTTCCAAATCCCTGCTGGTAGACCTGGGGAAGGCCGAAAGAAGCGGCCTCCAGCGAGGTGATTGTGCCCGGCGACGGTACAGTGGCCCCCGGCGTGACAAGTCCGCAGGCATTCGGAGCTGCTGGCGTTCCGATGTCGAGACAAGGCGTGAGCAGGTCCGCGGGGAGACTGCCGAACACGAACCGGCCCGGAAAGAAAGTGTGGGATTCGCTGTGGTTGCCGCGGAGCACCTCGTCGAATCCGAACTTGATGGTGTGGTGGCCGTGGATGAGGGTGACGTTGTCGGCAAATTCATAGCGCCGGAGGATGGTGAAGTTGGGCAGGAAGATACTGGTCCCGAGATTGTTGATGAAGCCAGGGATCTGGAGCCCAGCTTCGCCCGGCTCGTTGGGAATCACGTTGAAGCTATCGTAGTCAAACTGGAAGCGGAACTCGTTCTGCGCCCTCGGTGTGAACGTATGGAACCAGGAGGCCTGGAGGTTGTCGTCGTAGTTGTGGATGGAGCTGCCGGCGGAATAGGCGGTGAGAGATTGAACGTCGGGGCTTTCCTCCAGGTCATGGGCGAACCGGTAGATAAAGGAGAGCTGGTTGTCGTTGTCGATGCGGTGGTCGATACGGGTGTTAAAGAGGTAGTCCCGCGTGGTGTAGTCGAAGAGGCCGCCTTCGGTTTCAAACTGGTTGACCAGAAAGGCATCGAGAGGGCTGGTGGCGGGGTTCACCGTGAGTGCTCCGTTCAAGACCGCAGCGCAAATGGCCGCCGGCAGGGTCGTCATTCCTGTGAGGGGGGCCGGCAGGGTGGCAGCCACGGCCGCACCGACCGGGCCGCTCAAACAAGGTACGTTGGTGCCCAGACCTTGTGCGGTCAGGCCGCCTATAGCCCCATTCTGCGCGGCAGTAGGCCCAAGGATGGATGACTGAGTGAGCAAAGGCACAGAATTCTGGGTGTCCTGGCGGAGGCCTTCCACCGCCATAAAGTAGAAAGTCTTGTCCTTCTTGATCGGCCCGCCGAGAGAGCCTCCAAATTGATAGCGCTGGAGTGTGTTCTTGGTAGGCTCGCCCACAGCGGTGAGCGAGAAGGGCTCGGAGGGAGTGAGCGCGGGGGTGAAGGCAAACGGGTCGCGGGCGTCCATCGCGTCGTTGCGGAAATAGCTGAAGAGAGAGCCATGGAGAGTGTTTGCGCCGCCCTTGGTGACGATGTTGATGGAGGCGCCCTGGGCTCCGCCGAGCTCAGCGGTGTAATTTGTGCGATTGACCTGAAATTCCTGTACGGCATCCTGGCTGACCGTAGGGCGAACGCCGCCGGCGTCATCCTGAGCTTCTCCGCCGTCCACGGTGATGCTGTTGCCCCGGCCGTTGCTGCCGTAGAAGGAAAGGCCGCTTTGCGGAGTTTGTTTGACGCGGAAATCCTGGTCGCCGGCAAGGCGGGTGGAGTTCGATACGCCGGGGACCAGCAGAGTGAAGGTCAGGTAATCGCGGCGGTCGATGGGGAGGTTGGTGATGTATTCATCCGTCATGGTATTGGCCTGGCTGCCGCGCTCGGTGTCCACGACCGGCGCTTCGGCAGTGACCTCGATGGCCTGACCCGAAGTGGCAACCTTCAGGTGGAAATCCACGGTAGCGGTCTCGCCGACGCTGACCACAGCGCCCTTCTGCACCTGGGTCTGGAATCCCGAGATTTGCACGGTGACGTTGTAAGAGCCGGGAGGGAGGCCAGTGAACTGATAGCGTCCAGAGCTGTCTGCGACGGTGGCGTAATGCGTGTCCCTGGCGACGTCGACGGCGGAGATAGACGCCTTCGGCACCACAGCGCCGGATGGGTCTGAGACCGTGCCGGAGATGCTTCCGGAGGCGCCCACGCCCTGCGCATACGCCGCGCCGGCTGCGAGGAGCAAGCACACGAACGTGCACAGCAGTTTCTGGATGAGCTTCATACAGCCTCCTGAGGGTGGAGTGAGCTTCCGAATCGAAAGGGATTCGAACGGGCAAACCGATGCGTCCGATTGAAAAACTGGCACGGAGGAAGCGCTCCTGGAAGCGCCGGTTGCGAGTTCGCGCGTGGTGGAACGAGTCGTCACCAGCCCCACACCATCCCCCCGATTGTGAGGGTGAATATCACATTAGAGAGACTAACGTCAAGAGTCCGGCGGCGAGGGGAAAGCGGAGTGGCCGAAGAATTACGGGGAGTGGCGATGGGGGGTGAGCACAACGCGGCCAGGGATTCTTCCGTGACGGAGATCTTCGAGCACGGCGTTGACCTCGCCGAGAGGGCGAGGCGAGGATTGGCAGCGGAGACGGCCAGCGGCGGCCATTTCCAGCACGCCGCGAACGTCCTGGCGCGTTCCGACCGCGCTCGCGCGGATGTGAATTTCTCCCGCAGCCATCAGGATGGGAGCGAAACTGATGTTTTCCGCGGGAAGGCCAACGACCAGCAGGGTTCCCGTCGGCCGCACCGAGTAGAAGGCCATATCGTAAGCGGCTTTGGCCGCGGAGGTAACGATGGCTACGTGAAAGCCTCCGCCCACCTTCAGCTCCCTGACGAGTGTGGGCGAGCGGGCATCGAGGGCTTTGGAGGCGCCCAAGGCTTTCGCCAATGCCAGCTTGTCGTCGGCGAGGTCGATGGCGGCGACCTCGGCACCCAGCGCGACGCCGATTTGCACGGCCATATGTCCGAGGCCGCCCACTCCGAAGACGGCGAGGCGCTGGCCGGGGGAGAGGCGGACTTGATGCAGGGCGCGATAGACGGTGACCCCGGCACACATGAGCGGCGCCGCGTCGAGGGCGGAAAGAGAGGCAGGAATGGGCGTGGCGTGGCTGGCGGGCGCCTTGACGAATTCGGCGTAGCCGCCGTCCACGGTGACTCCCGTAATTTGCTGCCGGATGCAGAGATTTTCGTTTCCGCCGAGGCAGAATTCGCATGCGCCGCAGGTGCGATGAATCCAGGGAACGCCCACGCGGTCTCCCACTTGCAGGTTGTCGACAGCCGCGCCGCGTTCGATGACGCGCCCGGCGATTTCATGACCCAGAATGAGCGGCTTTTTCACGATGCCCGCCAATTGCGTCCAATCGCCGTCGGCGATGTGCAGGTCGGAGTGGCAGACGCCGCAGGCATCGACTTCGATGAGGACTTCATCCGGGCCGGGAGCGGGGCGAGGGGCTTCTTCGATGATGAGAGGCGACTTGAATTCGTGGAGGACAGCGGCTCGCATGCAGGGTGCCCGATGGGCGATGCGGATCAGGCGAAAAGCGCGACTGATGGCAGGCGGGCCACTCCTAACTCACGCCTGCGCGCCGCGCAGGAAAAACTCCACGGCGCTGCGGACGTTTTCGCCCAAGCTGTGCGGGCCCATCAAATCGATAACCCAGCGCCGGACGAGCGTGGTGTAGAGACCCTCCATGAATCCGGCGAGATGTTCGACGGGGATATCGCGAGTGATCTCACCGCGCTTCTGTCCTTCCATGAGGATGGCGCGGAGCAGACTGAAAGCAATCTCGCCGGGATGACGCATTTCCGGCGAACGGACGGGATCCATGGCACCGGAGAGAAC
>JASHSV010000028.1 GCA_030038535.1 Candidatus Acidiferrales bacterium
CCTTTCCGCCCCAGTCGTCCTGGATTTCGTCCGTGAATTTCTGCCCGAATCCCGTCGAGCCCCGCCGGTTGATCATCACCACCACGTATCCCGGCGAGGCAAACATCTGCGCGTTCCAACGGTAGCCCCACCCATCCTCCCACATAGTCTGCGGCCCGCCGTGCGCCAGCAGCACCATTGGATATTTCTTCGCCGCGTCGAAGCCCGGCGGCCGCAGCAGCATCCCGTAGATCTCTTCTCCGTCCGACGTTTTGAACGTGAAGTGTTCCGCCGGCGGCAAATCGAGCTGTGCCACGAGCGCCGAATTCTGGTGCGTGATCTGCCGCACGTCCTTCCCGTCCGCGCTCGCCGCAAAAATCTCCGCCGGCGCCGCCAGGCTCGACTGCGTGAACATCAGCGTCCGCCCGTCCGGCGTCAGCCCGAATTGGCTCACGCCCGCGATGCGCACCACCGGCTCGGGCTGCTCTCCCGCAGACGCCGCCATCCGGAAAATCGCCACGTCCTGCCGGTCCTCAGCGTCGAAGTAGAGCGTCTTCGAATCCGGCGACCATGCGATCGCGTCCACGCTGCGGTCGAAATTCTCCGTCAGGTTCGCGTGTGTGCCCTTCGCCCGGTCGTAAAGCATCAGCCGCCAGCGGTCCGCCTCGTACCCCGCGATCAGTTGCGCGTGATACGCGATCCATTTCCCGTCCGGCGAGTACACCGGCCCGCCGTCGAAGCCTTTGTTCGTCGTGATGCGCCGCGGCTCTGCGCTCCCGTCCGCCGGCACCACGAACAAGTCGCCGTTCGTGCTCTGCTCCGCATGCGCGTCCGTGTTGGCGGTGAAGCACAGCTCCCGCCCGTCCGGGGAAAACGCGAGATCGTCGGGCCCGCCCAGCGAAAACGGCGGTACGTCGTAATCCGCGCCTGGCGTCAGGTCACGAGGCGTCCCGCCCTTCGCCGGCACCACGAACAGGTGGCTGCGCGTTCCATCGCTGTATTCCGTCCAATGGCGGAACAGCAGATGGTCATACGCCCTCGCTTTCATCTTGCTCTTTTCCTGCTTTTCCAGCCGCTCTGCCGTGCACGCGTCGTCCCGGCAATCGGGGAACACGTTGCTCGTGAACACCAGCGTTTTTCCGTCCGGCGACCAGAGCAGATTGTCGGCGCCGTCTGCGAGCTGCGCCACGCGTACCGGATCCCCGCCTTCAAGCGACAACACATAAACTCCCTCCGCCCCTCCCCGCGAGGAAAGAAACGCAATCTTCTTCGAGTCCGGCGACCACATCGGCCGCTGGTCTCGCCCGCTCGTCGTCAACTGGCGTCCCGAACCTTCAGGCCCCCCTCCCGTCACTGGCACGAGCCAAAGGTTTCGCTCCAAACGGTTCGTGGGCAGGTTCGGCGTCGCTACCGTGTAGGCCACCCATTTTCCATCCGGCGAAATCTGCTGGTCGCTGACCCTCCCCATCGCCGCCAGATCCTGAAACGTCATCGGCCGCTTTTCCTGCGCCGCCGCAACTGCACACATCGCCAGCAGCCAGAGCGCGCACGCCCCCGCTATGGCCATCCTGATTCGCATCATTTCCTCCGCGCACTTTCGTCCACGTTATCCATCGCGCGCCACATCATGTCACCTCATCCCCGCCTTTCCAAGAACCAGCCTGCTTCCTGCGGTCCGAGGGCCCGGCTGCCCGCCGCGGCAGCCGGCGTTTTGCCTTCCCGCCCGGCGGTTGTCATCCCATTCCGCTATTGCGTCCCGCTGTTCAAAACATTACATTTCGCCGCAGTCGAATGCGCTCCCCGCTTCTTAAACGCATCCTCCAGGGCCTCCTCTTCCTTTTCCTTCTCGTACTCATTCTCTTCTTCACCTGCGTTCCGCCTCTGGTGGAGCGCAGCATGAACAAGACACTCGTCCCCGGCCCCTATACCGCCTCTGCCGCCGCCCAGGCCCTCCATCGCAAACTTCTCATCGCCGACCTCCACGCCGACTCTTTGCTCTGGGCTCGCGATCTTCTGGACCGCGGCACGCGCGGCCATGTGGACATTCCCCGCCTGATCGAAGGTAACGTGGCCCTCCAGGTTTTCACCACCGTCACCAAGACTCCCCACGGCCTCAATATCGAGCGCAACGACGACCGCACCGACGACATCACCCCGCTCATGTTCTCGCAACTGCGTACCATCTCCACCTGGACCAGCCGCACCGCCCGTTCGCTCGACATGGCCGCGCGCCTCCACGCCTTCGCCGGCCGCTCCGGCGGCCGCTTCACCGTCATCCACTCCGCCGCCGACCTGGCGCGTTATCTCGATCGCCGCCGGTCCGATCCGCAAATCACTGCGGGCGTGCTCGGCATCGAAGGCGCCCACGCCCTCGACGGCAAGCTGGAAAATCTCGAGCCGCTCTTCAACGCCGGCTTCCGCCTCATCGGCCTCACCCATTTCTTCGACAACGAATTTGCCGGCTCCGCGCACGGCCTGGCCAAAGGCGGGCTAACCCCGATGGGCCGCGAGCTCGTTCGCCGCATGGAAGCGCGCGGGATAATCGTCGATTTGGCCCACTCCTCCCCGGCCACCATCGCCGACGTGCTGGCCATGGCCACGCGCCCTGTCGTTGTCTCGCACACCGGCGTCAAGGGAACCTGCAACAACACACGCAATCTTTCCGACGACCAGCTCCGTGGCATCGCCCGCACCGGCGGCATTATCGGCATCGGCTATTGGGAGACGGCCGTTTGCGGCACGGATGCTCACGCCATCGCGCGCGCGATTCAGTACGCCGTCGGTGTGGCCGGCGCCGATCACGTCGCGCTCGGCTCCGATTTCGATGGCGCCGTCACCGCTCCCTTCGACACCACCGGCCTCGTTCTGCTCACCGATGCTTTGCTTCAGGAAGGATTACCCGAGGACGACATCGCCAAAATCATGGGCGGCAACGCCTTCGCCCTGTTCGCCAAACTCCTGCCTCAGCAATAAGTCTAGAATCCGCGGCCCGAAGGCCTTTGAGTGCGAAAGGCCTAGCAGTTGAGCCTTTCGCCTTCTTCCCCACCCGCACGAACTCCTGGCCAGTCTCTCCTCGATTCACGCCCGATCACTTCGTAGCTTCACTTCTCGGCTCATCCCGGTGGAACGTCCCGCCGCACCACCGGCTTTCCCCCCTGGCCCGGATGCTCCGGCGGCGTCCAGTTTGTTATGGGCAGCACGATCCGCGATGGATGCGCCGCGTCGTGCAGGATCGTGATCGTCGCCGTTCGCATCGATGAAGAATCCGAATCCGGCTCCCCTGTGTGCAGATTCCGTGAAAAGTGCGGGAAAAATTCACCCGAAATCTGCACTCGCAGCCGGTGTCCTGCCAGGAAGCGGTTCGCCATCGGCATGTTGGGAATGCTGATGCGATACGCTTTCCCGGGTTCCAGCAGTTGGCGCGTCGTGCCGCTCCGCAGGCTCGCCCGTTGCACGTCCAGTCCCGGGCTAGTCAGGTTGAACGACGTCCCGCCCGGCGCCACGTCGTACAACCGCACCCAGATGTCCGCGTCTGGCGCGTCGCACGAAATGTAGATCTCCGCCGAGACGCGCCCCGCCACATCCAAATCCGAGTCAAAGGCCGCAGAATCATAGATCACCGAATCGCGCCCGCCCCGTTGGATTTTCTGATAGTCGTGCGCGCCCGGCGCGTTGCCGTAGGGATCCGTGAACGGATGCGCCGGATCCGACAGGAAAGAAGTGGTCGCCGCTCCCCGCGTCCGGTTCTGTCCCACCGCCCCGCGTGTCCCTCCCTCCGGTGGCCCGGAGAGAAAATACTGGACTGGATGCGACTGCGGCGGCCACGTGTCCGCCTCGTGCCACGCGTTTTCTCCCATCAGGAAGTAACGCACGCGTTTCTGCTGCTTCCATCCCGTCGCATCGTTCCTCAGATAGAGATCGAGCCAGCCCAGCACCTGGTCGTCATAATCAATCGCCGCATCCGCCCCGAAGTTCCGTTCGCCTGCGCTCGTCCTCGCTGTCGCTGCCACGCCATGCGTCCACGGCCCCAGCACAAGCGCCGTTCGTGGGTCGGCTTCCGTTTTCCTCGCCGCAACCAGACCGCTGAAATTCATCGTCGCTCCCTCCGGCCCATACTCATCGTCGTACCATCCGGATAGGTTCAGCACCGCGGCGTTCGTGCGCTCGTATTTCCCGCTGATTTCCGCCCAGTTCCACCACGGGTCGTCGGGCGGATGCTGCAGCCAGGTGTAATACCACGGCGCCACGCCCCGCAGGTCCGGCAGGCCCGAAAGCGGCAGGAAGCCCTCGATCCGCGCTTCGTTCTTCTCGTACTCCACTTTAGCCTCGTCCGGCGTTCGCGGCCCCGCCATCCCTTTCTTCTCGCGCGCGTCCGCGGCAATGTTGCGCAGGACCCACGACGGCCACGAGAGGTCCCACGTCCCGCCCGAATAGAAGAAATACCGCGGCGTCGAGTAGGTCATCGCCGCAACCATGGCCTTCAGATGCGGCGGACGCTCCACCGCCGCCAGCCATTCCGCCGCTCCTGGATAAGAAAGTCCGAACGTGCCCACAGCTCCGTTCGACCAGCCTTGCTTCGCCGCCCATTCGATCGTGTCGTAGCCGTCCTGGCCCTCGTTGAAGTACGCGTTGAATTCCCCGTCGGAGCTGTACCTCCCGCGCACATCCTCGACCACCACCGCGTAGCCCCGCTCCACGGCGTGCCGGAACGTCATCTGCGACGTCTCCGCCTCCGTCTTCCCGTACGGCGTCCGGTACAGCAGCGTCGGAAACGGCCCGCTCGTATCCGGCTTCATGATGTCCGCTCGCAGCACCACTCCATCGCGCATCGGCACCGGCACATTGAATTCCGTCGTAACTGCTGGGGAAGCCAGGGCCAGGGTAGGTCCCGCACTGGGCACGTTCGGCTCCGCGCTCTCTGCCGGTCCCGCCGCTGCATGCGCCAGAATTCCCGCCGCCGCGGCCATCGCGACAATCGTCAAGACTCTTCTGCTCATCGCGCGAGCCTACCACCCCGCAGCCGGCCCCAACAAGGCGAACCCCAATCGCGCCGCTGCTGGTTGGATTTCAATTCCTCGAGGGATACTATGGCCCTGAGAATCTTCGCCGTATGTTGCGACGTTCTTTCCTCCTCGCGTTGGCGCTGTGTCTTTTCGGGGCTGCTCCCTGCTTCGGGCGCGACGATTGGCATAAGGAAGCGGACAGGCTGGCTGCGCTCTTGCGCTGGCATTCCGGCGACGTGGTCGCGGAAATCGGGTCCGGCAATGGCGAGTTAACTCTCGAAGCCGCCCACCGCGTTGGTCCGTCAGGTAAGGTCTTCACCACCGAGCTGGACGAGCAAAAACTCGCTCACCTCCAGGAGCTGGCGGCCAAGCAGAAAAACATCACAGCCCTCAAGGCCGGCGAAGCCGACACGAATCTGTCTCCCGCGTGCTGCGACTCCATCTTCATGCGCCTTGTCTATCACCACCTCACAAAACCCTCGGAAATCGACGCCAGCCTCTTCCGCGCGCTAAAGCCTGGAGGACGCCTCGCCGTAATCGACCAGGAGCCCGCCGAGGGCTCGTCGGTCCCCGAGGGCGTCCCTGCAAACCGCGTCGGTCATGGCATCCCGCAAGACATCCTGAAATCCGAGCTCCTCGCTGCCGGATTCGAGCTGGAGTCTGTCCAGAACGACTGGCCCGGCCGCACCGAGTCCCGCAAGCTCTATTGCCTCGTCTTCCGCAAGGCCAAGCCCTAGCGCTCGGCCACATTCAAACCAGGCTTCTCCCTCCACCCATCGTCGCGAGCATTCCTCGCATCCGGCTGATATATACTCGCGGTCTTCCGAGCCCTCTGCCCGGATTCCGTTTTAGGGAGAACCCGAATGAAGCACAGAAGCTTTGGCGTCTGGCTGCTCGCGTGTCTGGCGCTCGCTGCCGCTGCCGTGGGCGCACGTCGGACGAGTGCCGTGCCTCAGAACGAGCGGCCCGTAGATCCCAAATTCTTCGGCGAGTTGCGCTGGCGCTCCATCGGCCCGCCTCGCGGAGGCCGTGCTCTTGCCGTCACCGGCGTGCGCGGCCAGCCCGACCTCTACTATTTCGGCTCCGTCGGCGGTGGCGTCTGGAGTACCAACGACGCCGGCCGCACCTGGAACCCCATTTTCGACTCCCAGCCCGTCGCTTCCATCGGCGCCATCGCCGTTCCGCCCTCGAATCCTTCCATCATCTATGTCGGCTCCGGCGAAGCTGACATGCGTTCGTCCATCTCTGCCGGCAACGGGATGTACAAATCCACCGACGCCGGCGCCACGTGGTCTCGTATCGGTCTCGACGATTCGCGCGCCATCGGACGCATTCTCGTCGATCCGCGGGACCCCAATCGCGTCTTCGTCGCCGCGCTCGGCCATCCCTACGGCCCGAACCCGCAACGTGGCGTCTTCCGTTCCACCGACGGCGGCCGGAATTGGCAGCGCATTCTCTTCAAAGACGAAAACACCGGCGCCATCGACCTCGCTTTTGAGCCCGGCAATCCGCAAACCATCTGGGCCGCCCTGTGGCAGACGCGCCGGCCCCCTTGGAGCATTTACCCTCCCTCTTACGGCCCCGGAAGCGGTCTCTACCGTTCCACGGATGGCGGCGACCACTGGGAACAAATCACCGGCCGCGGTCTTCCCTCTGAAGGTCTCGGCCGCGTCGGAATCGCGATCGCGCCCAGCAATCCTCAGCGTATGT
>JASHSV010000319.1 GCA_030038535.1 Candidatus Acidiferrales bacterium
AAGGTAATTATTGGTGGCCACCACCGGAACAATTCGTTCACTCTGGGATATTCACCTAACCCCTGTCCGCTCAGGTCGTTCCACACTCCCGTGTCACGCAGTAAAAAACCGCCATTTTCGAACCCATTTGCTTTCAAGCGATTACGCACTCCGGCCAAATTCGATTTTATCTAACTCCTATCACTTCAATCGTTTCCGCATTCCGGGGGGAGGGGGGCCCCCCGGGGTGCCCGTCGCCTCCGCCATCCGCTTTCATCGGGCGGGCGTATACTGGAACCCACTTTCCGCTGAGAGGGATAGCAATGCCCCAAGTCGCTGAACAAGCCGCATCCACCCGCAGTGATTTCCTGCCGCTCCAGGGAGTGGACTACGTCGAGTTCTATGTTGGAAACGCGCGCCAGGCGGCGCATTACTACCGGACCTCGCTGGGACTGGCGCTCACCGCCTACTCCGGGCCTGAAACCGGAGTACGGGAGCGGGCCAGCTACGTGCTCCAGAAGGACAAAATCCGTTTCGTGCTCTCCACGCCTCTGCGGCCCGACCATCCGATGGCCGCGCACATCCACAAACATGGCGACGGCGTGCGCGACATCGCCATGGAAGTGGAGAACTGCGAGCAGGCCTGGCGGGAGACCACCGCCCGCGGAGCGCGCTCCGTGCGCGGGCCCGAAGAGATGCGGGATGAGAACGGCGTGGTGCGCGTGGCGTCGATTGCCGCCTACGGAGACACGATCCACACGTTCGTGGAGAGAAAGGGATACCGCGGAGTGTTTCTGCCCGGCTATCGCGCCACGCCGGCAGACGTGCTGGCGCGGCCCATCGGGCTGAAATATATCGACCACATCGTGGGAAACGTCGGCTGGGGCGAGATGAACAAGTACGTCGATTTTTACCGCGATGTGATGGGCTTTTCGCTCTACCAGCATTTCGACGACAAGGACATTTCCACGGAATATTCAGCGCTCATGTCCAAGGTCATGGCCAACGGCAACGGCCGCATCAAGTTTCCCATCAACGAGCCGGCCGAAGGTCGCAAGAAGTCGCAGATCGAGGAGTATCTGGAGTTCTATCTCGGCCCGGGCGTGCAGCACATCGCGCTCGGAACAGGCGACATCATCGCCACCGTGAGCGAACTTCAGGGACGCGGCATGGACTTTCTGCGCGTGCCGACGAGCTACTACGACGCGCTCGAAGCCCGCGTAGGGAAAATTGATGAGCCGGTATCGGAACTCGCCAAACTGGGAATCCTGGTGGACCGCGACGACGAAGGCTACATGCTGCAGATTTTTTCGAAGCCGGTCGAAGACCGTCCGACGCTCTTCTACGAGCTCATCCAGAGAAAAGGGAGCCGGAGTTTCGGGAAGGGCAATTTCAAGGCGCTCTTTGAGGCCATTGAGCGAGAGCAAGCCGCACGGGGGAACCTGTAGAGCGGACCCCGCACCGTCTGGTGCGGGGCGGCTCGGGCTTTTCTACACCGGTGCCGTTGCGACCATGAAACTATGCACCTTCGAACGGCAATCCCCGAAAGGGCCGGAGCTTCGTGCGGGAGTCGTCACCGCGCGCGGAATTGTGGACCTGAGCGCGGCGAATCCACGGCTGCCGCCGAGCGTGCTGGGAATTTTGGAGGCAGGAGCAATGGAGGAGGCGCGGGCAGCGGCGGATGGGGCGAAGCCGCCGGCGTTGGTCGACGCCGCGGCGGTGCGGCTGCGGACGCCGATTACGAGGCCGCCTTCGGTGCGCGATTTTTACGCGTTTGAGGCTCACGTGAAGAAGGGATTCGAGAAGCGCGGCGAGCCCATGCCCAGGGAGTGGTACGAGATTCCGGTGTACTATCGCAGCGGCAATCACAACATCATCGGCACGGATGAAGACGTGCTGTGGCCGCGCTTCACGGAGAAATTCGACTACGAACTTGAGTTGGCGGCGGTGATTGGGAAGCGAGGGACGAACGTCGCGGCGGCCGATGCGGGAGCGTACATCGCCGGATACATGGTGATGAACGACTTCAGCGCGCGCGATATCCAGCGGAAGGAAATGAAAGTGCGGCTGGGGCCGGCGAAGGGGAAAGACTGGTGTACGGCGCTCGGTCCGGTCCTGGTGACCGCGAATGAGGTGGGCGATCCTTACAATCTGACGATGACGGCGCGGGTAAACGGCGAGGAGTGGTCGCGCGGCAATTCGGGGACGATTTACTGGAAGTTCGAGCAGATGATCGAGTTTCTGACCATGGACGACACCGTGTTTCCCGGCGATGTGATTGGTTCCGGAACTGTCGGTACCGGTTGCGGTTTGGAGCTCGACCGCTGGGTGAAGCCGGGGGATGTGATGGAATTGGAGATTGAAAAGATCGGGGTGTTGAGAAACCGCGTGATCCGGAAGTAGCGAGGCAGGGAAGCAGCGAGGCGGCGAAGCAGAGAAAGGACTGGGAGGCTTTCATGTACCCGTTGAAAAAAGGGAAGACGACGACGCAGGCGCACGTGGGGCTGCCGCAAGGAACGTATGAAGAGGAGCACGGGCGAAAAGGCTTCTATGGGAAATCGGCGCACCTCTATCACACGCATCCGCCGACCGGCTGGGTGCGCTTCGAGGGGAAACTGCGCCCACACTGCTTCGACCTGAATCTATTGGAGTCGGCGGATCTAAAGGATCCGCAGGGCGGCCCCGACGCCTTCCTGGGCAACGACGACGTGGAACTGATGGTGTCGCGGCGGTCCGCTCCGATGCCG
>JASHSV010000029.1 GCA_030038535.1 Candidatus Acidiferrales bacterium
ATGAGCAACACGTTCATGGGCAGCATCTCGGCTTCGGGATTCGCGGGCAGCGGAGCGGGGCTGACGGCGCTCGACCCGGCGAATCTGAGCGCGGGAACGGCGGGAATCAACATCACCGGGAACGCGGACACAGCGACGACGGCAGGCAACGCACTGATGCTGGGCGGAATGCCGCCAAGCGCGTTTCTGCAGACCGGGGCGACGAGCACGACAATCACGGGGCAAACTACTTTCACGGCGGCCCCGACGGGAACGGGTGCCGGCCAAGGCTCGCTCTATATCAATCCGGCATCGGCGAGCTCTGGGCAGACATTATTTGGCGCGGCGGTGGGCGGGACGCCGGAAATGGTACTCGACAGCGGAGGCGACTTGACACTCGGCGGGCAACTGAACCTGCCGCTCACGGCCGCGAGTGGAGGCGAGCCCACGGCGGGGGTCATCACGCTGGGCGGCGACAGCTTCGCGCATGCGTACGGTGTGAACGGAATCGCTTCTGCAAACACATTTGTGGGCATTGGGTCGGGCAACTTCTCGATGACGGGCACGAACAATACGGCGATGGGAGCGAATGCGCTGGCCTCCAACACGACCGGTTCGAATAACGTCGCCATCGGCGGACCGGCATCGAGCGGCAGCACGGGAGGTGCAGCGAATCGTTCGGGGGGGACACCGGCACAGGCCGTCGGGCTGGGCGCTCTCGCCAGCAACACTTCCGGTACCTATAACGTTGCAGTGGGTGATGAGGCGTTGCGCGAAAACACGATTGGTAATGCGAATTCTGCATTCGGTCACCGCGCACTGCAGGAGAACACCACGGGGGGCGGCAACTCTGCTCTCGGCGAGGTCGCGCTCAGCCTCAACACGACGGGCACTAATAACACGGCCGTGGGCATCCTTGCGGGCCAGACTTCAGACGAATCGGAGATCACCGTGGACAGCGATACCTTCTTGGGTGCGGGGGCTGCGGTCGCCACCGGGACCGATTCCAACGCCACCGCCGTGGGTGCGTTCTCCGTGGTGGGATGCAGCAACTGCCTGGTGCTAGGGGCCGTGAACGGCGTGAACGGGGGGAACTCTGTGAACGTCGGCATCGGGACGACGACTCCTGCAGCAACGCTCGATGTGGAAGGCAACGGCAACGGCACGGGAACCACGACGCTGCTCGTAGGTGGTCCTGCAACCATTAACGGAAACTTGACCGTGGCTGGCTCAGTTACTTGCGGCTCCGGCTGCTCGGGCGGCGGTGGGGTTACCAGCGTCACGGGAACGAACGGGATTATCAGCACCCCGAGCACCGGCAACGTCACGCTGAGCCTGGATACCAGTTATACGAACGCGCTGTACGCGCAACTGGGCGCGATGAATATCTTCAACGGGCCACAGGCTGTAAACACGACGACGGGCAATGCTGTGTCAGGAATGACAAACGGCTCCGGATATAACGGCCTGACGGGCATGAACACCTCCGCCTCCGCAAGCGCCGGCTCGAATGGCGTGTACGGCCAGACGAACAGCCCGGCGAGTGCTGGCATCGTGGGCCTGAATACTGCGACCACCGGTGGCTATGGAGTTTACGCAGAAAGTAACAGCGCGAGCGGGGCTGGAATCTATGGCTACAATTTGGCGGGCGGGCTGGCCGGCGAATTCCAGGGCAGCGTCTCCATCACCACGGGCAATTTGGAATTGCCCGCGACCAGTGCGGACGGGTCTTCCGGCGTGATCACCCTCGGCGGTCAGCCATTTGCGATTGGCACTGCCTTTAGCTCTGGCCCGCCTGCGACTGGCGGAAATGTGTACCTGGGGTTTGCCGGGAGCGTGGCTGGCACCGGCAGTTTGAACACGGGCACAGGGACAGGCGCGCTCAGCAGTATCACAGGCGGCAGCAACAACGTGGCGTTCGGCTCCTTTGCGCTCGAAAACGACCGAACAGGTGCATACAACTCAGCCTTCGGGACGGGGGCGCTCGAGAGTTTCCAGGGCAGCGGAGAATCACAATTCGCTGGCAACACCGCCCTAGGTAATGCCGCACTTGTAGGTCTAGCTACCGGCACCGGCAATATAGCCATTGGCAGCCTCGCTGGCGAATACCTTCAGGGAACCGATAGCAACAACATCTACATAGGAACGGCGGGCGTTACTGGCGAGTCGAATACCATCCGCATCGGAAACACCGACAGCACATCGGGCCTTCCCCTCCAAACGACCACCTATCTCGCGGGCAATGTGACGGTTCCCGGCACGCTGACGATGGGAGGCGTAATCAACTTTGCGGCGAATCAGACGCTCCCGATTATGGGCACGAACGGCATCACCAGCTCCACGACCGGCGGCAACGTCACGCTGAGCCTGGATACCAGTTATACGAACGGGCTTTACGCGCAACTGGGCGCAATGAATGTCTTCAACGGGCCACAGTCTGTAAACGCGGCGACGGGCAATGCTGTGTCAGGAATGACAAACGGCTCCGGATATAGCGGCCTGACGGGCATGAATACCTCCGCCTCGGCAAGCGCCGGCTCGAATGGCGTATACGGGCAGACGAACAGCCCCGCAAGCTCCGGGATCGTCGGCCTGAATACTGCGACCACGGGCGGCTACGGTGTTTACGGAGCAAGTCTGAGCGCGAGCGGCGCGGGGGTCTATGGCTTCAACTCGGCGGGCGGACTGGCCGGGCTGTTCCAGGGACCGGTCGTGATTTCAGGGAGTCTGGCGGTGAACTCTCTGGGCTTTGACAACATGTTTGTCGGCAGCAGCGCCGGGAATCCGAGCGTCACCGGCAACGACAACGCTGTGTTCGGCATAGGCGCGTTTTTATCGGGTACATCGGCGTCCCGCAGCAACGCGTTCGGGGATAACGCGCTCTCGGCGAATACGACAGGCAACGGCAATGCCGCCTTTGGTTACGACGCGCTGAACGGCAATACGACTGGCAACCAAAATACGGCGATCGGCAATTACGCCGGTGTGAGCAACAACTCCGCCACTCCGAACGTCACAGGTTCCCTCAACACCTTCATCGGAAACACCTCCGGTCCCGGCATCTCAACCGAGGTGGATAATGCCGCTGCCATCGGCGCCTTTGCCGCGGTGAGTTGCAGCGATTGCATGGTCCTGGGGAGCGTAAACGGCGTCAACGCGGCAATGTCCAGCGTCAACGTCGGCATCGGCACGACGACTCCGGCAGCCACGCTCGACGTGGAAGGCACCGGCAGCCCGAATAACCCCATGGGAAGCATGACGCTCCAGGTCGGCGGCAACGCAAACATCAACGGCAACTTGACTGTCAACGGCAGTGTTACGTGCACTTCCGGCTGCTCCGGCGGCGGCGTGACCAGCATCACCGCGGGCACCGGCCTCGTCGGCACACCCAACCCGATCGTCACCACAGGCACCTTGACGATTGACACCACCAAAGTGCCACTGCTGGCAACAAGCAATGCATTCTCTGGCAGTATCAGCACGATCGCCGTTCCCGGCTTCATCGGCGACGGCTCCATGCTGGGCAACGTCAATGCAGCCCTGCTCGGCGGGCTTCCTGCCTCCGCTTTCGTGCAAGCGAGTGCGGCGAGCACGACCTTCTCCGGGCAAGCCGTGTTCACTGCGCCGCCAACGGGCTATACCGTAGGGCAAGGCTCCGTCTACATTGACCCAGGCAGCGCAACTACCGACCAGACGCTTCTCGGCGCGGCTGTCAACGGGGTTCGGCAAATGCTGCTCGACTCAAGCGGCAACCTCACCATAAATGGCAATCTCAATCTCCCCTATACAAACGCGGCCGAAACCGCCGGCATCATCACCATCGGCGGCCAGCCGTTTGCTTTCGGCGAAAATGCGTCTGGCGTGCCGCTTGCCGGCGGAAACGTGTTTTTTGGTTTTGCGGGAAAGTTTCCCATTTCCGGCGTCGGAAACACAGGCACGGGGGCGGGCGCACTTTCCAGCCTGACTTCGGGAGGCGGTAACAGCGCCTTCGGCGTGCATTCGCTCATTTCGGTAACGCAGGGGGGCAGTAACTCCGCTTTCGGGTATTACGCCCTCAGTGCGAATGTGATCGGCGGCCTCAATTCGGCTTTTGGCTCTGGAGCACTCTCGGATTTCACTGGGACGACGGGCAACGAGGAGAACACAGCCGTGGGCGCGGCGGCACTGCAGCTCCTGACCAGCGGAACCAATAACATTGCGATTGGCGCGGCTGCCGGCTACAACCTCTTCTCAACTGAGAGCGACAACATCTACATCGGGAACCAAGGCGTGACCGGCGATGCTAGTACGATCCGCATCGGCGACACCTCGGCCCAAGATAGTTGTGCGAGCCCCTGCCAAACGGCGACGTACATCGCCGGCGTCTTCGGAGAGAGCGTCGCAACAGGCGACGGCGTGCCGGTCTATGTGGGCTCCGCCGGACAGCTCGGCACCATCACCTCGTCTCGGCGGTTCAAGCATGAAATCGCGGATATGGGCGCCGAAAGCGACCTGCTCATGAAGCTGCGGCCGGTCTCGTTCTATTACAAACCGGAACTGGACGAGTCGCAGACGCGGCAATACGGGCTGGTGGCGGAAGAGGTGGCGCAGATCGCTCCGCAGCTCGTGGTGTTCGACAAGGACGGCCAGCCGGAGACGGTGCGCTATCACTTTGTGAACGCCATGCTGCTGAACCAGGTTCAAAAGCAGCAGCGAGCGCTGGACGAAGATCGCCGCCTGCTGGAAGACCAGCAGCGCACGAATGAGGAGCAACAGAAGACGATCGCCCGCCAACAGGCGGAGATTGAAAGCTTGGCGGCACGCCTCGACAAGCTGGAGGCGATGGCAACAGGCAAGCCGTGAGCGCATAGCGGGCAGCGCTTCCCTTTGCTGCGGCCTCAGACCCCAGCCCTCGTGGTGTCGCGACGGCCTTGACTGTAGTGACCTGTTCCATTAGTGTCGGCCGCAATTTCCGCGCTCGTCCCTAGGAGGTCACAATGAAAATCCAGTTATCTTCCCCGAGGGCAATTCTCGCGCTCGGGTCTCTAGTCTGCTTTGGCTCGGCGCAGGTGGCGTGGGCGCAGCAGAGCGTCGCGACGAAGACTGCTGTGGCGGCTGCCGCGGCCGCTACTGCCGAGCCGCAGGCCGGAGGCCAGCCTCTGGCTGCATCGCCGCAGGTGGTCCCTGCTCTGCCCGTGCCGCGCCTCGTTAAATTCTCGGGCGTGGTGAAAGATGCCGCAGGCGCTCCACGCACCGGCACCGTCGGCCTGACTTTTTCCATCTACCAGGAGCAGGAAGGCGGAGCCACGCTGTGGATGGAGACCCAGAACGTGGAACTGGACGGCGAGGGCCACTACTCGGTGCTGCTGGGCAGCACGCAGAGCGAAGGGGTGCCCTTGGACCTGTTTGCCTCGGGCGATCCGCGATGGCTGGGAGTGAAGGTGGAGTTGCCGGGAGAAGTCGAGCAGGCGCGCGTGTTACTGGTGAGCGTGCCGTATGCGTTGAAGGCTTCGGATGCCGACACGCTGGGCGGGAAGCCGGCGTCGGCCTTCGCGCTGGCGACGACGGAGGCGAGTGCGACGACAACGACGGCCAGCACGTCAACGGCAGCGAGCGGGACTAGCCCGACGACGACGACGAAGGGGAAAAAGCCCGCGACCGCGGGTACAGAAACGATGGGCTTCATCCCCATGTTCATCGACACCACCGGAGACCTGGGGAACTCACTGATCGAGCAGAGCGGGGGCGCGATCGGGATTGGCACGTTTCCGGTGCAGGCGCTGGACGTGATTGGAGGGATTCGCGCATCGACGGGGCTGGCCACGGGGAGCCGAAACACGTCGCCGGACGCGATCAACACAAACGCGCTGTTTCTGAACGGCTCGAACGCGATGGGCGTGATCGGCGCGAGCAATGCGGTATTTGCGCCTGGCGTGCTGTTCACGAAGGTGAGTTTCTACGCGGGCAATGGCAGCACGACGACGGAACGGATGACGATCAACGGGACGAACGGATTCGTGGGGATCAACAACACGTCGCCGGGGCAGCAGTTGGACGTGATGGGAGGGTCGATCCGGACGGACACGCAGTTGATTTCGACGGTGGCCACGGGGATGGCGCCGATTTCAGTGAATTCGACGACGATGGTGCCGAACCTGAACGCGGGGCTGCTGGGCGGCATTCAGGCGAGCGGATTCGCGCAGTTGGGTGCGATGAGCAACACGTTCATGGGCAGCATCTCGGCTTCGGGATTCACGGGCAGTGGAGCGGGGCTGACGGCGTTGAACCCGGCAAATTTGAGCGCGGGGACAGCGGGAATCAGCATCACGGGGAACGCGGACACGGCGACGACGGCGGGCAACGCACTGATGCTGGGCGGAATGCCGCCGAGCGCGTATCTGAGCAGCACCGGCTCGAACACGTTCACGGGGAGCCAGACGATTACGGGAAGCCTGTTGTTGAGTGGACCGCTCAGCCTGCCAGTCACGACGGTTAGCTCCGGGGCGCCGACGGGCGGCGTGATCACGCTTGGAGGCGACAGCTTCTTGCATGCCTGGGGCGCAAATGGCCTGGGTTCCGCAAACACGTTTGTCGGAGCTAACACCGGAAATTTTACGATGACGGGCTCGAGCAACGTCGGCTTGGGCGTCGCTTCGACGGGTTCCATTTCGAGCGGCGCGGGGAAGGCCCCGAACAGTTCCGACACCTACGTAGTGATCAATGGAGTCTTAGGCGAGAACTCGTCGGGAACGAACAACACCGGTGTGGGAAGCGCCAGCTCGTTGAGCGCGATCGCAAGCGCCCCGCTGGGGTTGAACACGACCGGCTCGGACAACACGGCCATCGGGGGCGCGGACTTTACCGGCGCGCCGGGAACGGCGGCTATCGCCGCGCTGGGCTCCAACACGACCGGATCGGGCAACACCGCGGTCGGCGGCGGAAATTACTATGAGGTGATCAATGGCGTACCGGGAGACAGCGGATCACTGGGCAACAACACGACGGGAAGCGGGAACACAGCAATGGGCTCGGCATCGCTCAGCAGCAATATCACCGGGAATTACAACGTGGCGGTGGGGACCCGGGCGGGAGTGACGAACGAGCAGGGAAATGCGAACACGACGGGCTCCTACAACGTGTTCCTCGGCTACGCAGCAGGACCGGGAATAGCCACAGAGATCGACAACGCCACAGCCATCGGTCCCAATGCGGTGGTGGATTGCAGCTATTGCATCGTGCTGGGGAGCGTGAGCGGCGCGAACGGCGCGGCGGAAAAAACGAACCAGGGCGGAGCGACGACAAAAGTCGGCATTGGAACGGCCATGCCCG
>JASHSV010000320.1 GCA_030038535.1 Candidatus Acidiferrales bacterium
CGACTTACGGGCGCCTACACGCTCAGCTACGACAAGGACGACAGCTCCTCCGCTCTCCCAAATTCCGTCATCAATCCTGCGCGTCCACAGGATTTCCAAGACGTGAAGGCCGATTGGGGCAACTCGGCGTTCGACCACCGCAACAGGCTTTCGGTTTGGGCCTACTATGAGCCGCCCTATTTTCAGTCGGGACCGAAGTGGCGCCGGATGTTGCTGGCGAATTGGTACTTCGTGCCGGTTTACACGTACCAGACGGGGGGGTGGGCTGACCTCCAGAGCGGTGTGGATTCCAACCTGAATGGAGATTCCAGCGGCGACCGCGTGCTGATCAGTTCGACCGGCGTCGCCGGAACATCTTCGGGGGTGCTGCCGACGTGTGTGATAGACGGCGTCGTGATCGTCGGAACCGGCCTTGCCGGTGGAAAAACCGTGAGCTGCTCGGCCAGCAATACCGTAGCCTACACGGCAAATACCGCCACCGCGGAGTACGTCGTGGCGGCGCCGGGAGCCCTCGAACCGAACAACGAGCTAACCATTGCCAGGCGCAATACGCTCCGCCTGCCTCCCATCGACAATGTTGACATGACGGTGGGCAAGCGGATCCCTCTTACCGAAAGGTTCCGGCTGCAACTGAATGCGCAGTTCCTGAACCTGCTGAATCACCCGCAATACACCGCGGGGAGCATCAACCAAATCAACGCTGTGACCTATAATTCCAGTCTGTATTCAGCCTTCGTAACGCCGGGTAGCACTCTGTTCAACACGCCGGCCGCCGTATTCTCGAGTAATCCGAGGGTTATCCAAATTGGAGCCAAGCTCACCTTCTGAGGACAGGACCATAGGTACTTAGCTACTCGGCACTGCGGGACAGATCGGAGGGCATTCCGGAGCAAGACAATGCGTCGGCTCCGGGGGCAAGCTCAAGGCTTAGTCCAAATATGGTATTTTGGATTTTGCCTCTCTGGCGGTCACGGGGGCAAAGCGGTATTCCGGGGGATCCGGCGACGGAATGGGGCTCCCAACGTCCTGCCAGACCATCCAAAGGTCCCCTTAGGAGCCTGGAGCCATCAGTTGACCGTCGCAGACATTCACGGGGCACCTGGACAGCCCGAGGAATTGATTTGGCATCCTAAGACAAATAGAATGAGTGCTTCCTGAGAGGGGAAGGGGTGTCCGGCCCGTGATTTCCCGAAAATCGGTTTCCGTCGGCGCGCTCCTATTCCTATCACTCGGGCTCTCGTCCGGGTTGCTCGCGCGGCCGCAGTCCGACACCTCGCAAGACGACCAGGCGCCGGCAAATTCACCTAAGGTAAAACAAAAGAGCGATCGCAGGCTTCTCAAGGAGCTGGATACCCCCTACCGCAAGTGGCTCGAGGAAGACGTCGTCTATATCATCACCGATCAGGAAAGAAAGGCCTTCCTCCAGCTGTCCACCAATGAGGAGCGAGAGCAGTTCATCGAGGCATTCTGGCAGCGGCGCAATACCGACCCCGAATCCGCGGACAATGATTACAAGGAAGAGCACTACCGGCGCATCGCTTACACGGACGAGCACTTCGCCTCGGGCATTCCGGGATGGAAGACGGACAGGGGCAGGGTGTACATCATATGGGGCCCACCGGATTCGATTGAGTCGCACCCCAGCGGCGGGACCTATGAACGGACTCAGGAAGAAGGCGGCGGCGAAACGTCCACCTATCCATTTGAAATATGGAATTACCGCTACTTGGAGGGCGTTGGCCAGAACGTGAACCTCGAGTTCGTGGATACCTCGATGAGCGGGGAGTATCACCTGACGATGGATCCGTGCGAAAAGGACGCTCTCGCCAAGGTGCCGAATGCGGGATTGACCCTGCCGGAATCGATGGGCATTTCCGATAAATCCGAACGCTTCACGAACACCGACGGGACCACATGCGGCGCACCTCTAGCGGGCCGACCGGCGAGTTGGAATGAGTTCGACCGCATCTCGCAATTTGCAAAGGTTCAGGCGCCACCACCGTTGAAATTCAAGGATCTGGAACCCCTGGTGACCACTCGTGTGCTGCGGAACCAGCTCAGTTTCGCCTATCGCACGGACTTCATGCGCGTGACGTCGGACACTGTCCTGGTGCCCATCACCATCCAAATCCCAAACCGGCAGCTCACCTTCCAGTCCAAAGAGGGCGTACACTCCGCGGTGCTGGAGGTGTTCGGGCGGGTCTCCACGATCACGGGGCGTGTGCTGCAGACATTTGAAGACACCATCAACCGCGACTTCCCGGAATCATTGCTGCGACAGTCCCTGCAGGGTCAATCGGTGTACCAAAAGGCGGTGCCGCTGCGGCCCGGGCTCTACCGGCTGGATTTGGTAGTCAAGGACGTGCACAGCGGCAACGTGGGGACCACGTACACCTCGATCCGAGTGCCCCGCTACGACGAGGACAAGCTGACGACCAGCACGATGATCCTCGCGGACCAGATCGAGCGCATCTCGTCGAAACAGATCGGCCTGGGCCAGTTCGTTATCGGCGACACCAAGGTGCGGCCAAGACTGGACCAGACTTTCAACACGGAAGAACGGCTCGGCGTGTACTTGCAGATCTACAACCTGAGCGTGGACGAGAAAACACACAAATCCGACGTGGATTTCGCCTACATTGTGACGCTGGAAGACGGGACAGAAAACAAGGAGATAATGCGCAAGAGCGAAACCTCGGCGGAACTGGGCCAGACGGGCCAGCAGGTGACACTGGAGAAACTGGTTACGCTTGCGCCCTTCGAGCCCGGAAAGTATAAGATTACGGTGCAGATCACGGATAAGCTGAACAAGCAGACGATCTCTCCCACAGCTGAATTTACCGTGAGAATGCCCGCGCCGCCGACGGCCACGAATTGAGCAAAGAGGAAGGGAGCCAAGCAGTGAAGAAGGAAGCCAAGACGCTCGCTTTCGTGGTGCTCATCGCACTGCTCTCGGGAGCGAAAGCCACCGCGCAAACGCCCAGCGGCCGTCTGGCCGGTGTGGTGCTGGATTTCGCCGGCAAGCCGCAGATGGGAGCCACCGTGTGGGTGGCGGCCCAAGGACCGTCGGGAGGGGAGAACCTTCGCGCGCGCACGAACCAGGTGGGACGATTCCTGGTAGACAAACTCCCGGTGGGCGCCTATACGATTCGAGTGACCCTGGCAGGTTTCCTCCCCACGCTCTCGCGCAATGTCGTGGTGAGCGCAAACGCAACTACGGTGCTCAAGCTAGAGCTCGATTCTCTGTTCTCCACCGTCGCGCGCATGCGTCAACCGGCGAAGTCGGGCAGCGAACCCGACGACTGGGACTGGGTGCTGCGCAGCTCGGCGGATACGCGCACCGTGCTGCGCTGGAACGGAAGCGGAGATGACAGCGGTTTTGCGGATAACTCCGCGCCTGGCAGTGCTCCGCGGGGAAGAGTGGAATTGACATCCGGAGGGATGGAGCCCGGGATGGTCAGTTCGCAGACACAGAGCTCCTTCGCGTACGACCAGCCGATTGGGATGTATGGAAAACTCTTGCTGGCCGGCCAGTTCAGTTACGACGCAGCAGGTACGGCAGGGCTGGCTACTACCTGGGCGCCCTTTGGTTCTTCCGCGGATGCGCCGCGCACAACCGTGGCACTGCAGCAATACCGGATCGGGGATGAGACCGGCCCGATGTTGCGAACGTTGCGCACTGAACAGGCTGGCAGCCTCCATGTGGGCGGCC
>JASHSV010000030.1 GCA_030038535.1 Candidatus Acidiferrales bacterium
GGGCGCGGCATCTGGACGAAGAAATAGCGGCCGGGAGCGAACAGCACGCCGCGCTCGCGCGCGTGAATCAGCAGTTCGCTGGCATCGTAGCCGGCCGGAAGGGTAACCCAGAGGCACATGCCGCCGTCCGGGCGGGTCCATTCGACGCCTTCGGGCATGTGCTTTTCGAGGGCACGGAACACGGCCCGGCAGCGCGACTCGTAAACGCGGCGCATTTTCCTGAGGTGCCGCTCGAGACAGCCGCGACGGGTGAATTCGGCGAGGGTGGCCTGGGCCAACTGGTCCGTGTGCAGGTCGGTGGCCTGCTTGACGAGACGCAGGCGCTCGATGACGTTCTCCGGGGCGATGCACCAGCCGACGCGGAGGCCGGGAAAAGCGATTTTCGAAAAGCTATCGATTTGAATCACGATGCCATTGCGGTCCAGGGCGCGGAGAGAAGGCAGGCGCGGGCCGGAGAAGCGGAGGCGCGAGTAAATGCAATCCTCGACCACGGCGACCTGGTGGCGATTGGCTAGCTCGAGCAGGCGCCGCCGCGATTCGAGGGAGAGCGAAGCGCCAGTGGGGTTTTGCCAATCGGGGGTGACGAGGACAAATTTGACGCGATTCTGCGAGAGGGCGGCTTCGACGCCGTCGAGGTCAATACCCTGCGGCCCGCCGGCCGCGGTGCGGACGGGAACGCCCAGGCAGCGGACGCGTGCCGAGGTGAAAACAGTCATGGAGCCGGGATAGGTGGGGTCTTCCAGCACGACGGCGTCGCCGGGACGCAAAAAGGCCTTGCAGAGCAGGTCGAGCGACTGTTGAACGCCGGCGGTGATGAGCAGCTGTTCGTTCTTCAGCCGCAGACCCTCGCGGGTGAGCTGGGCAAGAAGCTCGCGCTTTAGCGGCCCGTAGCCGTCGGTGGAACCGAGCTGCAGAATGTCCGCACCGTCGTGCCTGAGGACGGCTTGTGTGCAGGAGCGCAATTCCTCCACGGGGAAAAATTCCTCGGCAGGACGCGCGGCGACCATGGAAATGGCGCCGTTGGCAGTCTGGGGATAAATGCGATTCAGAGCTTCCTCGCCGCGCTCATCGGCAAACAGGGATTCCCAACGGAGGGTGCCATTGCCGAGCGTGGGCGGGGCGGGGGTGAAGCCGCGATGGCCGTTGCGCGCGCCATCGGTGGAGCCGCCGGCCGGATGGTCCTGAGAACTGTTGCGGATAAACGTGCCGCGGCCGACGTGGCCTTCGATCAGGCCCTCCGACTCGAGTTCGGCATAGGCATTGGCGACCGTGGTGCGATGGACGCCCAGCGAATTGGCGAGTTCGCGGCTCGCCGGGATGCGGTCGCCGGGACGCAATTCGCCGGTATGCACCATTGCGCGGAGTTGGTCGCGAATCTGGACGTAGAGAGGCACATGACTTTCGGTTTGTACCTGGAGCGGCAGCATTGTCTCCCTCGCGCTACCAATCTATACCCGAATTGGATGCAGAAAAGAGCCAAAATGTCTTTCTCCAGATGATCCTAGTTCGGAAGGTCGGCAGCCAAAATGGGCGACAGTTCCGACGCCACCCTTCCCGCAACGGAACCTTTTCCTTCGGGCTGCGTCCTTTCCAATGACAGATAGAGGTAGGGGGAGGGGAAAATGTGGCACCCGCTCGAGGCTGTGGGCCAGGATTTGAAGGTCGGGCTACGGCAACTGCGCAAATCGCCGGGATTTGCCGCCGTGGCGATTATGACGCTGGCGGTCGGAATCGGAGCCAACACCGCTGTATTCAGCGTGATGGATGCGGTGCTGCTGCGGAGCCTGCCTGTACGCGCGCCGCAGGAGCTGGTTTACCTGCATACATCGGAATTTCCGGGCGGACAAACCGGCTACGGGGACACTTCCCTGCGCATGCAGGTATATGAGGCGTTGCGGAAGGAGAACCGGGTGTTTTCCGATTTGATGGCTTGGGTGCCGCTGTCGACAACGGGTGGGGTGCCGGGGCGATACGGGACCGAGCCGGAAGAGTTCCGGGCAGATATGGTGAGCGGGAATTTCTTCAGCGGGCTGGGAGTGACGGCGGTCGCGGGGCGCCTGTTCAACATGGACGACGAGCGGAATCATGCGCCCGTGGCAATCCTGAGCTACGGCTACTGGACGCGGCGGTTCGCCCGCGATCCCTCGGTTTTGGGAGGGACGCTTTACATCAAGGGGGTCCCTCTTACGATTGTGGGAATCGCACAGCCGAATTTCGTTGGCTTGGACCAAGGCGGGCCTTCGGACGTATGGGTGCCGTTCCAAATCAGCGACGAGCTAAAACCCTGGGGACTGTCTCCCAAAAACAACTCGCGGCTCTATGGCGCTCGGTGGTGGTTCCTGCTCACGGTGGGACGACTGCAACCCGGCGTGAACCAGAAACAGGCCCTGGCTTACCTGAACCCGATATTTCAGCGCGCCGCAGCGGAAGGTTTGTCGCCCGAAGACATGAGCGGCCGCGACAAACCGCCGCAACTCACATTCACGGACACGAGAGGCCTGCCGGGAACCCGGCAGGCTTACGAGGAGCCGTTGCGAATCCTGATGGGAATGGTAACCCTGGTGCTGGTGATAGCCTGTGGAAACGTGGCCATGCTGCTGGTGGCGCGAAATGCGCCCCGGCAGCCCGAGTTCAGCCTGCGCATGGCGCTGGGCGGAAGCCGGCTTCAACTTTTCCGGCAGCTATTGGCGGAGAGCACCCTTCTGGTAGCGGCGGGGGCGGGGCTGGGATGGCTGTTTGCCGTTGAGGCCACCCGTGCGCTGGCAAAGTGGTCGCTCCTGGAGCATAGCTTGGCACCGGACGCCCGGGTGCTGTGGTTCACGCTGGTAACATCCATGCTGGTAGGTTTTGTGTTTGGACTCGCACCGCTGCGTGGCGCGGTGAGAGGCGGAAGCGGGCTGGCGTTGAGATCGTCGAATGCCACATCCAGTCAGGACAGACGGGGGAGGTTGGCCGGCAGGGTGATGATCCCGCTGCAAATGGCGATGTGCCTGGTCCTGCTGGTGGGCGCGGGGCTGCTGGCGAGGACGCTCGAAAACCTGCAAAAACTGAATCTGGGATTCAAGAACTCGGGATTGCTGGTGTTCGGACTTACGCCGCAGCAATATGTGCACAACGATGACGAAGCGGCGAACTTCTACCAGTCGCTTGTGGCGCGCATGCGCACGCTTCCAGGCGTGGAATCCGCTACGGTAATGCGCCAGCGGCTGGGCGCCGGATGGAGCAGCAACACCACCACCTATGTGGACGGAGAAAAACCCAGGGTGAGCGGTTCGCCGAGTATGCGCTGGAACGCAGTAGGCCCGGGTTTTTGCGGTGTGCTCCACATTCCGCTCCTATTGGGACGCGACTTTGCGGATACGGACACAGCCACTGCGCCGGGCGTGGTGATCGTCAACCAAACATTTGCGAACCGGTATCTTCCGGGGACAAGCGCGATCGGGCACTTCGTGTCGATCGAGCCTGGGTCGGGAGCAAAACGTTACACAATTATCGGAGTGGCCGCAGACAGCAAGTACACGGAAGTGCGTGAGGCGGAGCGGCCGATGGCCTACTTTCCGTACACACAGGTACCGTCCAACCTGTCCATGACCGTGGAACTGCGGACCGCGGGGAATCCCCAGGCGTTCTGGCCTGAGGTGCGGCGCGCCATGCGGGATGTTGCGCCGGACCTGGCGCTGCTCGACCCCATGACGCAGGAGGAGCAGTTCAGCGAGAGCCTGGCGGGCGACCGGTTGTTCGCGAGACTAGCGATATTCTTCGGAGGGCTTGCGGTGATTCTGGTGGCCACCGGCCTGTATGGGACGCTGGCCTACAAAGTGGCGCGGAGGACGCCGGAAATCGGTGTACGCATGGCGCTCGGGGCGCAGCAAGGGCAGGTGTTGTGGATGGTGATGAGGGAGAGCCTCGTGCTATTCCTGGTGGGAGCGGCTGTGGGCCTTCCGGGGGCGGTGGCAATCGGGAGCCTGCTCAAAGCGTCGCTCTTCGGCCTGGAACCAGTGGATCCGCTCACAATTGCGGCAGCCATAGCCGGGATCGCTCTGGTCACGCTGGCGGCGAGCTTTCTCCCAGCGCGGCGTGCGTCGTCGGTAGATCCGATGCGGGCGCTACGGGCAGAGTGAGCGGCCTGCCGGCCCCCTACTGCGAAAACAAAATTTGCGTCGGAATTCGACCCTGTGCGCCGGGCGCACAACCCACTTTGATGCGACCGGCAAGTGATCACGACCCTGGGGCACGGCATGCCTGCCAGCCGCAGGCAGGTCGTAGCCCTACGAGCTAGGCGGTCTTCTGCTCTTCCCCGAGTTTGCGCATGCGGGCCTGGAGTTTATCTCGGAGCGATGCAGGAGTGTTCCGGTTGAAGGCGACCAGATACCACAGGGGCTGCGTACGGTCTTTGCACAGGCGGGAAAGCGTGGCTGCATCGGCATTGGGATGACGCGCCACGTTTTCGCGGATGGCGGCATACGGATGCTTGGCCAATCGGCTCAGGGTTTTCGACGATGTCTTGGGATGCTCGCTAATCAGCCGCAGAAGGTAAAAATCTTGGGGAGGCGCCTGGCGGCTCATCAGATCCAGGGCATCCGAACTGGTGGCTGCATTCAGGACCACGCCGACTTTCATGTCCCAGCCGGGGTTGATGGCGTCGAGCTCCTTGGTGCGGGCATGAATCAAAGACTCGATGGCGCGGCGCTCGGCGACCAGGCGGCTGGCAGGAAGAGTGCTTTTCTCGATGGAGTCGAGCACGCGCAGCAGATGCTGGCGCTCTCCAAATACAATCTGTGACGTGCGCGGAGCACGGCCGTCCTGCGGCAAACGAACCAAATCAGCGCGCCTCATAACACTCCCCCCAAGAGGGCCGTGGGACGGCCCGTATCGAACAGGCGCTGCGTGTCGGTACGAGAAGGATGGGCTGGGACACCAGTGCCACCTTCATTATGGCGAGCGAACAGAAATGCAACAAGAAAACGCGCGAGAATGAGTTCCATCCCGGCAACAAAGAGCGTTAACGAAGCCCATATGCCTAGAGGGGGCGCGACAGCCCCCGGCGGGGTGTGCTGCAATGAGCTGGCCAACAACTCTCACGACTTTTTCATGGAGATCAACGCCGAGTCGTAGCGAGCGGACCGGAACGTAGGGGCACGACATGTCGTGCCCCTACCATCTGCGAGGTCGGCCGGGCCGCTCGATGGGTCCTTCCGCGGCCGCCCTTCAGTGGCACGCTGGGTACTCCAATTGGGCTCGCGAGAGATCCGGGCTAGGGGTGCGGTTGCGCAGCCATGCGTTCCATTTCCTCGCGCCAATTGAGCACCACCCGCAGCTCGCTGGCTTCCACCTTCTGCGCACCGGGGGCGCTGACGAGGAAGCGTTGTCCATCCGGACTCACAGCGAATTGCGCGTAAAGGCTGCCGCGGTTATGCCAGGGCCGCGTGACCACCACGCGGGGCACAGTGGCGGTGAAGCCCCGCGCCATCGTTACCTCCACGCCCATGATGTCGTCGCCGCTCGCGTAGAACAATTCGCGCCCATTGTGCGCCCACACCGGCAGGTCGCCGCCGTTCGTGGAGATTTGCACCTTGCTCCCGGAATCCGGGAAGGCGACCACGTAGATTTCGCTGCGCCCTGATTCGCTCGAAGCGTATGCGAGCCAGCGCCCGTCGGGAGAAATGGCCGGGGCGTTCTGCCGGAAATTCGACGGCAGGATTTCGCGTGGGCGCCTGTCGCCGCCGAGAGGCAAGATCCACATCGATTGGCTGCCGCCGCTGGTAGGCCGGCAGAGCAGCCATCTGCCGTCCGCAGACCAATCATGCGGAGGCTTTATGCCCGTGCCCTGCGCCAGGATTTCCGGGGTGCCGCTTCCGTCCCCGGAGTTCGCTACGATGGCCGTATCCTTCCCGGTGATGCGATTGCTTTGAAACGCCAGGCGCTTGCCATCCGGCGACCAGACGGGTGTCAAGCTGTGGTTGTCAAACGTAACCCGGGTGAGCGTGCCGCGCGCGAGGTCGTACACCCACACGTCCCGGCTCTCTTGGGCCACAATACCGACCGCCAGGCGTTTTCCGTCCGGAGAGAGGTTGAACTCCGAGTCAAAAACCCGCTCCGGGATGCCCAGCGGTTCCGCGCGGCCTTTTCGGTCCAGCCAGGCGAATCCACTTTGCATCCGTTCGCCCGCGCCCGAGAGGTAGGCCAATGTTCCCGTCCTGGAAACCGCAAACTCCGCCACGGCCTTGGAGAACACCTGATACACGGGAAACAATGGAACGATCGGGCCGGTGATTTCGAGCCGTGTCAAATCAAACGGCGCCACGGCCAGCCCCTCGGGTTGTGCCAGCGCCACATATCCCGGGGCCACATAGCGCGCAAAGCT
>JASHSV010000031.1 GCA_030038535.1 Candidatus Acidiferrales bacterium
TCGTATCCGGCGGCACGCAGTCCCTGGTCGAGCTCCTGCCGGGGCTGGTCGTGTGCGTCGATCAGGATGATGCTCTCGCGTTTTGTGGTCATGAAGGCGAGACGCGCGCACAAGCAATGACCGGGGGCACGCGCGAACCTGACAGGGTAACCTAGAGGCGGTTGGAATGCCACACGGGGAAATCTGCCGCGTCAGAGTCCGTGCGCGCGAAGGAACTCGCGGACGACCTCGGCAGCGTCCTGGTGTTCGCCGTCCACGGCGTAATTCATGCGACGGATGGCGTCTGCGGTGATACGACCACTGAGTCCTTCGAGGGCCTGGCGAAGGCCGGGAAACTCCCGTAAGGCCTCCTGGCGAACCACGGGCACAGCATCATAGGGCGGAAAGTAATGCCGGTCGTCATCGAGGGCGACGAGATCAAGGGCGCTGATGAGCCCGTCGGTCGAGTTGCCGGCGACGAGGTCCACCTGATGTTCCTGGAGCGCGCGATAGAGGAGGCCGAGATCCATGACCCGGGGCGGTTCCCGAAATGTGAGGCCGTAAGCCTTGGCCATGCCCGCATAACCGTCCGGGCGCTCCATAAATTCAAAGCCCACTCCCAAACGCCAGTGAGGGGCTTGCTCCGCCGCGCCAGAGAGCGTGGCGATTCTGTAACGACGCGAGTCTTCGCCCCTCATGACGATCGCAAAACTGTTCTCGAAGCCGAGCGAGGGAAGGACAATGAGACCCCAGCGGCGGGCATACTCGGAGCGCACGCGGTCGAAGACTGCCGCGGCACCGGCGATGGGCGGGTCTTTGAGAACGGCCGTCAGGGCCGTCCCCGTGTATTCCACGTAGAGATCGGCCCGGCCGGCGAGAAGCGCCTGGTGACAAATGTAGGTGCCGGCGAGGTAGAAGCGGCGCTCGACAGGAAGGTGGGCGGCGTGCTCGATTCGCTGCGCAAGAAGTTCGCCGACAATAGCCTGCTCGGTGAAATTCTTGGAAGCCACAACGACCGCGCGCTGGTGTTGCGGGCCGCAGGAGAGCGATAGGGCAACAAGTGCGCCGAAAGCGGAGCCGAAGAACCGCAATCTTAGCGACATCAAACGCGCTCCCGCAGACGGCCTTCGAGCCAGCCGAGCGAGGAATCGGCGAGGAGGGCCAGCAGAGCGGCGGGGAGAGCTCCGGCAAATATCAACGAGTCGTTGACCATGGCGAGTCCGCGGAAAATCAATTCGCCGAGGCCCCCGGCGCCGATGGCTGCGGCAATGGTGGTGATCCCGATGGCGAGCACGACGGCGACGCGAATGCCGGCCACGATCACGCCGAGCGCGAGCGGGAGTTCGACCCGCATAAGAAGCTGGCCCGCGGTGAGGCCGAGCCCTCGCCCCGCTTCGACGACAGCGGGATCCACGCCCGAGATTCCGGCGCAGACGTTGCGGAGGATGGGCAGGAGCGTGTAGAGCGAAAGCGCTAGAACGGCCATGCGCGGCGCGCGGTCGCCAATCCAGGGAACAGCAAAGAGAAAACCGAAGAGCGCTAGGCTGGGCACTACGTGAATCGAGTTCACCGTTCCAAGCACGATCCGAGCAAGCGCGGGACGGCGGGCAATGGCGACTCCCAGAGGCAAACCGACGACGATGGCAATGCCGACGGAAAGGCCGGCGAGCGAGATGTGCTCCAGCGAAAGCGTGAGCACTTCATGCGGATGGGCAATGAGATAGTCCAGAAGATTCACCGGCCGCCTCCAGCCCCGGGCGCGCGCGGCATGTCGCCGCTGTGCTCGTTCTCCGCGCCGAAGGCGCTGCGGTAGGCCGCGGCGAGCGGATCAGGCGTGCTGAGAAATTCCGCAGGCGTGTACAGGCCGGCGAGATGGCCGCTCTCAAGCAGTGCGACTTGCGCCCCGAGTAGAAGCGCCTCGCGCAAATCGTGCGTGACAAAAACCACGGTCTTGCCGAGGCGCTTCTGGAGGCGGCCGAACTCGCCCTGCAGCTCAGCGCGCGTAAGCGGATCCAGAGCGCCGAAGGGCTCGTCCATCAGCAGAATAGGAGGATCGAGAGCGAGGGCGCGAGCCACGCCCACCCGCTGGCGCTGGCCGCCGGAGAGTTCGCGCGGATAGCGCGACGCCAGCGAGGCGTCAAGACCGACCAGCGCCATTAGTTCGCGAACGCGCTCGCGGATGCGGACGGAAGGCCAGCCCTCGACCGCGGGGAGAATCCCGATGTTGCGTTCGACGGTGTAGTGGGGAAACAGGCCAACGTCCTGGATGGCATAGCCCATGTGGCGGCGAAGACGGATGGGGTCCCATTCGTTCGCCGGACGGCCCTCGACGAGCAGCTCCCCTGCCGTAGGATCGAGGAGGCGATTCATTAACTTCAACGTAGTGGTTTTTCCGGAACCGCTGCGGCCCAGCAAAACGAGCGTGCGGCCTCGGGGAATCTCGAGCGTGAGCGAATCGACCAGCAAAGGGCCGCCGGCCGGGTGATAGGAAGCCCCGCGAAAGACGATTGCGGCGTCCGTGGTTGCAACGCCCATGGCTCAATCGCCCGCAAATGGAGCCGCAGCGGCAACCGGGCCGGTGGGCGTCGGTGTGGGCTCCATTCGCACCGTCCACGGTTTGCCATCCATGTAACGCGGGACGGAAATGCCGAAGAGCTGAAGGAGCGTGGGAGCAACGTCGGCAAGAGAGTGCCGCTCGCCGAGTATGGCACGATTGGCGAAGAGTACGCCCGGCACATCACGAGGATGGATGCAGTGGTCTCCGCTCCACGTCCGCGTATTGTCCATGAAGACCTCGCCCTGGACCGAACCGTTCACCGATTCCCATGCGGCGCCGTAGCCGGGGGCGTAGCCGACGACGAGATCGGGCGCATTCTCAAGATACGGACCTTCGTAAATTTCACGAGTGTCGAACAGTTCGCGGATGGCCGCCTGGCCCGCGACGGAATCCATTATGCCGGCGAGCTTCTCTCGCAGCTCGGCACGGAGCGCGTCGGCTTCCTCACCGGGCTGGACGATGCCGTGGCGCTCGCGTCCAGCAACGTTGAGGTAGATCCCGTTCAGGCCCATGCCGTAGGCGCGTGTGCGCTGCCAATCCACATGACGGAACCACGGCTCGCTGACGGTGCTGCCGGAGACGAGCGAGAGGTAGCCCTCGCGATGCAGCCAGGCATTCAGATTGAAGCAACGGCGAAACGCTTTGAAGCCGTGATCGGAAATTACGAGGACGAGCGCGTCCGCGCCGGCGCGATCGAGCACACGCCCGACCAGCGCATCCATGCGCTGGTAGAGAGTTTCGATGATGCTCGCATCGAAAGGCTCGCCCTCCGGTGCGGCAGGGTGGTGCGGCTCCATCTGGCGCCAGAACATGTGTTGGATGCGGTCGGTGATGTCAAAAACGCAAATGCAGGCGCCACGGCGCGTCTTGTCGAGCGCATCAAAAAACATCTGCTCTCGTTCGGCATGTGTCTGGTAGCACTGCTCGAGGAATGCGGCGTCATCGAGCGCGCCCTGCTGGAGAGCCCACGTGTCTTCGGCAAGTCCCAGAGTCGAAAAGGGACCGTAGAGCTTGCCAAGGTAGATGGAATAGTCGAGGGGATGCGAGATCGGAAGCGCAGGCCGGCGAGGATCGATCTGGACCGCACTCACGTAGAGTTCAATGTCCGGGCGCACGGAGCGCAGATACATGCGGCACGTTCCGTGGGCATAGATTCTGAATCCCAGGCGAAATCGCAGGAGTATCCAGCCGGATAATTCTCCCTGGCGAAGGCTTACGCGCTGGCCATCGATTTCGACTTCGGCGCGGCGGCGGACCGCGTCGGGACGCACGCGCAGGGGGAGTGTGAGATCGCGCTTGTCTTCCAGGGGAAATGGATTTTCGGGGCCGGGGAATTCGCCGCACCAGACGCCGTCTTCCAGAGTCAGCGGCAGCAGTACGCCACCCTCCAGTCTCCCGCCGGTTCCCTCGCGCGATGAGAACAGGGAGAAAGTGCCCTGGCTGCCGCGCAAATCGGGAACAGCCATTCCTGAGAGCAGAACGCCGGAGAACGGCTCGGGCGGGAACGTCGCCGGAACGCGGAGGATGGAAGAAAAAATCCCGGCTTCGCCGAGGTGATGCCAGAAAGGTTTGCTCTTGCGCAATGCTTTGATTTCACGCCCACCGATGGGGAGCGCCCGCCATCCCAGACGCAGCCACCGGCGCGGACCCAGCACGCGCGCGGACGAAAGAAACGGCAGGTACGTGTGCCGGTCCCGGCCCAAAATATCGTAGATGTTGTGCTTGCCGGGATTCACGCCTGTGAGAAACGTGGACCACGCGACGGGACAGATGGGCGGATGCGTCGTGGCGAGCGGACGGAAGGTGCCGGTTCTGGCCAGCCGGGCAAGATGCGGCAATTTCCCCTGGCGCATCCAGCGGGCGGCAAGTTGGGGATCCATGCCGTCGAAGCCGAGGACCACCACGCGTCGAGCGCGCGCGTTCTGGAAGGCTTTGCGCTCGCGGCGGAGGCGCGCCAGCAAGCGCAACGGCCCGGTAAGCAAAGCAATCAGCGCCAAGAGATATGCGAGCGGCACGGCGAAAGATGAGGAGAGGACTGCGAAACCCGCTCCGGGGCCGATATAGGCATTGGCCGCCGGCGGGAGAAGCAGAAAGCCCAACGCGACGAGAGACACGCCGTGGCAAAACGCGCGGCGAGTGCAACGGCCCGGCACGGTCAGAACTCAGCACCGACAAATGGCTTGAGAATAATCGCGGCCACAAGCGTGAGCGCGAAATAGGCGGGCAGCCAGGTTGTGGTCACCGGCCCGAGCGCCAGTGGCCGGCCGTGATACAGGATTAAGATGGACGAGACGGGGCCTGCTTGCGGCAGCTCGTCCTCGCCTGGATCCAGCCATCGTTCCAACCACTCGCCGCGGAGCCGCTGGGTGGAGATGCGCTCCAGGCCGACGCCCGTGACAATTTCTTTCGATATGCTCGCGGTGCCGTCGTTCACGAGGATGGTCGAACGGCCGACGAGACGAGTCTCCAGGCGCGCCACCACTTCGCGCTCGGCAGGGCTGCGCACGAGGGGCGCTGTCTCCACCACACCTTCAGGGAGCTGGAGCGAAATGCGATCCACAGTAGCGGGCTCGTCCACTCGCACGATCAGAAGCGCAGATTCGCCGGGCAGGAACGGCCGCGAGCCGAACCGCAGGTCGAGCTGCGCCACCAGGAGCG
>JASHSV010000321.1 GCA_030038535.1 Candidatus Acidiferrales bacterium
CGAGCCGGCGACGTGCGGCGTGGCCACCACGTTGGGCAGGCCGGTGAGCGGGGAATCTTTGGGCGGTTCGACGGAGAAGACGTCGAGGGCCGCGCCGGCGATGTGGCCGGAGCGAAGCGCATCGGCGAGCGCGGCTTCGTCCACCATTTCGCCGCGCGCGGTATTGATGAACCAGGCGCCGCGCTTCATTTTTGCGAGCGTGGCGGCGTTGATGAGTTTTTCCATGCCGGGGCCGAGCGAGGCGTGGAGGGAGACACAATCGGCGCGGGCGAGCAGATCGTCGAAGGGAACCATCTCGACGTCTTCTTCGCGCGCCACTTCCGGGCTGACGTAGGGGTCGAAGGCCAGGACGCGCATCTCGAACGCGTGGGCGCGGCGCGCCACGGCGAAGCCCACGCGGCCCAGACCGACCAAGCCGAGCGTTTTGCCGCGGAGCTCGCTGCCCATCGCGCCGCCCTTTTCCCACCGGCCGGCGTGCGAGGCGGCGGCGAGCCGAGGCACCTGGCGGGCGAGCGAAAGCATGAGCGCGAACGTATGCTCGGCGACGCTGACGGCATTTGTGCCGGGCGTGTTCATCACCAGGATGCCGCGGCGCGTGCAGGCATCCACGTCGATGTTGTCCACGCCGGCGCCGGCGCGGCCAACGACGCGGAGACGGGGCGCGGCGGCGAGCAATTCGGCGGTGACGCGCGTGGCGCTGCGAACGATGAGCGCGTCGGCTTCGGCGAGCGCGGAGCGGAGCGCGCCGGCGGTGGGCGCGTCCACCTGCCAGCCTGGACGGGCGAGCAGCTCCATCCCTCGCGGAGAAATCTTGTCGGCGACGACCACTCGCATAGCTCAAAGAGACTAGACAGCGCGCATGGTGGTGTCAATTCCGGTGCATGGCGGTCCGCAAAGATGCTAGAGTTTTCTCCGGACCATGAAACTGATCGACAAAGTTCAGGCCGACATGACGGCGGCGATGAAGGCGCGGGAGGAGTTCCGGCTGGGCGTGCTGCGCATGGTGAAAGCGGCGCTCAAGAACAAGGAAATCGAAAAGGTGCGCGCGCTCGAGCCGGCCGAAGAATTCGGCGTGCTGCAAACGCTCATCAAACAGAGGTACGATTCGGTGGAGCAGTTTACGAAAGGCGGCCGGACGGAGCTGGCCGAAAAAGAGAAGCGCGAAATTCCGATTATCGAAGCGTACCTGCCGTCTGGCGCAACGACGGAAGAGATGGACGCGGCGATTGCCGCGGCGATTGCCGAGACGGGCGCCAGTTCGGCGAAGCAAATGGGCGCGGTGATCAAAGCGGCGCGCGCGAAGCTGGAAGGAAAGACGATCGACGGAAAAGCGCTCTCCGACCGCGTGAAAGCCAAGCTCGGCGGCTAAGCCCGGGACGCAGCCAGCGATTTCTCGACCCTCCTCGAGCACGGCGGTATGCTCTGTGCGTGCCACTGCCAAAAATAATTTCCGTACGTTACTCGGACGAAGATGCGGGATATGTGAGCATCCGGCCGGTGATGCGGATGGGGCTGAGTCCGGAGCAATTGCTCGAACTGATTTTGGGAGTCACGGGAAAAAACCCGGAGCGTGTGGAACAGATTCTGCGCGGCGGCAGCGTGGCGGCCGGCGGGTTCCGGTATTGGTGGGAGGCCGTCGAGATGGGCGCACACGAGCTGGCAGCGCAGCTCGCGGCGTTTCCCGAGGCGGATCCGACGCGTCCGTTTGAAGCAGCGCGGTGCACGATGGTGGTGGCCGAGGCAGCCACGAGCATAAAGGCACTCGCGGAATTTGCCGCTGCAGCAGCCTCACGGCGAAGGGCGTTCCGCCGGCGGAGTTTCTGGGAAGCGTTGCTGGCTGCGGCCGCGGAACAGGCTCCAAGCTATCGCACCTATTCTTACGCGCGGCGCGGCGACCTCTATGCGCTAGAGCTGGCGCAGGGCCGGCGCGAATTGCTGGCGGAGGAGGCGCGACAATTTGGGGTCGGCGATGTGAAGGCGCAGGCAGCGGCGCTCGATGGGGCGGCGCGGCTGGTTTATGTCTGTGAACGGTGAGCAGGAACGGTTCAATACGGATGAGAGGCGGCAAATCGGGGAACGACATCCGGAATCCCGATGCTTCGGGATCGGGACGTGCCCATTCGAAGAACTGAGCGGTATTGCGCGGGGGAGGCGCGGGTGGTAGCGTGCGGGCCGCTTGGCGGTGGCTCGGACGGTTGGGGGCGCGGGCAACGTATCCACGGTCATTAGCTGGATGACCCTGGCGACCGAGGAGGAACAGGGTGGCCTCGAAAGCGTGGAGTCCGACGGCAAAGGCTGACGAATTCCGTCCGTACATAGGCGCGGAGGAATCGCTTAGCGAATTCACGTTGAAAACCGTGGTGTTCGGGATGCTGTTCGGGGTGCTGTTCGGCGCGGTGACCGTGTATGTGGGGCTGCGCGCGGGGCTGACAGTTTCCGCGTCTATTCCGATAGCGGTGCTTTCCATCACGGCGCTGCGGGCATTCGGCAAAGCCACCATTTTGGAAAACAACATGGTGCAGACGATCGGCTCGGCGGGCGAGTCGGTGGCGTCGGGCGTGATTTTCACGCTGCCCGCGCTGATTTTCCTGGGTTTTCCGCTCGAATATTCGAGGGTATTTCTGCTCGCGCTGCTGGGCGGGTGGCTGGGAGTGCTGTTCATGATACCGCTGCGGCGGCAATTGATTGTGAAAGAGCACGGGAATCTGGTGTATCCGGAAGGCACGGCGTGCGCGGACGTCCTGGTGGCGGGCGACCGGGGCGGCTCGTTTGCGGGCCGGGTATTCTGGGGCTTGGGAATCGGCGGCCTCTACACGGTCTTAAAAAATTCCTTCGGGTTATGGAAAGGCCAGCCGGAATACCGGCCATCGTGGCTTCCGGGATCCTCCCTGCGCGCGGACATTACTTCGGAATATCTCGGCGTGGGATATGTGATCGGGGCGAAAGTCGCGGGTGTGATATTTGCGGGAGGCGTTTTTTCCTGGTTCGTGGTAATGCCGGCAATCAAATTTTTCGGGTCACTGGCGCCGGATATGGCGCTCTACCCCAGCACGATTCCCATCCCGAAGATGTCGCCCGACGAACTGTGGCGGAGCTACGTCCGGCCGATGGGCGCGGGCGCGGTGGCCGCAGCCGGACTGTTCACGCTGATGCGCACGATGCCGACGATCGTGAGCGCGTTGGGCACCGGGCTAAAAGAGCTTGGCGCAGGCAGCGGCGCCAAGGGAGGAACGCAACGGACCGAACGCGACCTCTCCATGACCACAGTGGTCGCAGGCTCGCTGGCGCTGCTGGCAATGATGTGGGCGCTGCTGACGTTCAAGCCGGTGCCGGGCGCGGAGACGGGAATGTTCTCAAACCTCGTCGCGGCGCTCTTCGTGATGGTATTCGGGTTTTTGTTTGTCACGGTATCGTCGCGCATCTGCGGGCTCATCGGCACGTCGGCAAACCCGGTGAGCGGGATGACCATTGCGACGCTGATGGCCACGTGCGCCATGTTCCTGGTGCTGCGATGGACGGGCGCGGCGTATTCGGCGCTGGCGCTGACCATCGGCGGCGTGGTGTGCATCGCGTCGGCCAACGCGGGGGCGACGTCGCAGGACTTGAAGACCGGATTTCTGGTGGGCGCGACGCCGGTGCGGCAGCAGATAGGCCTGGTGCTGGGAGTGATGGCATCGGCTCTGGTAATCGGGTTGACGCTGATCCTGATGAATACGGCGCTCTCGCAGTTCACGCCGGTTCAGATTCCGGTTGACGTGGCGCATCTTTCCACCGGCGTGAAAGTCGAACAGGAAAGCTACGAGCACGCAGGGAAAAACTTCGTATTGCTGAATGCCATCGGATCGCGAGACATTCCCGACGGAAAATACCTGTATGACCCGGCCACAAAGCAAATCGAGATTCAGTGGGTGCAAGGCATCGGAAGCGACAAGGCCGCGGCACCCCAGGCGCGGCTCATGGCCACAATGATCAATGGAATCCTGAACCAGCGGCTGCCGTGGCGGCTGGTTCTGCTGGGAGTTTTTCTGGTGGTTGCAATCGAACTGCTCGGGGTGCGCTCGCTGGCGTTTGCCGTGGGCTCGTATCTTTCCATTGCCACGACGCTGGCTATTTTTACCGGCGGGGTGGTGCGCTGGCTGGCCGAGCGGGGGACAGAAGGGGGCGATTCGGCCGAGAGCGAGGTCAGCCCGGGTTCGCTCTATGCAACCGGGCTGATTGCCGCGGGAGGTATTTTTGGACTGCTGGGAATGGTGCTGACGGTCCTCGGCGACCCGAACTTTAAATATCATATGCTCCCGGAAAATGTGCTCGGGAGGGTAGGCGAGCATCTGGCAGCCGCGACGGCAAAAACAGCGTTTGGCGATGTGACGCAGAACAATGTGGTGGCAGTGGTGTTGTTCCTGCTGCTGGCTCTTTCTCTCTACAAGTCGGCACGCACCAAATTGAAATAGGCTGGAAAACCGAGGAACGAAAATCGAAAAATGACATTCGGATGGGGCCGCTGCGCCGGGGCGTGAGTTGCGGCCAGCGGTCGTCACGTAGCTTCGGGATTCGATTTTCGAGATTCGCTGATCTGCACTAGACTGGAAGTGCGATGGCGCGAGACCTCCGATTCGAGTACCGGTTCAACTGGAAGCGCGAATTCACTCCGGCAATCCGCGGGCTGATCGTCGCGAATTGCGCCGTGTTCGCGGCCATGCGAATTGCCGCGCTAGCCACGGACGGAGAGTCGGACCACTGGATTGCGCTGTGGTTCGGGCTGATTCCGACGCTGGCGACCCAAGGACTGAGAATCTGGACGCCGGTTTCCTACCTCTTCATCCACGCGAGCTTCATGCACCTGCTAGGCAACATGTTCACGCTGTGGATGTTCGGGCGAAACCTGGAGCCGGTGTGGGGGGCGCGGCGGTTTCTCTCCTACTACTTCATCACAGGCGTGGGCGCGGGGGCCTGCGTCGTGATAGTGGACCTGCTGCTGCAACACTGGGGCCTGGTGGGCCAGGAGCACGTGACCGTGGGAGCTTCCGGCGCAATTTTCGGAGTCCTGATGGCATGCGCGCTGCTCTTTCCGGACCGCGAAGTGTGGTTGATTCCCCTGCCGGTGATGATTTCGATGCGCATGTTCGTGCTGATCTGGGGCGCCATCGCGTTTTTTGGAACGCTGGAGGGGTCGACAGGCGAGAACATCAGCCATGTAGCGCACCTGGGCGGGCTGGTGGTGGGCTACCTGTACATCCGAAGGGGATCCTTCTTCTTTACCGCGCGGAACCAGTTGACGGACTGGAAGCAGCGGAGGCTGCGAAGGAAATTTGAGGTGTACATGCGCGAACACCGGGATGAACCGCCACCGCGGCGGTGGATGAATTGAGGTCGAAAAATCGAAAGTCGAAGAACAAAGTTCGGCAAGAAAAACCAGTTCAGGGCACCAGCAGGGTGCGTTTATCGTTTTTCGATTTTATGTGACGGTGTGCAGCTTCATGAAGTTGGTGCTGCCGCGAATGCCGAACGGCGTTCCGGCCACGATCCCGACCACATCACCACGCGATACCAGGCGCTCTTCCAACAGCCGCGAAGCGGCCACTTCGGAGAGCTCATCAATATTGCGCGTGCCGGCGATGGTGCGGGGGAGAACTCCCCAGAAAAGATTCAGGCGGCGGCGCGTCTCCTGATTGGGCGAGAACGCGATGATGGGGCAGGGCGGACGGTATTTGGAGATGAGCTGGGCGGTCGAGCCGCTCTCGGTGAACACGGCGATGACCTTCATGCGGAAAACAGCAGCGGCATTGCAGATGGCTTCGCAAATGGTCTCGCCAACGGAGAGGCGGTCGGGACGCGGGCGGACCATTTCGAGATTGTTGGCCTCCGCTTCGCGCACGATGCGGTCCATCATGCGCACGGATTCGAGCGGGTAGCAGCCGGAAGCGGTTTCGGCGGACAGCATGACGGCATCGGTGCCGTCGAAGACGGCGTTGGCGACGTCGGAGGCTTCGGCGCGCGTGGGGCGGGGATTTTCGGTCATGGATTCGAGCATTTGCGTGGCGGTTATGACGGGCACGCGAAAATCGCGGGCGAGCGCGATGATGCGCTTTTGAAGAACGGGGACCTGTTCGGGCGCGAGCTCGACCCCGAGATCGCCACGGGCAACCATGACACCATCGGCAGCCCGGAGGATGTCTTCGAGATTCTGGATGGCTTCGGGCTTTTCGAGCTTGGCGATCACGGGAGTATCGCGGCCAGCGCGGCGAATCAGGGCTTTGGCGGAGAGCACGTCGGCGGCCGTGCGAACGAAGCTGACAGCCACATAGTTGGCCCCGGCGCCGAGAGCGAAAGCGAGATCTTCGCGGTCCTTAGGCGTAATCGAAGCGATCTTGAGATTGACGCCGGGCAAATTGATGCCTTTGTGCTCGCCGAGTTCGCCGCCGTTGATGACGCGGGTGACCACGTCGCGACCTCGGACGGCGAGGACGCGCAGCTCGATGAGGCCGTCGGCAAGCAGGACGCGGTGGCCGGGGCGAACGTCGCGCGGGAGGCGGGAAAAGGTGGTGGAAACGCGCGAGGCGTCGCCGGGCACGTGTGCCGTGGTGATGACGAACTGTTTTCCGGCCTCGAGACGAACCGGGCGGCCGCCGGCCAGATTGCCAGTGCGGATTTTTGGACCCTGCAAATCGGCCAAAATGGCCAAAGGCCGCTGCTGGCGGAGCGAAGCCTGACGGAGAGCGCGGATGGCGGCGGCGTGCTCGTCGTGGGTGCCGTGGGAGAAGTTCAGGCGAGCCACGTTCATTCCGCCGGCGAGCAGGCGGTGGAGCATTTCGGGCGAACGGGAGGCCGGGCCGATGGTGCAGACGATTTTGGCGCGGCGCAGGGTGAGGCCGACGGGGGGCGGCGGCTTACGGGGCACGGACGAAATCCTCCACGGTACGGTACACAAGCTCGATGCCCGGACGGATGGAGACGATGGGCAGACGTTCGTTGTCGCCATGGACGCGCGCCTCTTCCTCTTCCGTGAGCGGAAAAGGACCGAGACCATAGCAGGTGACGTTGCGCACGCGCAGCTCGGCGGAATCGGTAAACCCGGGGGACATCAGGGGCAGAACGGGCGCGCCGGGAAAGACGACACGTGACGCTTTGACGATCGAGCGGTAGAAATCCGTGTCAATCTCGGAAGGCGGCGAGGGGCGCGAGTTCATGGCGTCGATGTCGATTCGAATTTGAGGATCGGCGACGACTTTCAGCATGTCGTCAGCGAATTCGCCGGGGAGCTCGCCGGGGAGAAGGCGAACATTGAGGATAGCGCGAGCTTCGGAAGGAATGACGTTCGCGCGAATGCCCGCCTGGAGGATGGTGGGAGAGACGGTGTTGCGAAGCATGGAGCTCCAGACCGGATTGGCGGCGGAAAGGATGCGCGCGGCATGGTCCTGGCGTTCGGGAGTGTCGAGCACACGCATCCATTTGGCCAATTCGGGGTCTTCGACATCGGCGAGGCCCTCGAAGTAGCGCTTACTGAGTACGGTGGGCTTTACCGGAGTCTCCCAATTGCCGAGCTTCTCGATGGCGGCGGCGAGGTGGACGACGGCATTGTCCTTGAGCGGAACGGAGGCGTGGCCGGAGGTGCCGGTGGCGGTGACGCGGTAGTTGATGGAGACTTTCTCGCCGGCCTGCACGCCCACATACCTGGGTTTGCCATCTTGCACGACCGTGCTTCCGCCTTCGTTGATACAGAAGGCAGCGGCGATCTTGTCCCAATGCTTTTCGGCGAGGGCGCGGATACCAATGTCGCCGCCTTGCTCCTCGTCGCCATCGGCGAGGAAGATGACGTCGCGGTTCAGGCGCAGACCGGCGCGCTTGAGGGTGATGAACGCGGCGAGATTGGCGACGAGAGGACCTTTGTCGTCGAGGGTGCCACGGCCCCACATGGCACCGTCGGCCACGTCCGCGCTGAACGGCTCGTGGGACCACTTCGAGGGATCGACGCCGACCACGTCCATATGGCCGAGCAGGAGCAGAGCGCGCGAAGGATCGGGAAAGGCCCCGGCGCTGAGGCGGGCGACCAACGCACCACGGCCCGGAGCGGTTTCAACGATTTCGGAGGGAATACCTTCCTTCTGCAGGATGTCCGCCAGGTATCGCGCGCCGGCCAATTCGTTGCCCGGAGGATTGGTGGTGTTGATGCGCACCAGGCCGGCGAGCCAGTCGGTGGATTCGATGGCGAGCTTCTCGAAATCCACAGACCCGGCCGTAGGAGGAGCCTGCGAGGTGGCCGGGGCGACGCACAACGCCAAGATCAAAAACAGGAAGAGCACTCTCCGACCGAGTAACAATGCTGCCTCCATCGAATGGGGTGTGAACCCTCAACCTAGAATGCTATCACGCAGGATGGTTATGGCGGGGCGAGGGGGGCCGGGGCGTTGACCAGCCCACAGGCTCGTGGCAGCATCCAATGGCAAGAGGTGAATCGCTATGCGACCTGGATTGCTGCGTGCCGTGACCGCTGGCGCTCTGTGCGTTCTGCTCGTGCTGGGGACCGGACCCCTGGGAACGGCGCGGGCACAGCAACAGGGGGGCCAGGAGAATCCGCAGGGGAAGCCGCCGGTAACGGTGCCCGCCGGACCGGGGGAAACGAAACCCACGGACCAGTATTCGATGACGGTGGAAGTGCCGCTGGTAAACCTGGACGTGGTGGTGGCCGACGAGAAGGGAGACATCTTTACGGGGCTGAACAAAGCAAATTTCCGGGTGAGCGAAGACGGAGTACCGCAACCGATCACGAATTTCACGACTCCCGAGGCGCCGATAACCGCGGTTTTGCTGGTGGAGTTCAGCACGCGCGGCTACGGCTTGTTTGCCCGAAATGCGGCGAGATGGGGCAACGAGTTCGTGCAGCAGCTCAAGAAGGATGACTGGATTGCTCTGGTCTCGTTCGACATGCGGACACGCGTCGAGGTGGATTTCACACAGGACAAGCGGGCCATTACCAGCTACCTCTCGCAGATGATCCTCGGGGGCTTTCACGAGTCCAACGTGTTCGACGCCCTGATGGAAACTCTGGACAACATGAGAGATGTGAAGGGACGCAAGTCGATTGTGCTGCTCGCGTCGGGGATCGATACGTTCAGCAGGCATACGCTGGATGAGTGCTACAAGCGGGTAAAGGATACAGACGTCACGGTGTTCACCCTCGGCGTGGGCGAGATGCTGCTGAACTACATCGAAAACACGCGTGCCACGGGCGGAGGGATACAGCGTATGACTTACTACCAAGCCGATAATCAGATGAAGGAGTTTGCCCGGCTCACCGGAGGACAAGCCTACTTCCCAAAGTTCGAAGGCGAAATCCCCGGGATCATGCAGAACATCGCGAGCATATTGAGGTCGCAGTACAGCCTGGCCTATATGCCCAGCAACCAGACTCGCGATGGAAAGTACCGCAAGATCAAGGTTGAAGTGGTGGGCTCGGACGGGCAGCCAGCGCAAATGAAGGATGCGAAAGGGAAACTAACGAAGCTGATCGTCTATGCCCGGCAGGGATACACGGCGCCGAAAGGGCCGGTGTCGTGAGGCAGCAGCAGAAGGAGACAGGGAAGTTGGAGAAGGGCTTCAGTAACCGCGGGTGAGATCGACGCGATTGCGCAGATCGCGGCCGGAAAACCAGCGGTCCAGATTGTCCATCAGCAGTTCCGCCTGACGCTCCCACAAGGAATCGCTCGCGCCGCTCAGGTGCGGGCTGATGAAGCAATTCTCGAGAGTCCAGAGCGGGCTTGATTCCGGAAGCGGCTCCTCGCTCACGACGTCGAGCGCGGCACCAGCGATGCGGCGGTCACGGAGGGCGGCAACGAGCGCAGCTTCGTCCACAAGCGAGCCGCGCGCGACGTTGACCAGGTAGGCGGAGGGTTTCATGCGGGCGAGGCGGGCGGCATCGATCAGATGGCGGGTCTCGAGAGTTTCCGGCGCGGCCAGGACAAGAAAATCGGCTTCGGGAAGGAGCGAATCGAGCGCCGAGGAGGGGACGACGCGCGCGGCGAGGCCGGGCGCGGCACGGCCCGAGCGGGTGACAGCCAGAACGCGCATGCCCAGAGAGCGCGCCAGGCCGGCAACCGCGGCGCCGATGGCACCGAGGCCAATGACAAGAAGGGTTGAGCCGCGAAGCTCGCGGGGGCGGATGGGCTCGTTCCAAATGTCCTGCTGGCCCCAATGGCGTGTGGCCTGATGACGGAAGGCGGAGGGAAAGCGATGAGCGAGAGCGAGGAGCAAGCCCAGGACGTGTTCGGCGATGGGGATGGTGTGCACACCGCTGGCGTTGGTGACGGCGATGCCGCACGCGCGCAGTTCGGGATACATGAGCTGGGCGACGCCTGCGGCGGTTGAGTGCAGCCACTTTAATCTGGGCGCGGCGGCAAGCTGGTGCGCGCGGAGCGACCAGCCGACGAATATGTCGGTGTCAGGCAGCTCGGCGGTGACAGCGGAGTAGTCCTGCAGATGGACGACGCGCATGCCGGGGAAGCGCTCGCGCAGGCGGGTGGGGAGCCATTCCGGCGCGCGCCAGAGCGTGAAGGGATGCCAGACGCAGAGGAGGAGTTTCGTTTCGGCTGGAGCGGGCGGCCTCAAACGGGTAGCACCTCTGTCTTAATTTCGCACCACCAGATCGCGGCCAGTCATTTCTTTGGGGCGTTCGGCGCCCATGAGACCGATGATGGTCGGAGCAATGTCCTGAAGCGCGCCGCCGGAACGAAGTGCGAGGCGGTCCTCAGCGGTGACCAGAATGAGGGGGACGGGGTTGGTGGTGTGGTAGGTGTGCGGGCCACCGGTGAGGGGATCGATCATCGTTTCAGCGTTGCCGTGGTCGGCGGTGATCATCCAAGGGCCGCCGCGGGGACGGAGCGCCTGGTAGATACGGCCGAGGCCGACGTCCACGGCTTCGACGGCTTTGATGGCGGCTTCGAGCTTGCCGGTATGGCCGACCATGTCGGCGTTGGCATAATTCATGATGATGGCGTCGAAGTCGCCTTTTTCGACGGCCTTGACAACGGCGTCGGTGATTCCTTCAGCGCTCATTTCGGGCTTCAGGTCGTAGGTGGCGACTTTGGGAGAGGGAACCAGGATGCGTTCCTCGCCGCCGAAAGGCTTTTCGACCCCGCCGTTGAAGAAATAGGTGACGTGCGCGTATTTCTCGGTTTCCGCGCAGCGGAGATTGCGCAGATTCTGCTCGGCGAAGACCTGGGCGAGGATGTGCTCGAGTTTTTCCGGCGCGACGACATAACGGAGCCAGGGCCAGGTTTTTTCGTACTGTGTCATGGCCACATAAAAGAGATTCTTCGGGCGGGCAGCGTCGGAAAAACGGTCGAAGCCGGGTTCGACGAGGGCGCGGGTCAACTGGCGGGCACGGTCGGCGCGGAAGTTGAAGAAGATGACAGCGTCGTTCTCGCGGATGAGTCCGCAGGGCGGGCCTCCGGGCGTTTCCGTAACGACGATGGGCTCAACAAATTCATCGGTGACGCCGTGCTCGTAACTCTGACGGAGAGCAGCGAGCGGGTCGGCAGAGCGCTGCGCAGCGTCGCCATGGACGAGCGCGCGGTAGGCGCGCTCGACGCGCTCCCAGCGATTGTCGCGGTCCATGGCGTAGTAGCGGCCGGTGACAGTGGCGATGGATCCGGTGGCGTTCTGGCGGAGCTTCTGCTCGAGCTGCTGGAGGTAGCCCGCGCCGCTGGTGGGCGGGGTATCGCGGCCGTCGGTGAAGGCGTGGATGAAGACATGAGCGACCTTCTGCTGGGCAGCCATGCGGATGAGCGCAACGAGATGTTCGAGGTGCGAGTGGACGCCGCCGTCGCTGAGCAGGCCGAGGAGGTGAAGCCGGCGCTCGCGGCCGCGGGCCATGGCCTCCAGCAACAGCGGTTGCCGTTCGAACTCGCCGGACTGGATCATGAGGTCAAGCCGTGTGATGTCCATATGCACGACGCGGCCGGCGCCGATGTTCAGATGGCCGACCTCGCTATTTCCCATCTGGCCCTCGGGCAGGCCGACGAAAGGTCCCGAGGTGTTGACGAGCGTATTGGGAAATTTCTGGAGCAGCATGTCGTAAGTGGGCTTGCGGGCAAGAGCGATGGCGTTGCCGGGGGTCTCGGCGCGATACCCCCAGCCGTCGAGGATGGTAAGGACGATGGGCTTAGGCCGGGGCATACAGGGCCAGCATACAAAAGGGCGAGCGAGATGGGTAGCGGACATCGGAAACGTTTTCGGTGCCGCAGCGGGCGCAGGGGGTTACAGGCCAGGCGAGCCTTCGCGCTCCATTCTCGAGAGCTCGAACTCGTAGGTGATGGTGCCAGAGGCGATGGGACATTCGAAGCGAGCGAGGCTCTCGAACATGGCTTCGCGCACGGTGCGGGACGAAGCCCAGCGGAGGACGGCGGTGCCTTCCCCACCGGCAAGCGGCGGCAGAGATGGTGTAGCGGTGCGTGAGTCCTGAAGCGCCTGGAGGTCGCCGGGCGTCACTGTGCTTTTGTGTTCGATGGGGGAGTTGCTAACAGGGGCGAAACCGTCCTGAGAGCAGGGAGGCTTTCCGGATGGGCAGGCCATGCTCTGCACGCCCGGCCTCACGACCATCACGCGGATGCGGTGCGCCCAGGGCGAGTGCTCCTATTGGGACCACCAGAGCGCCGGAAGAGATGGGCGTATTCTACGCACGAATCAGTTGCGGATGGGAAGCACAGAGATACGGGTGCGAGCGGGGACTAGGAGGGACGCCTGGCCAGGGCACTGCGAGCCGGGAAGCGCGCGGCGGACCCGAGTTCCTGCTCGATGCGCAGGAGCTGGTTGTATTTGGCGATGCGGTCGTTGCGCGAGGCGGAGCCGGTCTTGATCTGGCCGGCGGAAGTGGCCACGGCAAGATCGGCGATGAAAGTGTCTTCCGTCTCTCCGGAGCGGTGGGAAATGACGGAGGCGTAGCCGGCCTTGCGTGCCATCTCGATGGCTTCGATGGTCTCGGTGACGGTGCCGATTTGATTCAACTTGATGAGGATGGCGTTGGCAATACCCTGCTCGATGCCGCGCGCAAAGATTTTCGTGTTGGTGACAAAAATGTCGTCGCCGACGAGCTGGAGTTCAGCGCCGAGCTCGCGTGTGAGCAACCTCCAGCCGTCCCAATCCTCTTCGCCCATGCCGTCTTCGAGAGAAATGATGGGATATTGGCGGGCCCACTCCTTCCACCAGGAGACCATTTCGAGGGGTGTGTGAGCGGATTTGTCGGACTTTTTGAAGACGTACTTTCCGGAGGGTTTGTCGTAGAACTCACTGGCGGCGGGATCGAGGGCAATGGCTACCTGGTCGCCGGGCTTGTAGCCGGCGGCCTGGATGGCTTCGAGGACGGCTTGGATGGCTTCTTCGTTGGAGCGCAGGTTGGGGGCGAATCCGCCCTCGTCGCCCACGCTGGTGGATTGACCCCGCTTTTTCAGGACGGCCTTGAGGGTGTGGAAGACTTCGACGCCAGCGCGCAGGCCCTCGGAAAAACTGGGCGCGCCCACGGGCATGACCATGAATTCCTGGAAGTCCACGGAATTATCGGCGTGCGCGCCGCCGTTGAGGATGTTCATCATGGGCACGGGCAGGGTGGCTGCACCGGAATCGGAGGAGTAGCGGGCCAAATATTTATAGAGCGGAAGCTCGAGCTGGGCGGCGGCGGCGCGGGCGGCGGCCATGCTGAGGGCGAGAATGGCGTTGGCACCCAGGCGACCCTTGTTAGGAGTGCCATCGAGCTGGATCATGCGACGATCGAGAGCGATCTGGTCCGCGGCATTGACTCCGGCGACGGCCGGGCCGAGCTCCGCGTTGATGTTATTGACCGCCTTGAGAACGCCCCTGCCCAGGTAGCGCGATTTGTCGCCGTCGCGGAGCTCGAGCGCTTCGTGCTCGCCAGTGGAAGCGCCGGAAGGCACGGCGGCGCGGCCCGTGGCTCCGCCGCTGAGAGTGACTTCGGCCTCGACGGTGGGGTTGCCGCGCGAATCCAGGATCTGGCGAGCGCGTACGTGAGTGATGCGTGTGGGCATGCGTTCTCCTGAGCCAGGAGACTGGCTCTACTCCGGCTCCTCCAGCATGGATTCCTCGCGGGTGACGACGGTGATGCCAGCCGGAGAGACGAAATAGCGCTTGCGATCCTCGTCGAGGTCGTAGCCGATCACGGTGTGCTCGGGGAGCTGCACGTGGCGGTCGATGATGGCATTACGGACACGGGAATAGCGGCCGATTTTGACGTGGTTGAAGAGAATGGCGTTCTCCACGTCGCAGAAACTGTTCACACGCACGTCGTAGCCCAGCACGGAGCGGCGAACGCGGCCACCGGAAACAATGGAGCCGCCGGCCACGATGGAATCGAGCGCGACACCCATGCGGTTCTCGTCGGCGAAGACGAATTTGGCAGGAGGGTACTGCTGCTGCCAGGTCCAGAGGGGCCAGGCGGTGTCGTAGAGGTTGAAGATGGGGGAGACGCTCACGAGGTCCATGTTCGCTTCATAGTAGGCGTCGAGGGTGCCCACGTCGCGCCAGTAGAAGGCTTCCTTTTTGTTCTCGTCGATGAAGTTGTAGGCGAAGACGCGGAAGTGGTCAATGATGCGCGGCAGAATATCCTTGCCGAAATCGTGGGAGGAATCGGCGCGCTCGGCGTCTTCGACGAGGATGGGAATCAGGAGCTGGGAATTGAAGATGTAAATGCCCATGGAGGCGTTGCACTTGGAAGGATTGGTAGGAGAAGGCTTGGGATGCTCCGGTTTTTCCTGGAAACCGAGCACGCGGCTGGAGGCGTCCGTTTCGACGACGCCGAAGCGGCCGGCAGCCTCGCTGGGATCCACCTCGAGAGTGGCCACGGTGACTTCGGCGCCGGCATCAACGTGCTGGCTGAGCATGCGCTTGTAGTCCATCTTGTAGATGTGATCACCAGCCAGGATGATGACGAAACTGGAGCGCTCGCTGCCAATGGAGTAGATGTTCTGATAGACGGCGTCGGCGGTGCCCTGGTACCAGTCGCGCGAGACGCGCATCTGAGGCGGCAAGATGTCAATGAATTCCTGATGGCCGGCGAGGACGGACCAGCCGCGGCGGATGTGGCGGTTGAGGCTGAGAGCCTTGTATTGCGTGAGGACGAAGATGCGGCGGAGATCGCTGTTGATGCAGTTCGAGAGGGTGACATCCACGATGCGGTAAACGCCGCCGTAGGGCACGGCGGGCTTGGCGCGGTCGCGCGTGAGCGGCCACAGGCGCTCGCCTTGGCCGCCCGCCATCAGAACGCCAATGGCTTCGCGCATCCGGTCCATGAGTGGTCCGCTGGTTCGCAGAGCTGTTCATTCTAGTGCGGTTCCTGGAAATCTGGAAATGCGGGTGAGAAATATAGCGGGGGGATGCGGGTAAATGGCGGTCGATTGAGCGCTGGCGGAGAGAGATACGGAGCAAGAGGGTGTGGAAACGGGAAGCCGGGCTGTAAGTGGCGACGAGAGGTATGCACAATTGCGCCCTGCCATAGCGCGTCATTTATTTTGCGATTTATTTGACTCGTGAGAAAATTTCTTGACAGTGCCTTGGGGAGAGGGATAGAACCGGGGCACTCAGACACCGTGTAAGGCTTCGCGAGAGCCACTTCCTCGCTGTTTCCTTCAAATTCTACGGTGGTTGGGAGGTGTTTTTCCCTTGACGGAAGTCATTATTCAGGAAGGTGAGTCGCTAGAAGGCGCCCTGCGGCGGTTCAAGCGCAGGGTGCAACAAGCGGACATCATCAAAGAAATCAAGAAGCACAGCTATTACATGAAACCTGGAGAAAAGCGCCGGGCGAAGGCTGCCCTGTCGCGGAAGCGCATGCGCAAGAAGATGCGCCGGGAGCAGGACTAGCGTCAGGGCACACGTCTGGGAGCCCAGCGGGGAGAGGCAGGGGATGTCGGCTCCCCGCGGGGCTACCAAGGGGCTTGCGAACCGGGTCATTCGGAGCACCCTATGGAGTACCAGGATAAAGTCCTAAAGTGCCTGGATTGCGGAACAGAATTTATTTTTACGGCTGGCGAACAAGCCTTTTTCGCCGATAAAGGCTTCCGCCACGAGCCAAAGCGCTGCAAAAGCTGCAAGTCCAACCGGGCTTCCAGCGCTTCCTCCGGGAACACGGGACGAGCGGAAACGCGTGCCATCTGCTCGCAGTGCGGGAAAGAGACGACGGTACCCTTCAAGCCCACGCAGGGCCGGCCCGTGTTCTGCCGCGAGTGTTACCAGCAACGCCGCACGATGGGCAATCCCGACTGACCTCCAAAAAGACCTGATGAGGCATCCTACTGAGCGCTTGTGACGGAGAGCGTTGCGGTGCGCCTGCCTCTTGCCTCAGCCAGACTGACGATATGCCTTCGCCACTCCGACGCACGGGCGTAGGATAGTTGCTGGGTCTGAACGGGCGTTCGTCGAGCCAGAGTGCGTTCCGGAAGGGCAGGGCCAGGTGGGGAAATGGCCGTTCGTGGCTGTAGTAACGTTTTGCCTGGTGCCGGCGGCACCGGTCCAGATGCATGCGCAAATGGCAGAACCCGCGCCGCTGCCGGACGCGCCTACTGCCAAGCCCGCGGATTCCAGGGGCCTATTCGAGAGGTTTCGGGAAGACCTATCCAATCCCCTGACACCGAAGCAAAAATTTGAGCGCGCCATCAAGCAGTCGCTCTTCCCCGGCCTAATTGGCACGGCGGGCGCAGCCGGAATCGGCATGGCCGAAGACACGCGGGCCGACCGAGATTACGGAATGGGTGCCGAGGGATTCCTGGACCGGTGGGGCTCGGCGTTTGGGCAGAACGCGGTGGGAGCCCTGGCGGGCGATTACGCGTTTGCCTCTCTGATGCACCAGGACCCCCGCTATCATCCCGACAAACAGAAGGGCTTTGGCCGCCGGCTGGGGTACGCGCTGAAGTCGGTGCTGGTGACGCAAACGGACAGCGGCGCGAGCGAATTCAACTCGTCGCACCTCCTTGGAATCCTCGTAGGCACGGGAGCGGCCACGGCGTGGCATCACCGCAGTGATCGCACCGCGGCAATCTTCGGAAAACGATTCGGATACGATGTGGCCAGCTCGGCGGTTTATCACGTGGTGGAAGAATTCCTATTCTATAAGGACGCGCACCGGCAATAGCGAAGGCGCAAGCACCGGCGGACGCGCAGTGCGGCGCACGGACTGGAAAAAGCTTGCGCCATCCGGCAGCGCCGCCGTACTTTCTCTCCCCGGCAAGGCTCTACCACTAAAACAGATTTCCGGAGGCCGCAGTGCGAATGAAAGCGACCATGGGGTGGGGGTGCGCACTTCTGTTCAGCGCAATAGCGGCGGCAGACCGCGCACCCGTACTGCCACAGATAGATTTGCCGCACCCCTACTACTATCGCGAGATGTATTTGCCGCAACTGACCACCGGCCCCTCGAGCGCATCGTGGTTACCGGATTCGCGCACGCTGGTGTATTCGATGGGCGGGGCGCTGTGGCGGCAACGGTTCGACGCGGAAACGGCCGAGCA
>JASHSV010000322.1 GCA_030038535.1 Candidatus Acidiferrales bacterium
CCATGTCGCCCAGCAGGCGCCCGCGCTCTTCGGGATTCAGCGTGAGCGTGTTGTAGAGATCGGCAAAGACGAAGGTATCGAGCACGAGCCCGGAGCGGTTGGAGAACGCATCCGCTTTCAGTATGTTCATGCCCCAAGCGCTGAGCGCTCCGGTGAGGCCGGCGAAGAGACGCGGGCGGTCGCGGGTGACTACGGTCACTTCATATTGTCCGCGGCGCTCGCGGAGCTGCGCCTCCGCCACCTGCGTCTCCCCCGCGATGAGCCGCTCCTCCAGCCGGTGGGCCATCTCGAAGTGAAGCGCGATCTCGTCGGAGGCGTGCAGCTTCAAATAGCGCCTCGGAAATCCGTCCAGGAAGGCGGCCAACGGCTTTGCCAGCGCCGCAAGCGCGGAAGAACCGCGGACCACTTCGATCAGCTCCCGGTCGCTGGACGCGCTGCCGGTGATGCGCGCGCCATCCACGCTTCGCGACAGATAGTTCGCCGCGGCGGCATAGAGCTGCCACAGCATTTCCGCTTTCCAGGGCGTAAGCGCCTCCGGGTTCACGGACCGGATGTCGGCGTAAGTGAGCAGGCAGAGCATTTTGAGCCGTTCCGGAACACCCACCAGTTCGGAGAAGATGCGAATGGCGTCGGGATCGAAGATGTCGCGCCGCTGGAGCGTGACCGACATCTCCAGGTGGTTGCGGATGAGAAAGACCACCACATCGCGCTCGTAGCCGGAGAGCCCCAATCGCTCCGAAGCGCGGCTCGCCGCTTCCACGCTTGCAGCCACGTGATCCGCTCCGGGGATGCCCTTCCCCACGTCGTGCAGCAGGAGCGAAAGATACAGAAGATCGGGCTCTTCGACCTCCGCGAGGATTTCGGCAAAGCGCCTGTCGGGCTCGAACGCGGATTCATCGGGCCGGGAGAGCGCGTGCAATCCTTCAATGGCCAGCAGCGTGTGCTCGTCCACGGTGTAGCGGTGATAGAGATCGCGGACCACGAGCGAATCCACGGCGCGAAATTCCGGCAAGACGGCGTCGAGCAAGCCCACGCGGTGCATGGCCCGCAACGCCACCCCGGCTCCGGGCCGCGTGAGAATGTCGCGCAGGGACGTCCCCGCGGCAGCAGGGTTGCCAGGCCAGCCCGCGGCGTACGCGCTGCTCGCCAGCACCCGTTCCACCGACGCTTCCGTTTCCAGCGCCGGCTCGATCCCATGGCGCGCGACGAATTCATAGAGCCCGAGCAGGAACGCGGGATCGGCCAGGGCTGCGGGACGCTGGCAAAAGACGCGGTTGTGATGAACCGTGAAATCAGAGTTCGAGAGTCGCGCGCGCCATTCTTCAAAAGCGGTGTAGAGCGAATGCCGCGTGGAAACTTCGTCCAGGCTGCGGGTTTCCAGCCGCAGGATGGTGCGCGCGTGGCGGAAGTAGGAGCGCATCCAATCGTCCACGCGCAGCGGCTGGCTGCTCTCGATCCCTATTCCTGCTGCTGCCGCTTCCTCCTGCAGGTCGTAGGTGAGCCGGTTGTCGTCGCGGCCGTTGTGGAAGTGGAGAAACACGCGCGCGGCGGCCACAAAACGGTAGGCCGCTCCAGCGGATTCCCCCAGCAGTCCGCCCCAGCCGGATTCCGGCGCGGTCCAGGCGCGTCGCTGCGAGAGTTCGCGCACGGCGCTGGCCCAGCAAGCCACGTCGAAATCGCGCAACCCGCCCGGCGCGTCTTTCAGGTTGGGCTCCAGGTGGAACAGCGTGTGGCCATATTTTTCGTGCCGTTCGCGCGTCATTTCCGCGAGCGAATGCACCAGGGCCGTGCGCTCCCGCGCGGCCAGTGCCGGAAGAACTTTTTGCCGCAGCGCCGCCACGAGCCCGGCATCGCCCGCTACGTAGCGCGCGTCCAGCAGCGAGATGGTGAACTCAGGATTTTCCTGCTCGAAGCGATCACATTCCTCCAGCAGCCGCGAAGTGACCGCCGCGCGCCAGCCCAGGTCCCACAGCGCGCGGACCAGGGCGGCGCCCGGCCCGCTCACGGCCTCCGCCGCGCGCGCATCCGCAGCCAGCAGCAGCACGTCCAGGTCCGAGCAGGGAAACAGCGCGCTACGGCCGTAGCCACCGATGGCCACAAGGCAATAGCGGTGCGGGGAGGCGGGAGCGGGAAACAGCGATGTGGTGAGCGAGGCAAGCGTGCGGTCGGCCAGAGCGCTTCGCGCGGCCAGCGCGGCGAGAGCGTCGCCGTGCGCCTGAAATTCCCCGCGCAGCGCGTCGCGCCCGGCGTCACAGGCGGCGCGGAGGGAGTCGAGCGGGGGCGCGTTCGTCACGGCGGAGAGAAGCCGGAGCGCGAGGCGGGTTCAGCAAGGCAGACGAGGCCGCGGACGGGGTTCACAGTGCGTTCTCGCCGCGTTCCTCGTTGCGGATGCGAATGGCCTCGTCGATTTTGGTCAGGAAGATTTTTCCGTCGCCGATTTTTCCCGTGCGCGCGGATTTCAGGATGGCCTCGACCGCCGTTTCCACCAGCCGGTCGGCCACAACCAGCTCGACCTTTGTTCTGGGCAGCAGGTCCATGGAGTATTCGCGGCCTCGATAGACCTCGGTGTGGCCTTTCTGCCGGCCAAGGCCGCGCACCTCGGTAACGGTCATGCCTTCGATGCCCGCCTCTTTGAGCGCGTCCTTGACGGATTCAAACCGCGAGGTTTGGATGATGGCTTCGATTTTGGTCATCGCTCGCTCCGAAGTAGCGAAATCCGCACCTGGCGCGACTGGGAAGGAGCGCGGCCAGGAGGGGCCGCGCCACTTACGCCTCCAGGTTGTAACCCTCCTCGCCGTGTTCCGACACGTCGAGGCCTTCCACTTCTTCCTCCTGGGTCACGCGCACGCCGAGCAGCACGTCGGCGATCTTCAAAATCACCAGGCTGCCCACGATGGCCAGAACCCAGGCGATGGCCACTCCGACGAGCTGGTTCAACACCTGTCCCGCATTTCCTTCGAGCATCCCCACGGGCAAAACCTTCCCCGCCGCGTCGTGGAACACCGGATTCACGTCGCTCTTCGCAAACACACCGGTGAGAATCGCCCCGATGGTGCCGCCGGCGCCGTGCACACCGAAGGCGTCCAGCGAATCATCGTAGCCGAATTTGGCCTTCACGGCGGCCACCATCAAATAGCAGCCAACTCCCGCGACGAGGCCGATTACCAGAGCGGCGCGCGGGCTGACAAAACCCGATGCCGGCGTAATCGCAACGAGGCCGGCAACCGCTCCCGAGATCGCTCCCAGCACGCTGGGTTTTCCGTTGCGAATCCATTCAGCGCCTGCCCATCCGATCGTGGCGGAGGCCGCGGCAAAATGCGTGGCTACGAACGCGGAGGTTGCCAGGCCGCTGGCCGCGAGCGCGCTCCCGGCGTTGAACCCGAACCAGCCGACCCACAGCAAGGAGGCGCCGATGAAACTGATCACCACGCTGTGCGGCGGCATGGGCTGCTTCGGATAGCCCACGCGTTTGCCGAAATAGAGCGCTGCGACGAGCGCCGAGACGCCCGAGGTGATGTGCACCACGGTGCCTCCGGCGAAATCGAGCGTCGGGAACCTTCCGCCGGAATTGTTGAGCAGGCCGCCCACGCCCCAGACCATGTGCGCCATGGGCGAGTAAACGAGCAGCGACCAAAGCACCATGAAGAGCATGAGGGCGCTGAAACGCGCCCGCTCCGCAATCGAGCCGGTGATCAGAGCCGGCGTGATAATGGCGAACATCAACTGGTACACCATAAAGGTCTGCTGGGGGATCGTCGGTGCGTAGTCGGGATTAGGCGCAGAGCCGACTCCGTGCAGGAAGCTGTATCCAGTGCCGCCGATGAATGGGTTGCCAGTATGAAAGCAGAGGCTATAGCCCACGACCGCCCAGACGACGGTAATCACGGCCATGAGCGCGAAGCTCTGCATCATGGTCGCCAGCACGTTTTTCTTCCGCACCAGTCCGCCGTAGAAGAGCGCCAGCCCCGGGCCGGTCATCATGAGCACCAGCGCTGCGGAGACGAGCATCCAGGCGTTGTCGCCGGCGCTGTGCGCGTCGGCGACCTGCTGTTCGAGCTGGGCGAGCCGGGCATGGAGCTGCGATGTATCGGCACTCGCCTGCGGACTCGCGGCTGCGGCCGCCGCGGCTCCTTCGGCCGGCGCCGCCGGAGCCTGTGCCCAAAGCGGACCGGCGCAAAGCGCCAGCAAAATCAAAAACACTCCTGCCGCACGCCTTCTTCGCATACACAGCTCCTCAGGCTATCGACAGCGCCAGCCGGATTTTTCGGGAGAACAACAGTGCATTATAGGAGATTGGCGCTGCGCGTCCAGAGAAAATGGAGGCTGGGCCAGAGCACATGGCGCGCTGCCGGCGCGGTTTGGGGCAGCCCGCAAAAATACTATCGGGCGAATCGAAACTATGAATCCTGCCGCCGCGGGGTTTGCGCGAAGCTCAGAGAGAACTGCTTCAGTTCCGAAAATACCCGCCGGGGTTCGAAGTTATAATCGGAGCCGCTGCCATGGATTTCGACCAACTGGCGACCTTTCTCGAAGTGGTGAAGCAGCGCAGTTTCTCGCGCGCGGGCCAGACCGTATTCCGCTCGCAATCCGCAGTGAGCGCCCAAATCCGGCAACTCGAGCTGGAATACGGAGAACGCCTGCTGGACCGATCAGCGAAGTCGGTGCGGCTGACGCCCGCGGGCGAAGTGTTCCATGAGTATGCGGGGCGCATGATCGCGCTGCGGCAGGAATCGCTGCGGGCGGTGGCCGACCGCGGAGCGAACCCGCGGGGAGTGCTGCTGATCGGAGCCAACGAGGCTACCTGCCTGTACGTCCTGCCCGACATTTTCGCCGAATACCACCGCATGTATCCCTCGGTGCGAATCAGTGTGTTCCGCAACTTCAGCCGGAAGATTCTGGAACACGTGGAAGAAGGGCGCGTGGACGTTGGCATCGTGACCGTCCCCGTGAAGGCGCCGCGGCTGCGCGTGCACGTGATTTTCCGCGACCAGATTGTGCTGATGGTGGCGCCGTCGAACCCGCTGGCGAGGCAGAAGACGGTGCGCGTGCGCGACATCGCCGGGCAGCCGTTGATATTTCCGCGCACGGGCCACACGCGCAAACTACTGGACAAAATGTTCCGGCCCTATCGCAACCGGCTGACGGTGAGCATGGAGCTGGCGAGCGTGGGGATGATCAAACGGTTCGTGGCCGCCGGGCTGGGCGTGTCGCTGATTTCGGCGAGCTTCGCCCGCGAGGAGGAGCGCGCCGGCGAGGTAAAGCTGATCGAGATTGAAGGGCTGAACGCGTGGCGGGAGCTGGGACTGATTTACAGGCGGGACCGGACCCTGCCGCGCGCGGCCTCCGCATTCATCGAGTTGGCGCGCCAGCCGAGCGCGGTGCGCGGCACGGCGGCGCGCAGCGGGGACAGCGGAAGCATGAAGCAGATGTCGCCACCAGCCAGATGATATCTGGCACGGACTTTTCAATTTCCCGGCAGATCACATGTCATCGGCGCGGAGAAAGTGCGGCCTGAGCTACAGCTCGCGGGGCCGGAGTAACATGGGTCTGTCGCTCGATGGCCTACTACCTCTACCTCATTGTGGCGGGAATTGCAGGCATTCTGCTCGCAACGTGTTTGATTTACCAGGCGCTCGGCGAGGCGCGGGACCGGCGACGGTTCGCGGCGCCGGGACGGCTGGTGGACATCCATAACGGCGAGGGCGGGCGCCTGCACCTGCACGGGATGGGAGAAGCCGGGCCGGCGGTGATTCTGGACGCGGGAATCGGCGCGTCGTCGCTCTCGTGGAGTCTGGTGCAGCCGCTCGTGGCGCGGTTTGCGCGCGCGTACGCGTACGACCGCGCGGGCTTCGGGTGGAGCGACGCGCCCCAACTCGAAGACGGGCGGCGCGTTGCTTCGCGGCTGGCCGAAGAATTACGCAAACTGCTGCGCGCCGCGGAGATTCCGGGGCCGTATATACTGGTGGGACATTCATTCGGAGGTTACGTGGCGCGCGTGTTTGCAGAGCGCTGGCCGGTGGAAGTGGCGGGGCTGGTGATGGTGGATTCGCCGAGCGCTTCGGATTGGGCGCATCCGAGCGCCGAGCGGCGGCGGCAGCACATGGGCGGCGCGGCATTTTCGCGGATTGGCGGTACTCTGGCGCGATTCGGTGTGGTGCGCTGGTGCCTCGACCGGTTCAGCCGCGGGTCACGAGGATTGCCGGTGACGGTGACGCGCGCGTTCGGGCCCGGTGCGCTGGACCTGGTGACGCGGATGGTGGGCCAGGTGATGAAGTATCCGGCGGGGCTTCGCGCGGTGGCGCAGGCGCATTGGAGCCGGCCGGCGCCGTTCTTTGCGCTCGCGGACCACCTGGAGCATCTCCCGGAAAGCGCGCGCGAGGTGGAGGCATGCGGCTCGCTGGGCGATTTGCCGTTGGTGGTGATGACGCAATCGAATCCAACGCCGGAACGCGCGGCGCAGCAGGACGCGATGGCGTGCCAATCGACACGGGGGCGGCACATCATCGCGCGGGAGGGAGGACATTGGCTGCTTCTGGATCAGCCGGCGCTGGTGGTGGAAGCAATCGAGTCCGTGGTGCGCGAAATCAGGAGGGAAATTCCTGCGGCAGAGACGCGCAGGTAGAATACGACGGCTATTTCAGGTCGTTGCGGTAGACGACGCCGTCCTTCATGACAAATTTTACGTGTTCGAGCTCGGTGATATCGGCGAGCGGATCGCCAGAAACGGCGACGAGATCGGCAAATTTCCCTGACTCAATCGAGCCGATGCGGTCGCTCCAGCCGAGGAGTTCCGCCGCGGTGGTGGTGGCGGTGCGGATGGCTTCGATCGGCGTCATGCCGTAGTCAACGTAATAGCGGAATTCGCGGGCCTGAGTGAGTTCGGTCCAGGGGAAACCGCCAGCGTCGGTGCCGAACGCGATTTTGACGCCCTTGCGCAAGGCTTTGCCGAAGGCGGCACGCTCGGTTTCCATCATCTTCGGCCAGTTGCCGCCGCGGCCTGGAGCCACGTAGGCGAGCACGGCGGCCGTGGGCACCCAATAGACTTTTTGCTGGACAAGGCGATCGAGCAACTCGTCGGTGAGGCCGATGCCGTGTTCGATGGTGTCCACACCGGCATCGAGCGCGGCGGCGATGCCGTCAGACCCGATGGCGTGCGCGGCAACGTGGCGGCCGATGCGGTGCGCTTCATCCACAAGGGCGCGCGCTTCGTCGGCCCGGAAATTCACGTGGCTGTGAAGCACGCCATCGGGGCCGTAGAAGTAGCCGTGGTCGGAATAGTATTTGATCCAGTCGGCGCCGTGGCTCACCTGTTCGCGGACAGCGAGAAGCGCGTTTTCGACGCCATCGACGATTTGAACGCCGTGGGGCACGTCGAGCTCCCAGGAGTAGCCGAGCAGCGGATACATGCCGGTGGGGGCCATGGCGCGCGTGGCGACGAACATGCGCGGGCCGGGCACTTCGCCGCGGTTGATGGCCATTTTCACGTCCACATCGGCGTACATGGCGCCTTCGGTTTCCAGGTCGCGCATGGCAGTGAATCCGTGAGAGAGAGCGATGTGGGCGTTGCGCGCGGCGAGGATGGCGCGGTAGGGGATGGACTGCTTGAGGAGTTGCTCGTCGTAGTCGGCCGCGGTGACGTCTCCCTGGAGCAGGATGTGCGTGTGCGCGTCGATGAAGCCGGGCAGGACGGTGGCATGGCTGAGGTCAATGAGTTCTACGCCTGTGGGGGGCGAGCCGCCGGGAGTGACGGAGACGATTTTGCTGCCTTCGATGAGGATGAGAGCGTTCGCGACGGGCTGGTCGCTCTTGCCGTCAATGAGATGGCCGGCGCGAATGGCGATGCGCTTGGGAGCCTGCGCGGAAACGGCGGCGCATGCCAGAACCATCGCGATCATCCAGACGAATCTGCGTTTCATAGCTAGTCCTCCGCAATGCCGCGCGCATTCTACTGCATCTGCCACCGGTGAATCCCCTGCCCGGTCCAAGCCCACGCGTTTTGCGGGCCAGAGTGGCGGGAGTATACTGTCACCGCTTTATTGGCCTGTGCATCGATAGTGAAGGGGGCGCACATGGACAGGCGATCCTTCCTTGTAACGACCGGCGTGGCCGCGATCGCGGCGCCGGATCTTTTTTCCGTGGAGGCACAACCCGTGGCATACACACTTCCGCCGTTGCCGTACCCGTTCGACGCGCTCGAGCCGTATATCGACGCGAAAACAATGGAGATCCATCACGACAAACATCACGGCGCCTACGTGACGAACCTGAACAAGGCGCTGGAAGGGCAGCCGGATCTGGCGTCGAAATCGCTGGAGGCGCTGATCGGGAATCTGGACGCCGTGCCGGAAGCGATCCGCACCGCCGTGCGCAACAACGGCGGCGGACACTGGAACCACTCGATGTTCTGGAAAATCATGAAGAAAGGCGGCGGGGGCGATCCGCGGGGCCCGGTGGCGGACGCGATCAAGGCGTCGTTCGGCGATTTCGCCAGCTTCAAGGCGAAAATCAATGATACGGGGATGAAGCGGTTCGGATCGGGCTGGTCGTGGCTGTTTGTGAAGGACGGAAAGATGGTGATTGATTCCACGGCGAATCAGGATTGCCCGATCATGACGGGCGGGAAACCGGTGATGGGCGT
>JASHSV010000323.1 GCA_030038535.1 Candidatus Acidiferrales bacterium
CTGGTGACGCGCGTCACAATCCCGTCCTCCGTGATTGTGCTATTCTTGTTTTTGGTACTGCAGGTTTCGCGGCGGGCAACCCTCAGCGAAGTTTCCTTGTTGCGGCTCTATGCCGCGGGGTCTGCCGGAAATCTGCGGGTGCCCCGCGCTTCCGGCCGGGAAACCATTTGCTCCCGGTGCGAGTCGAACGCAATCAGGGGAAGAGTGACGCCATGTCCACATTCGTAGAAACTGTTCCAGCGAGAACGAAACGGGAAGTCATCGACCGCGCGGTCATCCGCTTTGCGGGCGATTCCGGCGACGGCATGCAGGTGACCGGTAGCCAGTTTACAAACACGGTGGCGCTCTACGGCAACGATATCGCCACGTTCCCCGATTATCCCGCGGAGATTCGCGCCCCTGCCGGCACGATCCCCGGCGTCAGCGGATTCCAGCTCCACTTCTCATCCAATGAGGTGTACACGCCCGGCGACGCGGTGGACGCGCTCATCGCCATGAACCCGGCCGCGCTCAAAGTGAATCTGGCCGACCTGAAAGCCAACGGGATCCTTATCGTCAATTCCGACAGCTTCCAGGACACCGACCTGCGCAAGGCGCAAATGGAGTCCAATCCCCTCGAGGACCACTCGCTCGACAAGTACCGGCTTTTCCCCGTCGAGCTTGAGCGGCTCACCCGCCTCGCGCTCGAAGAGGTCAAGATCGACGCCAAAGCAAAAGACCGCTGCAAGAATTTCTTCGCCCTGGGCATGTGCTACTGGCTCTACAACCGTTCGATGGAGCCCACCGTCCGCTGGATCGAGGAAAAGTTCCAGAGCAAGCCGCTGCTCGTCGAGGCCAACAAGCTCGCCCTTCGCGCCGGATATTCCTATTGCGAGGCCACCGAAGCGTTTCAGATCAGCTACGAGATTCCTCCGGCGCACCTGAGCCCTGGACTGTATCGCAGCATCAGCGGCAACCAGGCGCTCGCCCTGGGATTTGTGACCGCAGCGGAGAAAGCGGGGCTCACTCTTTTCCAGGGCAGTTACCCCATCACGCCCGCCTCCGACATCCTCCACGAGCTTTCGCATTACAAGGATTTTGGTGTGATTACGTTCCAGGCCGAAGATGAGATCGCGGCGATCACCTCCGCCATCGGCGCGGCTTATGCGGGCGCGCTGGCCATTACCACCACTTCGGGCCCCGGCATGGCGCTCAAGACGGAGGCGATGGGCCTCGCCGTTGCCGTCGAAATCCCGCTGGTAATTTGCGACATCCAGCGCGGCGGGCCTTCCACCGGTTTGCCCACAAAGACCGAGCAGGCCGACCTGCTTCAGGCGCTGTTCGGACGGAATTCCGAAGCGCCCATTCCCGTCTTGGCCGCTTCAAGTCCGGCGGACTGCTTCTGGACGGCGGTCGAAGCCAGCCGCATCGCCGTCAAATACATGGTTCCCGTCATCGTACTTTCCGACGGCTATCTGGCGAACGGCGCGGAGCCGTGGCGGATTCCAAGCTCCTCGGAAATTCCCCCTATTCCCGTGAGTTTTGTGAAAGACCCGGAGGGATTCTTCCCCTACAAGCGCGATCCGAAGACGCTCGCGCGTCCCTGGGCCATTCCCGGCACGCCCGGACTGGAACATCGCATCGGCGGCATTGAGAAGCAGGACGTCGTCGGTAACATCAGCTATGAGCCGCTTAACCACGAGAAGATGGTGCGCACGCGCGCTGCCAAAGTGGAGGCCATCGCTCAGGACATTCCGGACGTCACGGTGGATGGCGATCAGAAAGGCGACCTTCTTGTGATTTCCTGGGGCTCGACCGGAGGCTCGATCGCCGCAGCCGTCAAGGCCCAGCGCGCGCGCGGCACCAAGATCGCTCACGTGCACCTGCGTCATCTGAATCCGCTGCCGCGAAATCTGGGCGATGTGATCAAGCGCTTTCGAAAAGTGCTTGTGCCCGAGTTGAATATGGGCCAGTTGCTCTGGGTGCTGCGCGCCAAGTACCTGGTGGATGCCGAGGGCCTGAACAAGATTCAGGGCCGGCCCTTCCGCCAGTCCGAGCTGGAAGATAAATTTCTCGAGATGCTCTCGAATGGGGAGAAAGTGCAATGAGCACCGCAACGCTGCCGCCGCCGCTCACGCGCAAGGATTTTCAAACCGATCAGGAGGTGCGCTGGTGTCCGGGCTGTGGCGATTACGCTATTCTCGCCGCCGTGCAGTCCGTCTTTCCGGAACTGGGCATCCCGCGGGAAAAGTTTGTCATTGTTTCCGGCATCGGCTGCTCCAGCCGGTTCCCGTATTACATGAATACGTTCGGGTTCCACTCGATCCACGGCCGCGCACCCGCCGTGGCCACCGGAATCAAGGCCATTCGGCCCGATCTCGAAGTCTGGGTTGCCACCGGCGATGGCGACGCACTCTCGATTGGTGGCAATCACACCATTCATATGCTGCGGCGCAATGTGGGCGTCAAAGTGCTTCTCTTCAACAACCGCATCTATGGCCTCACCAAGGGCCAGTATTCGCCCACATCGGAATTCAACAAGAAAACCAAGTCCACTCCGTTCGGCTCCATGGACCGGCCGTTCAATCCCGTTTCTTTGGCCATCGGCTCGGAGGCCACCTTCGTCGCGCGCTCCGTGGACGTTTTCCAGGCGCACCTGAAAGAGGTGCTCAAGGCCGCGTCCGCGCACCGCGGTTCCGCCTTCATCGAAATCCTCCAGAACTGCAACATCTTCAACGACGGTGCGTGGACCTCGCTAACGGAGAAGGACGCGCGCACCGATCACGTGATCCAGCTCGAACACGGCAAGCCCCTCATTTTCGGCAAGAACCGCGACAAGGGCATTCGGCGCAAACCCGATGGCGACATCGAGGTGGTTACACTGGGCAACGGGACGAGCGCCTCCGATCTTGTG
>JASHSV010000324.1 GCA_030038535.1 Candidatus Acidiferrales bacterium
CACGGATCCGTCCCCCGCCCTTCACCTCGTCGCGCACGAGCTGCAGCATGTCTTTGTCCGCCGTCACAATGAACACCTCGAGCCCGCGTTCTCCCGCCTGCCGGCTCAGCGTTCCGATTACGTCGTCGGCTTCGTAGCCCTCCCGCGCCACCACCGCCAGTCTCATTGCCTCGCACAACCTCCTCACCATCGGCAATTGGACGGACAAGTCTTCCGGCATCGGTGGCCGCTGTGCCTTGTATTTGTCGTACAACTCGTCGCGGAATGTCGGCCCCGGCAAATCGAAGACCACCGCAACATAGTCGGGTGCCCAGTCCTTCGCCAGCTTCCGTAGCATATTCGCGAATACATACGGCACTTTGGTCGGCAGTCCGCTGGGGCTCCGCAGCCGTTCCATCGGCGCGTAAAACGCCCGGAACACAAACCCCATCGCATCAATCAGGAAGATTCGCTTGAGAGAAGTGTCTGCCATGTGTGGCTGGCGAAGACGAGAAGCCGGGAGTATAGCATCGCGCCTCCGGGCTCCAACTTCGCGTTCCCCTCGTCTCCGATTCCCCGCAGGCCTGACTGGGCCGGTCGGAGGCACTCCCAGACAATCGGACACGCACCAACGAGCCAAAATGTTGTAAAATAGACACGTAGGCGCCGATCGTCACGAAAAACGCTCACTATAACCTTTATTTACTATCACTTAGAACGTGGCCTTTGGCCGACCACTTGCTCCCCGAAACTGCCCATGCCCTTCCAAACCACGATTCACAGGTCGGTTGAAATCGACGGCATCGGCCTCCATACTGCCGTTCCGGGCCACCTGCGCCTGGCTCCCGCTCCTGCCGATACGGGCATCGTCTTCCGCCGCACGGACCTCGACAATTTCCCCATCGAAGCGCACGTCGGCAACGTCGCCCGCGTCAGTTACGCCACCAGCTTGATGAAGAAAGGCGTGCTCATCTCCACCACCGAGCATCTGCTCGCCGCGCTCTATTCCTGCGGCATCGACAATTGTTACGCGGACCTCGACGCGATCGAGGTGCCCATCCTCGACGGTTCCGCGCAGCCGTTCATCGACATGCTCGCCATCGCCGGCATCCGCACACTCCGCCGCCGCCGCCGCTACCTCCGCGTTGTCCGCCCGCTTGAGTTTACTGACGCTGGCCGCCACATCGGCATTTACCCCGCCGACGAATTTCGCGTGCAGTGCTCCATCGACTTCCCCCACCCGGCCATCGGCCGCCAGCACGTGGATTTGCGTGTGGATCGCGACACCTTCAGCCGCCTGCTCGCTCCCGCGCGCACCTTCGGATTCGAGCGCGATTTCCCCGGCATGCGCAAAATGGGCCTCATTCGCGGCGGCTCCTACGAAAACGCTCTGGTCCTCTCCGACGACGCCATCGTCAATGGCCCGCTCCGCTTCGCCGACGAGTTCGGCCGCCACAAGACCCTCGATCTCATTGGCGATCTCGCTCTCGTCGGCCGTCCACTCCGTGGTCTGGTGGTCGCCCAGCGCGCCGGCCACGCCCTCCACACCCAGCTCGTCACCCGGCTCCTCGCCGATCGCGCTCTCTGGAGGGAGGTCTCTGTCGAAGCCCCGGCTCCCGTGCCTCGTGCCGTCGCGGCCTCCGCTTCCGCCCCCGCGGATTAGAAATTTCTCATTAGTCCCGCATGCCGTAAGCGTTTTCACACCCTCCTCCCGCCCGTGGCTTCCCAAATCCACCTTGCACAGCGACAATAGATGACTCATGCCGAGCCGAGCACCAGCCCTCGCTGATTTCTCCGCGGTCATCCTCGCCGCAGGCAAAGGCACTCGCCTCCGCTCCAACTTCGCCAAGGTTCTCCACCGCGCCGGCGGTCGCGCTCTCGTCGAGCATGTAATTCGCGCCTGCCTCCCCCTCCACTTTCGTGAAATCGCCGTGATCGTCGGATACCAGGCCGAAGCCGTCGGTGATTGTGTCGCGCCCCTCGGCGCCGGCACCGTTCTCCAGCGGCCGCAGAATGGCACTGGCCATGCCCTCCGCGTCGCCCGCCCCAAGCTCCACCGCCGCTCGAAATTTGTGCTCGTCCTGCCCGGCGATGCCCCTCTCATTCGCTCCGGTACTCTTGAGCGTTTCGCTCACGCGCATCGCTCGAGCGGCGCCGCCGCTACCATCCTTACCGCCGTGGTCGCCGATCCCACTGGCTACGGCCGCATCGTCCGGAAATCCGACAACAGCGTCGCCCGCATCGTCGAGGAAAGAGCTGCGGCTCCCGACGAGCGCGCAATCTCCGAAATCAATTCCAGCATCTACGCCTTCACGCTCGATTCCCTCTGGCCCTGTCTGGACGCCCTCCGCCCGGACAACGTCCACAAGGAGCTCTACCTAACCGATGCCGTCGCCCTCCTCAACCTGCGCGGCTTCCGCGTCCTCGCCGAGCTGGCGACCGACGCGCAGGAAGTGCTCGGCTGCAACACTCGCGCCGAACTCGTCGAGGTGGACCGTATCCTCCGCGACCGCAAACGCCGCGACCTCATGGATTCGGGCGTCACCATCTATCTTCCCGACACCGTGCTCATTGATCCCGATGTGCGCATCGGACCCGACACTGTCGTTGAGCCCGGCGTCCAACTGCTCGGCTCGACCCGCATCGGCGCGAACTGCGCCATCCGCACTGGCAGCGTCCTGCGCGACATGGTGATCGACGACGGAGCCTCCGTCCTCGAGCATTGCGTCATGGCCTCGAGCCGCATTCGCTCCGGCTCGGCCGTCGGCCCGTTTTCACGGCTGCGTTCGGGAGCCGACATCGGGCCGAACGCGAAAGTTGGCAATTTCGTCGAAGTGAAAAAGAGCCGTCTCGCCGAGAACGTCAAAGCGCAGCATCTCACCTATCTCGGCGATGCCGGTATCGGCAAAGGCTCCAACATCGGTGCCGGCACCATCACCTGCAATTACGACGGCGTCAGCAAAAACCGCACCGTTATCGGCAGTTCCGTCTTCATCGGCAGCAATACCGCGCTCGTCGCTCCCGTTCGCGTCGGAGATCGCGCCTACGTCGCCGCTGGCTCCACCATCACGGACAACGTTCCTCCCGACGCGCTCGGTATCGCCCGCGGCCGCCAGTCCAACAAACCCGGCTGGGCCGCCGCCCGCCGCAAACAACTGGCCGCCGCGGCGCCACCCCCGCGCGCTGCAAAAAAGCGTGCCCGCCCTCGGCGCCGTCCCGCCAGGAAACGCCGCCGCTGAATCCTTGTGGCGCGGCCTCCCGAAGCTTCGGGACTGCCTGCGCTCCTCACGCGCCTCACAAATCCCGTGGTAGAATTTCGAAGGGGTAATCCACTAATGAAATTTGGCGTCGTCGTGTTTCCCGGCTCCAACTGCGACCACGATACGCATCACGCCCTCGGCACCGTCCTCGGCCGGCCCGTTGACTTTATCTGGCACAAGTCCGAAGAAGTCACCGGCTTCGACGCCATCATTCTCCCCGGCGGCTTCGCCTACGGCGACTATCTTCGTACCGGCGCCATCGCCCGTTTTTCTCCCGTCATGCGCGCCGTTACCAAATTCGCTAATTCCGGCGGCCTTGTTCTCGGCATCTGCAATGGCTTTCAGGTCCTTCTCGAGAGCGGTCTTCTTCCCGGCGCCGTTCTGCGCAATGCCGGTCTGCGTTTTGTTTGCCGTCACGTATATATCCGAGTCGAACGCACGGACACTCCGTTTACCTGCGCCGCGAGTTCCGGCCAGCTGCTGAAAATCCCCATCGCCCACTCCGACGGCAACTACTTCTGTGACGATGCGACCCTTCGCGACCTCGAACGCAACGGCCAGATTCTGTTCCGCTACGTTTCTCCCGACGGCCGCGAGTCGCCCGAATGGAATCCCAACGGCGCTCTCGCCAACATCGCCGGCATCATCAACTGCGGGCGCAACGTCGCCGGCCTCATGCCCCATCCCGAACGCGCCGCAGAATCCCTGCTCGACTCCGCCGAGGGCCTGGTGATTCTGCGCTCGATGATCGATACGCTCGCCCGCCGCGAACGTTCAACGGTTGTCGCCGAGCGGGTTCCCGCGTAGTTCCTCCGCATGATCGACACCGAAATCCGGGTCACTCCCGAACTCGCCGCCGAACACGGCCTTTCCGCCGACGAATACGCCCGCGTCCGGCAAATCCTCGGCCGCGATCCCAACATCACTGAGCTCGGCATTTTTTCCGTTATGTGGAGCGAGCACTGCTCCTACAAATCGAGCAAAGTCCACCTCAAGCGCCTGCCCACCAAAGGCCCCCAAGTGGTCCAGGGGCCCGGCGAAAACGCCGGAGTCGTGGACATCGGCAGCGGCTGGTGCGCCGCCTTCAAAATCGAATCGCACAACCACCCCAGCTTCGTCGAACCCTTCCAGGGCGCCGCCACCGGCGTCGGCGGCATCCTCCGCGATATTTTCACCATGGGCGCGCGCCCCATCGCCGTGCTCGATTCGCTCCGTTTCGGCCCCATCACGGAGGGCCAGGGCACCACGCCCGCGGAAGTCGCCCGAAACCGACGCATCGTGGACGGCGTTGTCCGCGGCATCGGCTACTACGGCAACTGCTTCGGCGTTCCTACGGTCGGCGGCGAAGTTGCTTTCGAGCCTTGCTACTCTGCCAATCCCCTCGTCAACGCGCTCGCTCTCGGCGTCGCCCGCCGCGACGAACTCTTTTTCGCCCGCGCGCGCGGCGTGGACAATCCCGTCATTTACGTCGGCGCAAAAACGGGACGCGACGGCATCCACGGCGCCTCGCTCCTTGCCTCCGCAGAATTCACCGAGGAGTCCCAGCAAAAGCGCCCGAACGTCCAGGTCGGAGATCCCTTCCTCGAAAAACTCCTGCTCGAAGCCTGTCTCGAAGCCATGCACACCGGCGCTGTCGTGGCCATTCAGGATATGGGCGCCGCCGGCCTTACCTGCTCCACCTGCGAGATGGCCTCCCGCGGCTCCACGGGGATCGAAATCGATCTGTCGCTTGTTCCCCAGCGCGAAACCGGCATGTCACCCTACGAAATCATGCTGAGCGAATCCCAGGAGCGCATGCTTCTCGTTGCCGAACGCGGCCGCGAAGACGAAGTCTTGAATGTCTTCCGCAAATGGGAACTCGACGCCGTGGTCATCGGCCGCGTCGTCTCGGGCGGCCTGCTCCGCGTGCTCGACCATGGCCGCGTTGTCGCCGAAATTCCGGCCCACCCGCTTGCCGAAGAAGGCCCTGTCTATTCCCGCCCGCTCGCTCCGCCAGCCAAGCCGTCTCACGCGGAGAGGCTCGTTGCCTTCGCTCCCGAAGGAACGGATCTCACCGCCAATTTCGCCAAGCTGCTCGCCGCGCCGGCCATCGCCTCCAAGCGCTGGATCGTCCAGCAATACGATCACATGGTGCGCACCAACACCGTGGTCGCTCCCGGCGCCGGCGATGCCGCGCTCGTCCGCGTCAAGGAAATCGGCCGTGGCCTCGCCCTCGCTGTGGACGGCAACGGCCGCTGGTGTCACCTCGATCCTCGCCTTGGCGCCATGCACGCCGTCGCCGAAGCCGCGCGAAACGTCGCCTGCGTCGGTGCCCGTCCCATCGCGGCCACCAACTGCCTCAACTTCGGCAATCCGGAAAAGCCGGAAATTATGCGGCAATTCAGCGAGGTCATTGACGGTATGGCCGAAGCCTGTCGCACCCTCGGCGTGCCCATCACCGGCGGCAACGTCAGCTTCTACAACGAAACCCTTGGCCACGCCATCTATCCCACTCCCACCATCGGCGTGCTCGGCATTCTCGGCGACGATTCGCTCGCCCTCCACATGGGCTTCCGCGCCGTCGGCGACGTGATTCTGCTGCTCGATGGCGCTGGCCCTGCCGTTCCGGAAATGCAGCGCGAGTTTTCTTCCAGCGAGTACGCCCGCACTATTCACTCCATCGTCGCGGGAACGCCGCCCGCCATCGATCTCGGCGCGGAAAAGCGTCTGATGGACGCTCTCGCCGCTCTCGCCGCCGAACGACTGCTCCACTCCGCCCACGATTTGAGCGACGGAGGCCTCGCCGTGGCCATCGCCGAATCCGGCTTTGCCTCCTTCTTCGCCACCGAATCGCTCGGCGCAAACGTCTCGCTCGAAGGCGCCGAGCCTGCCGAGTGGGCTCTGTTCGGCGAGCGCGGGGCGCGCGCCATGGTAACAGCGCCCCAGGCCGCCCTTGCCGCCATCGAGCGAATTGCGGCACAATATCAGTTGGGCCTGCGCACGCTCGGGACCGTCACTCAGGGGATTTTCCGCATCGAGTACAACGGCAGGGAAGTAGTCTCGTCTCCTGTCGCTCGACTGCGCGCTTCCTGGGCCGACTCTCTTGAGCAGGCGCTCGCAGCCCGCTGAGCCTCGGCTTGTACTCTTCCGTGCATCCGCGGGACGACCGCCTGCATGACCACTGCGGGGTCGTCGGCGTTTATGGTCACACGGAAGCCAGCAAACTCACCTACTTGAGTCTCTACTCCCTCCAGCATCGCGGCCAGGAATCCGCCGGTATCACCTCGAGCGACGGCCAGCTTCTCTACTGCTATCGCCGCATGGGCGTTGTCTCCGAGATTTTTACCGGAGACGTGCTCGCGCAGCTTCCCGGCGACTCCGCCATGGGCCACACCCGCTATTCCACGGCCGGCGATACCTCGCTCAACAATGCGCAGCCCATCGTCACCGACTGCAACCGTGGCAAATTGGCCGTGGCCCACAATGGCAATTTGACCAACGCGAATGAACTCCGCCGCAAGCTGGAGCACAAAGGCTCCATCTTCCAGACCACCAGCGACACCGAGGTGATCGTGCATCTGGCTGCGCGCAGCGCGGCGCGCACTCTTCCCGGCGCTCTCGCCGACGCCCTCCATCAGGTGGAAGGCGCCTATTCTCTCGTGATCCTCACGCGCGACGAGCTCTACGCCATCCGCGACCCCCGCGGCTTTCGTCCCCTCGCTCTCGGCCGCGTGGACGGCGCCTGGGTCGTGGCCTCCGAAACCTGCGCCTTCGATCTCATCGGCGCCGAGTACGTCCGCGATATCGAACCCGGCGAGATGCTGCGCATCTCCCGCACCGGCCACGAGTCCATCCATTTCGCCCCAGAAAAGCCTCACCAGCACTGCATCTTTGAGCACGTCTATTTCTCCCGCCCCGATAGCCTCGTCTTCGGCCGCTCCGTCCAGCAGAGCCGCGAAAAGCTGGGAAGCTGGCTGGCTCGCGAACATCCCGTGGAAGCGGATATGGTCGTTCCCGTCCCCGACTCCGGCGTTCCCGCGGCCATCGGCTTCTCTCACGAATCGGGCATCCCTTTCCAGATGGCCCTCATCCGTAATCATTACGTGGGACGCACCTTCATCGAGCCGCGCCAATCGATTCGCGACTTCGGCGTAAAGCTGAAGCTCAATCCCGTTCGCCGCCTGCTGGAAGGCAAACGCGTCGTTCTCGTCGACGATTCCATCGTCCGCGGCACCACCAGCAGGAAAATTGTCCGCATGGTTCGCGAGGCCGGCGCCGTCGAAGTCCACGTGCGCATCAGTTGCCCGCCCACCATTTCTCCCTGCTTCTACGGCGTGGACACCCCCACGCGTGATGAGCTCATCGCTGCGAATCACTCCGTCGAGGAAATTCGCCAGTACATCGGCGCTGACTCCCTGGGCTATTTGACTCTCGAGCACCTGCGCGACTCCGTGGAAGACACCGAAGGAAAGTTCTGCACGTCTTGTTATACGGGGGTCTATCCGACCGAACTCGTGCAACTGGAAGTGGCGACAGGCCGTGGCTGCCAGTAACACTCCGCCGACCCCGGAAGTCCTCGCTGCGCGCGAACGCATGTTGCGCGAGGTGCGGGGTTGGCTCTGGGTGATTCTCGCTTTTCTCTTTATTCAGGGCACCCTCGTGCAGGCCCGCGTCATTCCTTCCGAATCCATGGTCAAGACGCTCCTGATCGGCGACCACGTCCTGGTCAGTCGCTTCGGCTACGATGCCGAGGTTCCCTTCACCGGCTTGCACGCCACCCTCTGGCGCACGCCGCAGCGACAGCAGATGATCGTCTTTCACGCTCCGCTTCCCGGCCATCCCGATTTCGTCAAACGCATCATCGGCATGCCCGGCGACACCCTCGAGATTCGCGCCGGCATCGTCTGGGTCAACGGCAAGCCACTCACCGAGCCCTATCTGGCCGATACTCCCGACGCCTGGGAGAACCGGAAGCCCATCACTGTGCCGTCTGACTCCTACTTCGTCATGGGAGACAACCGCAACAACTCCTACGACAGCCGCTTTTGGGGGTTCGTCCCGCGATCCGCAATCGTGGGCACGCCACTGTTTATTTATCTTTCGCTCGACGCGCCCAGCGACGCCTGGCAGCCCGGCCACATCCGTGAGCGCCTCAGCGCCTATGGTATGGCCCTGCTGCACCCCGGCCATGTCCGTTGGCAGCGGTTGTTCGTACCGTTCTGATCCCGGTCCCGAACCATCGGGATTCGGGCTGTGGAGCCTGGACCTCCTCTCGCCGACCCTATGCGTTACGCAGACGCAGGCGTAGACATCTCCCGCGCCGACCGGGCCAAGCAGCGCATTCGGCATCTCGCCGCACGCACCTTCACTTCCGGCGTGCTCAACGACATCGGCGCGTTCGGCGCCCTCTACCAGCTCGACCGCAAGCGCTGGAAGGATCCTGTCCTCGTCGCCAGCGCCGACGGCGTCGGCACCAAGCTCAAGGTCGCCTTCGCCATGCGTGTGCATTCCACCGTCGGCGTCGATATCGTCAATCACTGCGTCAACGACATCCTCACCCAAGGTGCTGAGCCCCTTTTCTTTCTGGACTATCTGGCCCTGGGCAAGCTCGAGCCCGCCGTCGTCGAACAGATCATCGAAGGAATGGCCGGCGCCTGCAAACGCGCAGGCTGCGCGCTTATCGGCGGCGAGACCGCGGAGATGCCGGACTTCTACCCGCCTGGCGAGTATGACCTGGCCGGCTTCATACTCGGCGCCGTCGAGCGCGATCGCGTCCTCAACGGCTCCGCGGTGCGTGCCGGAGACGTGCTCCTCGCCCTTCCCTCCAGCGGACTGCACACCAACGGCTATTCGCTCGCGCGCAAACTCGCCTTCGAAGTCGCCGGTCTTAAGCTCGACACCTACGTCGCCGAACTGCAGAACAAAGTGGGCGCGGAACTGCTTCGCCCGCACCGCTGCTATCTGCCTGCCTTGCGGGAAATGCTCCGGCGCGGCTGGCTCTCCGCTCTCGCCCACATCACCGGCGGCGGAATCACTGGCAATCTGCCGCGTGTGCTCCCGCGCAACGTGCAGGCTCGCGTCGAGCTGGGCTCCTGGCCGGTCCTGCCCGTCTTCCGCTGGCTCGCCCAACTGGGTGAGATTGATCAGGCGGAAATGCTGAACACATTCAATCTGGGCGTGGGAATGATTCTGGTCGTGCCCCCGAAAAACGTGCGCCTTGTGGAAGCCTACTTGAAACGCCGTCGCGAGAAATTCTTTGCCATCGGCCGGATCGAGCCCGGGAAACCCGCCGTCGTGTACTCCGGTCAGTTCTCCCTCTGACGCCCTCTTGCGTCCCCATCCCGGCAAATCCGCGGCGAGGGATCTTTTTTTCGTTTACTCCGGATTCTCGCCGCCTCCCGCTTTGGCCGAACGCGCGATTACGCTCAGCCCGCCCCGCGCTTCTTTCGCCGCGGAATCGGAAGTTTTTTCCGGGGATGGCGGCGCGAATCGCGTCTGGAGTTTCGCTTCCAGCATCCGCAGGCCCTCGATCAGCATTTGCAGCTCGTCCAGCCGGCGCCTCACCGAGGTTTCCAGCTTCTGCTGCGCCTGCTCCGCTTCGCGGCGCTGGCGCGCCAGCTCGCCGCCCACTTTTTCGCTCAGCGAAGCCATCTGCTCGCGCACATACTTCTCCGTTTGCCGCAGCGCCCGCTCTTCGCGCCATGCCAGCCGCCGCATCTTGTTCCACACCAGCCACAAGCATGCGCCGAGCGCCAGCAGGCCGGCAGACAGCACGGCCAGCATCACACCGACTGCCGAGTGAAAAAAATCCGGCACCGCGTCTCCCTCAGCGCGGGTATGCCCCGCAACGCAGGCCACGAGTGTACCGCAAGGCCTGGCTCATCAGCTGTTTCTATTTCTATCGAGTGGTTGCGCTGTAGGCCGGCCGTTTTGCCGCCCCGCGTCGCGGCAATTCCCGCGCCAGCTTTCGCAGCCAGCGCAGCTCCGTTTCGAATTGCGCGATGGCCAGGCTCACCGCCCACACCGCCTCGTGATACGGATGGCCCACCTCGGCAAAGATTTCGCGTAGCACCTGCCGCTCCCGCGCCAGTTCCCCGGCAACAAACCGCTGCCGCCGCTTCACCTGCCGCATCACCACGCGCGGGCGGGCCTGCCAGGAGAGCGCGAGCCAGGTGATGAATGCCGGACGCTCACGGCCCGTGGTCCACGATGCGCGTTCCAGCGCCTCCGCCAGCGCGCGCCGGCCGCTCTCCGTGGTCTCGAACACGTGCCGGTCCGGCCCTGCTGCGGGCTCGCCTGTTTCCACGCTGCGAAGCAGCCGCCATCGCACCAGCTTCTCGAGCGAATAGTAAACCTGCGGCCGCGAAATTCCGGCCCAGTCGCGCACCTCGCGGCGCTCGAGTTCCAGGTTGGCCTGGTATCCGTGCATCGGCCTTTCGGCGAGCAGGCTGAGCAACACCAGATCCGGCACGGTCACTGTCCTTTCACGGCGTGCCCTGCTCTCGCGCACCGCAAGCTGTCCACGCCCCACACTCGCAACGCGGATAGGAGCCGGTGTCATTGTTCGCGGTCTTTCGATCCCAATGCTCGGTCCGCGGCTTTTCTCTTTCTGCTCCAATACCACCACTGGCGCTGGCTCGCGGGAAGCTGCGGGTCGCGCGCCTGCGCCACCGCCGCGCAAAACGTGTCGAGAACGCACAGGTCCTGCGCCTGTCCCGTCGTCCGGCAAAGCTGCTCGTAAAGCGATTGCGGATTTCGCCGCGCCAGCGCCGCAACGCTGCGCACGCCCAGCAGCTCGAAATCGCGAAGCATGGCGGGTCCGATCGAATCCAGGTCCCCAAGAAGCCGTTTGTCAGCCATCGAAGATTCTCCTTGCTGCGGGAATTCTTGTCTGCTACGATTCGCTAGTCTAATTTAGACTACTGC